>JBCCEK010000140.1:0-12328 GCA_039030295.1 Myxococcota bacterium | reverse complement strand
GTCAACGCATCGAGGCTGGTGCCATGGATCTGCGCGCTCAGCGCGATGTCCTTGGTCTGGCTGTCGGGCACGTTTGCGGGCGCAGAGCTCCCCATGACCGGGGACGCCGCGATGCGCGAGGCTCAGCACGCCGAGACCCACACCGAACCGACCGACGACGACCTCGAGCAGATTTCACGAATGCCGCGGCAGATTTCGCCCTCGGACCTCGAACCCAACCCGAGCGTCTCGGTAGGCTACCCGAACCGCGGTCTTCTGCGCTTCGGCGTCCGAATGAACGACGACAAGGACCTGCGCGTCAAGGTGGGCTCGCAGACCACGCGACACGGGACCGGCGAGCTCGTTCGGCTGATCGAGTATGGCGCGCACGAAGTTGCGTTTCGCTACCCTCGGTCACGCCTGACGGTTGGCGACTTGTCACGTCCGGGTGGCGGTCGCTTCTACCCGCACAAGTCTCACCAAAGCGGACGTGACGTCGACCTCGGCTTCTACATGCTCAACCGCAAAGCTTCGCCGGTGAACATGGACGTGTTCGTGCCGATCAATGCCAAGGGGTGGGGTCGGCAATGGGGGACGCTCTACAAGTTCGATGCCGCGCGCAACTGGGCACTCATCGAGTCCCTGTTGAGCCATCCGACAACCGACGTGCAACACATCTTCGTGTCGAACCCGGCCAAGCGTGCGCTCTTGCGACAGGCCGTGAAGGAACGCGCGAATCCCGAGGTCATCATGCGCGCCAAGCGGGTCATCACACAGCCCCGACATGGCGCGCCGCACCGCAGCCACTTCCACGTGCGCATCTATTGCTCCGACGATGATCGTCCCATGTGCAAGGATCGCCCACCGTTCTACGCTTGGCATCAACGGCCCACCGAGGCCCCGACGCTGAGCGCGCTCGAGCCCAACGACTCATGAGCCTCGGGGGTCACTTCTGGACCCTCGCCCCATTCCTCCGAGACAGCCTGGCCCCGCCTGAGGTTCCGGCGTTCACGGAATGGCGGACCACGTGCAGCGACCCTATCGTCGGCCCTGTTCCGCTCAGTGGCGACCTATCGACTGAGGGCACCTCGAACACCCTCCTCGTCATCGTCCATGGGCTTGGGGGCTCTTCGACCAGCTACTACGCAAAGCGGGCGGCGCTGGCCGCAAGACGAGCCGGAATACACAGCCTCCGACTGAATCTGCGAGGGGCGGATCGTCGCGGCGCCGACTACTACCATGCGGGACTGACCGATGACCTGGTGGCCGCGCTCGAGAGCGGTGCGTTTGGCGGGTATGAGCACATCCTGGTGATCGCTTACTCGCTCGGGGGTAATATGATGCTGCGGTACCTCAGCGACCGACCCGATCCGCGAATCCGCGCCACGGCCGCTGTGTGCGCCCCAGTCGATCTCGCCGCGGGCGCACACGGAATCGACCAACCCCATCGTCTCGCGTATCGCCGACACGTGTTGCGCGGCCTCAAGGAGATCTACACGGGCGTCGCCGCTCGCCAAGACGTCCCGTTGCCTGTCGACGACGCGCTGCGGATCGATTCGATCGAACGCTGGGACGACGAGATCATCGCGCCGCGGCATGGGTTCGCCAACGCGCGCGACTACTGGGCGAAAACCAGTGCGTGCTTCGTCTTGAAGGACGTCCGGGTTCCAACGCTGTTTCTTGCCGAGGAACGCGATCCGATGGTGCTGTTCAAGGACGTTCGGCCGTGGATCGATCAAGCCGAGAATCTCACGAGAGTGGTTACACGCCAGGGAGGCCACGTTGGCTTTCCCCGGAAAGTGGACCTGGGTATAGGCACCCGGGGTACGGTCGAAGACCAGATCATTCAATGGATGCTCGCACCTACATGAACCGAGTCACGGCGATCATCGCCGTGGTTTATTCGATGGGGTTCGGGTGCGAGGAAGGAGCGCAGAAGGGAGCGACTCCCCCACGTGACCCGAGCTGTCCGGTGGCTCTCAAGGTGGACACGCCACTATCGGGGGTCACCGAGGAGCAGGAGACCCTCGACTACTGGCTGGCGCGTTCGGCGGCCTACGGCCCCCTCGACGAACCACTCCTCGGGAAGGACGCGATCGCCCGCCACAACCTCGGACTTGCAACGCCCGTCGACGGAAAGCCGCTGGGCCAGACCGATCTTCTCCAGCCGGTCGACGCACCGGCGCTCGCGGTACAAGTCGATGAGCGGCTCGCTTACCTCCGGGACCAGATATCCGACGGCACGTTGGTCGACGCCGACGGCGACGCCCTCACGGCCGAGGAACGCGAGGCCTTCGACGGCGCTTGGCCCCTCGCATCACGGACCTGGCGACGGGTCGAGGAGAACAAGCCACTGCACTGCGGGCCGCGAGTGGCGGGGCTCTTCAAAGCGCCCGTGGACCCGGATTTCGATCGCAACCTCTGCAGCACGATGCGCCCGGGCGAGCTCGTACACCTGCTCTCCCAGAGCCGCGGCGGCGTGGTGCTTGCCCGGACCCCCTACGCACTCGGCTGGGTCGACCTCGACGGCCTCTCGGCGCCCCTGTCGGAAGACGCGGTGATCGAAGCCAGCGCGAACGAACCTCTTCCGATGACACGTCGCGCAGTGTTGACCGAAGCGTTCTCGATGTTGGGGGAGCCCTATGGCTGGGGCGGCCGTGACGGCGGCTACGACTGTTCGCGGTTCCTGCTCGAGTTGTTCCGGCGGTTCGGCGTCGAGCTACCACGACACAGCGCGCGGCAGGCACTGGCAGGGACATTCTCGATCGATGTGTCGGGCGTCTCGGATCGTGGCGACAAGCGATTGCTTCTCGAAGCCGCAGCCCGTCACGGCGCCACCCTCATGCAGTTCCCCGGTCACATCATGCTCTATCTCGGCACGACCGAAGAGGGAGTGCCGATGGCGATCCATGCGTTCTCCGAGTACCTCACCCGATGTGACGACGGTGTGAACGAGACCGTCAACCGAGTCGATCGCATCGCAGTCAGCGATCTCTCGCTTGGCGAAGGCTCGTCTCGTGGCGATTTCCTCGACCGGGTTACCCGCATCACAGTCGTTGGCCGGCCACCGGGGCCCGGACTGATCGCTGACGCCGAGCTTCGACCGGTGGCGCCTATCGCGGTGCCCCAAGGTCCTTGCAGAGACTCTCAACGGCACGCGATTTTTCGGTCACCTGCGCGACCCAACACAACGCAGCCACTTCGAGTCATCGCCACGAGTGAACGCAACCCAGGCATCGCCTCACTGGCGGTGTTCGGGCCGAACGGCGAGCGTATCGACACGGTCGAGCACCGATTGGACGGGCCTCCGACGAGCCGATTCGTCGAGGTGGAGACCCCCGCGCCCGGGCGCTATACGGCGGTCTTGGCCGATGGAGACCGCGTGCTGGCCTGCCACCGTTTCGGAGTCGCGCGAAGACCGCCTCCAAGAACCCCCCGCGAGCCGTCGGCGCCCGCCTGGCAGACGACGCGAAGCTGGAACCGAGCGGTCGAGAACCTCTACGCCGCGTTCATCGAGCAACTCTTCGTCGAGCCCGATGGCGAGGACGCCACGTGGACCAACCTCCAAGAGGTCATCGGGGACCCGTCGCGCAACCTCCTGTATGACTATCGGTCTCCCGGGGAGGACGCCCGCCTTTCTCTCCGCCCGGACTGTGCGGACCTCCCTTACTTCCTGCGCGGCTATTTCGCATGGAAGCTCGGTCTTCCGTTTTCGTATCGCGCCTGCACGCGCGGCAGGAAGGCGCCACCGACGTGCGAACCCGTGGCCTTCAGCAACCTCGATCCCGAAGAGGCGGCCAGCGACGTGGGCGCATTCCGAACCTTCATTCGAAGGGTGGGCGGCGTCGTGCACTCTTCGAGCCCGCGCACGCGTCCCGACGAGGAGTACACGGACTTCTACCCGGTGCGTTTGTGGCGGCGCGCACTGCGGCCCGGGACGGTGTTCGCCGACCCCTACGGACACGTCCTCGTCGTGGCCCGATGGAAGCCCCAGGGTGTCGAAGACTACGGCGTCTTGATCGGCGCTGACGCGCAGCCCGACGGAACCGTCGGACGACGTCGCTTTTGGCGCGGGTCGTTCTTGTTTACCCCGGACACCGAGCGAGTCGGCGCCGGCTTCAAGGGTTGGCGACCGGTCTCTTTCGACGAAGAGAGTTTGTCGGTCGTTCAGCCCACCAACGAAGAACTGCGAGGAGCAGGGCCTCAAGCGTGGTCGACGGCCCAGTACGACGGCACTGCCGACGAGTTCTACGCCGCCGTCGAAGGATTGATCAACCCCCGCCCCCTCGACCCCACGCGGATGCAGAAGAGCCTGGTCGACGCTCTCGAAGAATCGGTGCAGCGACGCCTGAACTCGGTCGACAACGGGGAGGCCTTCATGCGAAGCCAGAACCACAGCCCGATCGACATGCCGCGAGGCTCTGCCCTCTTTCTCACCTCGGGCCCTTGGGAAGACTATTCGACCCCGTCTCGCGACATGCGACTCCTGATCAGCGTCGACGCCGTCACCCTTTTCCCTCGCCAGGTCGCAACCCATCCGGCGCGGTTTGGGGTCGCTAGCGATGCCGCGGAAGCGACAGCCGGGCAGGTTCAGCAAGTCCTCGACGCCGAACTCGACAAGCGGACCTTCGAGTACACCCGGTCCGACGGCAGCGCGTGGCAGCTTTCGCTGGCCGATGTCGTCGCCCGATCAGAAGCGATGGAGATGGCCTACAACCCCAACGACTGCGTCGAGGTGCGCTGGGGCGCTCCCGAGGGCAGCGACGAGTTCGAAACGTGTGGCCGCCGCGCGCCGGCCGATCAGCAGGCGCGGATGGGGACCTACCGGAACTGGTTCTCAACGCGTCAGCGCCCCGAGTAAGGCGCGTTGATCAGTCGGTCCAACGCTCGGCGTCTTGATCGACCTCGTAACCGTCGATCGGCTGAGGCTTCGGGCCTTCGACAGGGACGCCCTTCGGACCCTCGATCGGGTCGCCTTTCGGACCCTCGATCGGATCGCCTTTCGGCCCCTCGATCGGAATCCCGCTCGGCGGGATGGGCGTCTTCTTGGGTAGTGGCTCGACGACGTCGGGTAGATCCGGCGCTGGGCCCCCAACATCAGCCTCCTCGATCACCTCAGGCTGATAGGCCAAGGAGAGTCGAGCGGAGACGGGCACCGAAACCTGCCCGCTCAGTGGAGCAAGCGTAACCGCGCCGACGCGCTCCGCGATGCAACGTCGATCGTTGACCGACAAGCCCGTCCCAGCAGCGGTGGGTTCAATCACGAGCCCCGTGGGGCGAACCACCGCGGTCACGTCGACTTCGATGGTCTTCGGCGAACTCGGCCGGTAGTCCTTGACGCAGTCGACCGGATCGCCGACGGCCTTTGCGAGCTCCGCCCCGAGATCCCGTTCACTCTCAGGAGCGGCGTCGGCCTCGGGTTGCCCCGCGACCGAACCCACGTCCGACACTTCGCCGGCCGCGTCTAGTCCTCCGGGCGCCAGGGCATCCGGAGGCAGAACCTCAACCGGCGGAGGCGCGTCCGCCGGAGGTTCCGAGCGGGAGCACGCAGCCAGGGCGGCAATCAAGAGCACAAACCATAGACGCATCATGGGCATACCCTATCGCGACGACCTCGGGTTGGGAATCCACGGACGTCGCGCATCGGTCAGTACCGCCAGGCGGCGCCGATCGAGAGACCCCAGTACTGGTCGAGCGCGCCCCCCGCGACGAAAGGGGGGTCCGGCGGGATCGGGTTCAGGTCGAACCAGTAGCGCCGATAGTCGACCCCGACCCGGATCTCGAAACCCTTCGGAAGCGCGTACCCCAGCAACAGGAGGGCATCCATTCCGTTGGCCTTGGCATCCGGAAACCACTGCTCACTCTCGATGCCACCCGCGGAGAACACGCCTCGAAACGCCATGTTGGCCACGATGATGAAAGACTCTCGTTTGCCTACCCCCACGCGAACGCCGCCGCCGAGGCGAAAGAACTTGTAGCGCACACCCGGGATCCCCGCGGTGTTGATCGGAGGCTCGGTGACGCCAAACTCGAATGTCTGAAGCCCATACCCCGCGAACACGGTCGGTTCCCAGCGCCCCGTGGGGTATCGCCATCGGGCCCCAACCAGAAACTGCTGAGCCGTCGTCGGAAACTGAAGGCCGTCGTCACGCGTGGAATCGAAGTTGAAGAGCCGCTCCCACTCGAAGTCGATCCCGAACTGGGCGCCGATGCCGCTGGTGAAGTGCGCCCCCGGGAAGTACTGAAACTTGGTCTGGAGGCCGGGCCCGAAGCCGAGCGTGTAGTCGCGAAGGTTGCCGAGGAGATCGTCGTTGAAGCGCAAGGTCCGGTGCACGAACTTGAAGTCGAACTCGATGTCGACGGCCGCCGGTCGATCGCGTTTCGGCGGCCGGGCCTTCTTGGATCTCTTGGACTCGCGGGACTCCTGGGGTGCTTCTTCGGTGGCCTCTGCGGTAGCCACGGGCGCCGCGGTGGCGACTGGCGCGACTGCCACTCCTGCAACGGGCGTGAGGCGACCGACGTCCTTTCGGAAGTCGTCCCAGAGGTCGTTTTGGACCGCCCTCGCAAGCTCGGTCGACGTATCGCCTTCGTAGTAGTGCTGACTGATCACATCGGCGCTCTCGCCGTCGACCAACCTTAGATAGGCCGACCAGACCCCGTCTTCGCGAAGGACTTCCCCCTCGAGGAGAGCATTGACGCCGAGCGCGCGCGAGGGTGGTACGTGGCCATTGTCGGTTGAAAGGTCGGCGTTCAGCGAGTCGGCCTTCTGCGCAAACTTCTTATTGGGAACGAGGCCCACGGGCTTTCCTTTGAGACCGCGGACTGCGGCCGTCCGAACCTTGCTGGCCTGAGGGCCCTCGAACGGACGCACGACCAGCATCGGTTTGTCGGGCACGGTGGGCTCCTCGGGCACTGGGGCCGCGGCTCCTTCGTCGGCGCCGAGCTTGGTGATCCCGGCGGCAGCTGCCCCCGTCCCCGGCATCAGTTCAGTCGCGATCAACAGCGTGACGATCCGCTTCGAGAGCCGTGGAACGCTCGAGGCGCTCGCGCGGAACTTTCGGACGCGAACGCCCTTGGCGTTTCGAACGCCGACATCGGCGAGGAAGCGATCCCCCGACCGGCGCACCCTGCCCCCGATGAGAACGCTCGCACCGAGTCTCGACGCCTGCTTGGCGTACCCGCTGGTCTTCTTCGTCACGGCGCTCACCTTCTTCAGTGGCACCAGCGGAACGCCCTCGGCCCGGAGTCCTGCCTGGACGCGCTCACGAACTTTGACCGAGGCCGGACCCTTGAAAGGAAGGATCGCGGCCGGATCGTCGTCCGCCTGCGCAGCCGCAGAGAAGCCACACAGCACGAGCAGCATTGTCATTGCGCCAAGGCGCCATGTCCTCATGGACTTCCCCCCGTCAGACCTCGTCGTTCGTCCCTTCCTCGGTCCCGGGCACAACCCCTCCCAGGTCGAGGATCCATTGCCGCACCACCTCGGTATCCTCGGCATCGAGGATGGTTCCGATCGGCATCTGTCCCCCACAGATGCCTGGCGAGGCCAGGATCTTTCGTAACAGATAGCTGGCGTCGGGGTCGCCGACGACCACCAGGATGTCGCTGGCGCAATTCGGGTCGCTCGAGCTCACGTCGACGGTACGTGCCTCGACGTTCGGCGACACCAGGTCGAGCCCCGCAGCTGGCTCCACCGAGTCGTGGCAGACCGGATTGCCGCAGCTGTCCTCGAAGACCATCTCGACCGTCGTCCCAGGGGGTCCGCCCCCCACGCCGCCGCCGATGAAATCGCCAGGATTATCTAGATTTGCGGCACAACCTGCGAAAAGCAGAGTCGTCCCAACGGTTAAAGCAAAACCTCGCATCCCCTCGCGCCGTTTCCCCTCAGCATCCCTAAGCAGCTTAGTAAGCTATGGCACCCTCCGTCGAGGGCTGCCGTCTTTTTGTGTAAGCCAATGTACTCACAGCCGGTTGAGGCTCCAATTGTACTCGAGAAACGCCACCTCGTACCCCTCGGCTTGAGCCTTGTCGAGGGCCTCCCGAACCTCGTCGTTGGCAAAGGCTTGGACGAACGCGAGCAGGGTGGGTGGGAGGCCGAGCCGACGCGCGTGCTCTTCGAAATCCGTCCGATACCAGTCGAAAATCGCCGAAAGCTGAATCTGTCGTGTGGGGACGTCTACTCGGACATGAGCGGGGCTCGAACAGAACGCGTGCGTCACTTGATCGAGCTGGGCGTCGAGCTTGCGGCCTTCGAAGGCCTTGGGTGCCAGAGGAGGGCATGAGATCGACGCGCAGTTGATCGCGGCGTGGATCCGGGCATCCCGGAAACCGCGGATCACCTCGTTTTCGAGATCGTAGAGGTTCGTCCGATGGCCATCGAGTTCAAATCGAAGCCCATAAAAGAACCCGAAGCCGGGGCGAGGCTCGAGCCATCCATGCACGTCCTGAACGCTGTCGATGGGCCAATGCCGCACGACCCCGAGAAGCGTCAGGGCGTTGTAGGCGTTGATGTAGAAGGCGAGCTTCTGGTTTGACGTGGTGAACCGCTCCGGCGTTGATTGGGGGCCGTACTGGCCGAGCGCAGCCCAGAACCGGTCGAGCTGGGGGACCTCGTCGAGGACCACCGCATAGTCGACCCGATCGCCCTTCACGTAGCGTCCAAGCGCGCGGTTCCACCACCGGAAGTCGAAATGGTCCCTCGGCTGACCGATCGGATCAGCGTCCACCACGACGGCGGTCACGCCGAGCGCGCGGATCGTCACGATTGCGATCGCCCCGAGGACCAGCCCCATCACGACGAGAGCGGTCCACCGACGGAAGTTTCGACGACCAGGCTGTGGTGTCATCGGCGGAGTATGCCACGGGTCACGAGCGAACGGTGAACTCCAGGATGACTCTCGAGTCGAGCAAGTCGGGCACGACCAAGTCGGCTCCTGCGGCTTCGAGCGCTGCGGCCTGATGACGCCCCGTACACACCGCAATGCAGCGAGCGCCGATCGCGTGCGCCGCGGTTACATCGTGGGGGGTATCGCCCACGACGATCACGATGGGGTCGTCGATGGCATGTCGAGCCAAGCCACGATCGCGCCCCTTGGACAGCAGAGTCGGCCGGTTCGCATGATCGCATCCAAACCCGCCGAAGGAGAAGTAGTGGTCAATACCGCCGTGACGGAGTTTGGCATAGGCGCCTTCCTCGACGTTGCCGGTTCCAAGGCCTAGCGTGACGTCGGCGCGACCATGCAAATGGTCGAGGAGAGACACGACCCCGGGAAGGACCTCGAACGCCTCCGACCTCGCAAGCTCCGCCGGCAGAAGGGCCAGGTACCGCTCGAGAACCGCGTCGATGGTCGGGTCGTCGACCGCGATCCCGCGCGCCTGGAGCCCACGAGCGACGATCCACGGATCGGTCCTCCCCGCGAAGTCGACCCCGTCGAGTGTGGTGCTGTCGCCCGGCGCGCCGGAGAACTCCCGTAGCGCTCGCTCCACGGCTCTGCGGCCTGCCCCACCCGCACGGATCAGCGTTCCGTCAATGTCGAAGAGCGCGATCGTACTCACCGATCGAATGTAGCAGGGGTTCGGTTTCGTAGTAGGCTCGGGCCCCTAGCCCAGCGACGACATGATCGACCCCGATACTCTCTCGAAGCTCCCGCTCTGGCTCGCCGCCTTCCTCTTGTCGCTGACCTGCCACGAGGCCGCGCATGCCTTGGTCGGAAGGCTCGGCGGGGATGACACGGCGGCCAACCAGGTCACGCTCGACCCTCTTCCCCACATCCGCCGTGAGCCGTTCGGCACCCTGGTCGTCCCGATTCTCTCGTTCGTCGTGCAAGGCGGCGGCTGGATGATCGGGTGGGCGAGCGCCCCGTACGATCCGAGCTGGGCCAGTCGGTTTCCGAAGCGGGCAGCGCTGATGGCGGCCGCCGGCCCCGCGGCCAACTTCCTGTTGGTGCTGCTCGCTGGAGTCGCGATGCGGGTTGGCGTGGCCTACGGGTACTTCACGGTCGGCCCGGGGCAACTGGAGTCGCTCGTCGCCGCGCCTGGCGGGCTCGCGGCGGGTCTGGCCCTGTTCGCGAGCGTGCTGTTCTCGATCAATCTGATCCTCGGGTGCTTCAATCTCATCCCCCTTCCCCCCCTCGACGGCTACGCGATCGTGCCCCTGTTCTTGAGCGATCGGCTGCGAGATCGGTGGTTCGGCTTGTTCGACGGTGGGGGGATGTGGCTCGGGCTGATCATCGCCTGGGTGGTGTTCGCCAAAGTCATGCCGCCGGTGTTTTGGGCGGCTGCAGATTGGCTTCAGTCGGGGATGTAGGGGCGTCGGGTCCCCGGCCTGAGAGGATTCTGCACGCCGGCGGTCCGGGTGTTACCCTGGCAGCGTGAGGGCAATTTGGGCAACCATCCTGTGCGGGTTCCTCTTGGTCCCGTCCTTGGCATCGGCTGACGCAGCCGACGCGCACTACCGACTCGCGAAGACGTTGCGAGCCGAGGGTCGGTACGAAGAGGCGCTCGCCGAGATCGATAAAGCGATCGCGGCGAGGCCAACGTCGGCCGAGGGGCATCTGACCCGAGGGACGATTCTCCGGCGGCTCGAACGCTATGACGAAGCGCTGTCGGCCTTCGATCGCGCCATCCAAATCGACCCAAAGGGCGCCCAGGCCTACGGGCTCGCAGGAGCCGCGCTGCTGCGCCTCAAGCGCAACAAGGCCGCCATCCCGTACCTCAAGAAGGCCACCGAACTCGCACCCGAGGATCCGAACAACTGGCTCAACCTCGGGGTCGCCTACCGGAAACTCGGGAACACGGACGCCGCGATCAAGGCCTATCAGCAGGGGCTGGCCAAGGCGCCCAACGATCCCTTGCTCTTGAACAATCTCGGCGTCGCCCTGCGGCGCGCCCGCCGCTACGACGAGTCTATCGAGGTCCTCGAGAAGGCCGCCAAGGTGTCTCCGGGTGACGCGGATGTGACACGCAACCTCGCGGTCGCGTATCGGGGTGCCGAGCGCTACGAGGAGGCGATTCCGGTCTATCTCGAGGCGATCCAGCGCAACGACGACAACGCAGGTCTGATCTTCGATCTGGCGGTTTGCTACGAGAAGCTCGGCAAGAACGAGGCGGCGATCAAGGCGTACGAACGCTACATCCGTGCCACCAAGAAGTCAGACCCGGCGGCCGCAGCACGCGCCCGGGCAACCGTCGAACGGCTCAAGAAGAAATAGACAGGTCGCTCAGGATGGCGGTCGCGGCGTTGTAGCCCGCCGCCCCGATGACCGACCCAGCCGGATGGCAGCCGGCGCCACAGGCGTAGAGCCCCGCGATGGGCAGGTCGTAAGGGAGACGCCGATCGAAGGCGAAGCGATGGTCGACATGGTGAATGTGGCCGCCCGTGATGCCGAAGTGCGACTCGATCTTCGGCGGGGTCAGCACCTGCATGTCGACCACGAGATTGGAGGTACCCGGAGCGAAACGATCACAAATTTCAAGCAGATGCCGTGCGTACCTAGATTCTTGCTCGGGCCAACTCCCACCACCAAGGGCGTACGGCACCCACTGGACGAAGAGCGCCGCGCTGTGTCGTCCCTGTTGATCTCGAAGGCTCGGATCGAGGGTCGTATGCACGTACCATTCGATCGAAGGGTCCTCGGGAAGTCGGCCAGCGGCGCACTCCTCGTAGGCCTCGCGGAGGCGCGTCTTCGTGTCGTGCTCTGGCAGTAAGTGGATGGTCGCCCCGTGCTGGCCGCGGTCTTCGGGAAGGCACGAGAACTCCGGAAGCGCACGAAGGCAAAGGTTGACCTTCATGCTGTGGCCGTCGACTCGGTACCCTGCGATCCTATCGGCCAGGTCTTCGGGACAGGCCTCGCCAAGCATCCGTCGCAGAACGAACGGATCGGTGTTCGAGACCACGGTGGTGGCTTGGTAGACGCGCCCGTCCGCCGTCGCGACGCCAGACGCCGCCCCGGCCTTCGTCTCGATCGCGACGACCGGCGTATCGAGTTCTACTTGGACGCCTGCGCGCTCCGCAACCGCCAAGAGCCGTCGGGTGACGGTGCCCATCCCGCCGCGGACGATCATCCAGGTGCCGTCCGACCCCGGCAGCCGACACATGTTGTGGACCCAGAAGTTCGTCCCGCTGCCAGGTGACGTCGCGTCCCCGCTGAGCCCGGTCAGCCCGTCGGTCACCGCATACATCGATTCGAGCAGCTCGCTCTGGAAGCCGAAGCGGCTGAGGTAGTCATTCACCGACCCGTTGCACAGCGACACGAAGTGTTCGCGGAGGGCCGGCCTGACGAAGCGTTCCGCGGTGTCCTCGAGGCTCAAGGGCAAGCTGAGCCAACTTGGGGCGAGGTCGCTACAGAGC
>JBCCEK010000139.1:0-12394 GCA_039030295.1 Myxococcota bacterium | reverse complement strand
CTCGAGCACATAGCCTCCGGAAAACCGGTTGCATCCCGCGAAACCGGACGCGCGCGGCTCACCTCCCTCAAGTGTGAGGGTCGGCGCCTTCCCGTTGGCGCCCATGGGCGCCGGCGCGCCGTCGAGTTCAACCAGCACCCACTCGGTTCCGGTGAGGCTCACCGCGGACCCCGCCGCGGTGGGCTCGGCCTCAACTTGGGCGGCCTGCGGAGGCTCGGAGGCTTCCTCAGGAGATGCACTCTTGGCCTGGCAACCCATCAGTAGACCTACGATCAACATGAGATAGACACGGTTCATCCCTGACCTCCCCGTCACGCACGGGGATCATGCCCGGAAGGTTCGTCGCGTTCAACGTGGTTGGCCTCGAGGCAGGAATGCGAAGGGCTTCGTCGGACCTTGGCCGCTACGACGGCAGCGCGCCGAGCTTACGTTCACCAGGCTGCGAATCACCCGGCAGCTTTCGCAAGTGCACGCCGAAGCGGAGCATCAGCCAACGGTGAAACTGGGCCTGGGTGACCACGTAGACAAGCCAAGGAAGCCGTGGTGCGTAGTCATGCACGACGGTCAGCAAGGTGGACCCTTCCAAGACCTGCCGAAGCTCGAAGCGTGCGCGGTTCCCAGGGGTGGCGAGGGCGCCACCTGTCACGTAGAAGAGTTGCCGATCGTCGCTGCTCCGTTCGGGCGAACGCCGAAGCGTGAGAAGAGGCGGGCCGAAAGCCGCGAATGAGAAACTGAACTCGTCCGCGGAATGGACGGTCGCCCGCAAGAAGGCGCGCAGGAAGCGAGGCAACCACGCCAAGTAGTCCGCGGCGGCGCGCTCGGCGGTCCAGCCCTTCGGAAGACGCATGCGCTGCACTGAGCGAACAAGCCGGCGCTGCCGGGAGGTCTTGGCACCGCGGAACGCGTGGGGCGGTTGCGTCGCACTGCCCCCGACCGCGAGGCGAATCGCTTCGGCGGTCGGCGTGAGCTCGATCCCTGCTTCGGCCGCCAGATCCGCCGACCCTGCGAGCAGTTCATGCCTGAGGCTCTCGATGAGCGGAGCCACCAGGGCCCGGGGGGCGCCCGTCACGAGTGACACCCAGAGCCGTGACAACCCGGGTGATAGAAAGAGCGAGGGGATGAAGATGCGTCGCTTGCCGAGAGCCTTGGCGGTGAGACGCATCAGCTCCCGATAAGTCACGACGTCAGGCGCGCTCACATCATAGACACGACCGTAGTGGGCTTCGCGGCCGACGACGTAGTCGATGAGTCGAACGACGTCCCCTAGGGCGACCGCTTGCGTGCGCGTGAGCGTCCATCGTGGGCAGACCATCGCCGGGAGCCTCTCGACGAGCCGCGCCATGATCTGAAACGAGGACCCACTCTCGCCGATGATCAACCCCGCACGCAGGGTCGTGACGGGAACGCCGTGGCCGGCAAGGACCTGCTCGACCTCGAGCCTGCTACCAAGATGCTTCGAAAGCTGCCCTTCTTTCGGGCAGAGCCCACCGAGAAACACGATTTGCTTCAAGCCAGCCCGCGCCGCGGCTCTCGCAAAGTTGTCGGCGCAGACGACGTCGAGGTCGGCAAAGTCCCCTTGAGTGAGACTGGCGGACGGCATCATGTTGTGGACGAGGTACACCGCGTACTCGACGCCCTCGAGCGCTTGCTCCGCCTGGAGCATCGAGAAGAGGTCGCAAACTCGGTACTCGGCGAAGCCGTGACCTGCCGGGCGCGGTGACCGCGACAGCCCGATCACGTGGAAGCGTTCGCTCAGCCGAGGCGCAAGCGCCTGGCCGACGAAGCCCGAGGCGCCGGCGATGACCAGTCGTGGTTTGTGCAATGCAGACAACGATAGGACTTAGAGTCGGGAGAGATCCGGTCAAGGACGGGCGCCCCTGAAGGTTGACCAGGACAGTCGCGCCTGGCCAACGAAATCGCAACGGGTTGCCTATCGCAGGCTGAAATCAAGTGAGTCTCGTTCCCACTTGGCCAGATCAGACGCGGCTTCGTAGGTGCTCTCGAGAAACTCCATCAAGGCGGCATCGGGAGACGACGCCTGGCGAACCGCGTCGTAGGGCAAGACAAACTCGCCAAGCTCCTCCGAGAAACTCGCCGCCTCGGGTCGCACTTTGCGCGCACCAAATTCCTCCGGCGTGGGATAGGCGTAGCTGTAGAAGAGAGGCGGGGCGTCGGCGTTCCCGGGCCAGAAGCCGGCACTACTGACTTCGTGTGAGTAGGCCTCCCGCGTGACCCAATCGGGAAGCCCCTCGACACCGCCGGGGTGCTCAGGCGCTTTCCGACCCGAAAAACGCGTGACGGCAAGGTCGAAGCTTCCCCAGAAGAAGTGCACGGGGCTGCACTTGCCGAGAAACCCAGCACGAAACTCGCTCATGACACGATGGGCGCTGTTGAGGACGGCGGAGAAGCGGCTTGCGAACGCGGGATCGTAGCTCTCATGAACCTCGTCTTCGTCGAACCGGATCGGATTCGGGACCTCGTTTGGGGTCTTGATGATGGTGACGCCGCAGTCCAGCGCTTCCAACTGCGCCATCAACTCGGCGTAGAACGAGGCGACGGTCATCGGGCGAAGCGGGATGTCGCCCGCGCGACCGTCGCTGGCCACCAGTTGCAGTCGATGACTGACGAGGTCGAACGCGATCTCGATCGTCCGGGATCCCGCTGGCATCGCTCCCGTCGTCAGGCCGGTGGGCGTCACGTACAGCGTCACGTGCCACGAGTGGTTGACCCAAGGGCTGAGCGCGAGTCGCACCTTCCCGACAATCTGGGTCCACATATGGAGCGTGTCGGCCGTCGCACCCCAGTCCGCGTAGGCGAGCTCCGGCCACGGCTCCCAGTTCTTCGTCGCTTTCGTCATTACCAAACTCCATACGCCCACGGGGCCCCTCGGATCAAGCAACACACGTCCCGAAGTCCGCTGAAGGGAGCCTTGCGCTTGCAAGGCCGGGCTGCATATCGGGAGCGAGGGAGGTGACCATGGCGCAAAGCGCGATCGTCGTCGGAGCTGGAACAGGGACAGGCGCGGAAATCGCCAAACGGTTCGCACGAGGCGGATACAACGTCGCGGTGGCGCGGCGTAGCGCCGAAGCCCTCGAGCCCTTGGTGTCCGAGATCGAGGCAGCGGGGAGCGTCGCGCGCGCGTTCGGCCTCGACGCCTCAGACGAAGGCGGAATCGAAACCATGTTCGCGGAAGTCGAGCGAGACCTCGGGGCGGTCGACGTGGCGGTGTTCAACGCTGCTGGCTTCACGATGAGCGCCGTCGTGGACACCACGAAGGAAGACTTCGAGCTGATGTGGCGCGCGTCGTCGCTTGGGGGCTTCCTCGTCGGGCGCGAAGCCGCCCGAAAAATGCTCCCGCGAGGTCGAGGGACGATTCTCTTTACCGGCGCCACCGCTGCCATGAAGGCAAGCGCGAAGTTCTCGGCGTTCGCTGCGGGTAAACACGGCCTGCGGGCGGTCGCGCAGTCACTGGCCAAAGAAGTCGGCCCAAGTGGAATCCATGTGTCGCACGTCATCGTCGACGGTCTGATCGACGTGCCGCGAGTCCACGAGAATATGCCCGAACTCGCCGCATCGAAGGGCGACGACGGCATGCTCGACCCGAAGAGCATCGCGAACGCCTATTTCATGCTGCATGAGCAGCCGAAGAACGCCTGGACCTTCGAACTCGACCTCCGGCCCTTCGCGGAGCCCTGGTAGAGAGAACGCCAGCCACCGGTCACGCCGAGGCGCCCACGCGGTGACCGTGCCGACGGTCGAGGGAGCGGGCGAGGCCGAGCTTCACCGCGTCCTGCAACAACATCCAGGGCACGTTGTAGAGCCACACGAGCCCCACCATCACCCAAGACAGCGGCGACACAAGCCAGCCGAACCCGCAGATCAACGCCGCAAGGATCTGGGTTGCGACGATGGCCGCGAGAAGGCGCAGATTCGGGCGCGGTCGCTTCCAAAAAGCGTGTGGGGTACGCGTCACGAACAGCATCAGGTGACCGCCTACGACCAGTTGCAAGAACATCATGGTTTGCAGCTCAGCTCGTGCGAGCCCGTACACCGTGTCGCCAATGTAAAGGAGTCCGAAGCTCTGGACGACAGCAAGGAGCCCGAGCGCTGAAGAGATCAACAAGGTTCGATGCATGTCCCAGCGAACGGGCTTCGGTGCGACATCAGCGTTGTCGAAGGCGATCAGCATGATCGGTACGTCGTCGAGCAACGCAAGCGCGATGATCATCACCGGCGTCAACGGGAAGAAGTCGTAGGCGATGGTGGCGGCGACCACGAACACCATGATGTCGATCGTCATCGCGATGCGGTAGAGCGTATAGCTGAGCATCCGCTGAAAAATGCGGCGGGCTTCTTCCAAGCCGTCGACGATCACGGAGAGGCCAGGGGCCGTAAGAATGAGATCCGCCGCAGCGCGTGCAGCTTCTGTGGCCCCGGAGACGGCCACACCGACGTCGGCCTGCTTCAGCGCCGGCGCATCGTTGACGCCATCTCCCGTCATTCCAGTGATGTGCCCCGCCTCCTGGAGTGTCTTGACGATGGCAAACTTGTGCTCCGGGAACACCCGGGCGAAGCCGTCCGCGCCGTACACGCTCTCGGCCAGGTCCGGAGGGGCGCCCCCACCCTCCGGCGGAAACAGTGTGGCGGCGGGCACGATGTTCTGGCCGAGGCCGAGCTGCCCCGCGATCTCGCGGGCAATCGCCACGTCGTCACCCGTGACCATCTTGATGTCGACCCCGTACTCGCGAGCGTTCTCGATCGTGGTGCCCGAATCCGCGCGCGGCGGGTCACTCAGGGAAAGAAGCCCAAGGAACTGCCAGTCGTTTCCGTCGGTAGACCGAGCGACGCCAAGCGTGCGGTAGCCCGCCGCCGCCAACTCGTCGATCCGGGAATCGACCGCCGCCCGATCGCCGTTCGACAACCCAGCGAGATCGAGGATGACCTGGGGTGCACCCTTGCTCACGTGAAACTCCGACCCGTCACGACGCCTGACGCGAGCCTCGGTTCGCTTCTTGATCGGGTCGAACGGCACGAAATCCGTCTGTTCGTAGTCGGAAAGGGCGCCCTGCTCGGTGAGACCGCGGACGACCGCCAAATCGATCGGGTCGGCGTCTTCGACCTTGGAGGCAAGCGCACCGGCGAGAACCACGTCGTCAGCCGAGGCACCGCCATGCGGTGTCGTATCACCCAACGTGAGCTTGTTCTCGGTGAGCGTCCCCGTCTTGTCCGAACACAAGATGTCGATCCCGGCGAGTTCCTCGATCGATTCGAGGCGGGAGACAATCGCCTTCTTTTTCGCCAGCATCTGAGCGCCAAGCGCCATGGTGATCGACAAGACCGCCGGCATCGCGACCGGAACTGAAGCGACCAACAGGATCAACACGAACTCCGCCAGGCGAAGCAGGTCGTCGTGATTGAAGTGCCCGCGCATCCCAACCAACTGATCGATGATCAGCACCACCGCGAGCGCGAGCGCGACGATGATCAGGAAGTCCCCGATCCGAAGTACCGCCTTCTGAAAATGGGATGTCGCGCCAGCCGACTGGACGAGCTTGGCAGTCTTTCCAAAGAACGTGTCCGTGCCGATCGCGGTCACGACAGCAACCATCTCGCCCTGCTTCACGATCGAGCCCGAGTACGCTTGGTCACCCACGGATTTGGTGACCGGGAGTGACTCGCCGGTGAGTGCTGCTTCATCGATGCTGAGATAGTCGCCCTCGAGGAGGAGCGTGTCGGCCGGAACGACGTCGCCGAGCCGAAGCCGAACGATGTCGCCCGGGACCAGGGTTGAAGCGGCGACTTGGTTCCAAGCTGCATCACGCAGCGCCCGCGCTTCCGGCGCGAGGGAGCCCTTCAGCGCATCGAGGGCATTGCTCGCTTGGTGCTGCTCCCAGAAGCCAAGCGCGGCGTTGAAGACGAGGAGGACCATGATGATGGCAAAGTCTCCCCAGTCCTCGAGGACGAGCGACATGATCGCCGCCGCTTCGATCATCCACGGGATGGGGCCCCAGAAGAACGCGCCGACGGTCTTGAGTAGGCTACGCGACTCCTCGGCGAGCGCATTCGGGCCGTACTCGTTGGCCCGCTTGTCGACCTCCAATGCCGAAAGCCCTGCGGACGGGTCGACGCCGAGCCGGTGCAGTGTCTCGTCCACGCTTTCGGTCATCGGAGACACCCGCCACACCTGCGCGTCGACTTGCACATCGGAAGAGACGCTAGACCCTCTTCCAAGGCCCATCAAGGAAGCCCTGGACCCCGACGAGTCCAAGCGCCTGCACCCTGTTCCTCACCCATCGGGTGGAGCGCCTCTGCAGTTCTACCGAGCGCACGGCGATTATGCGGGTTGTTGATTGCGGAATAGGCGGAGTACTCGTCGGGTTGGGCAGACATGACGGGCTCCGGTATGGAATCGCGGGTCCAGCTCTCGGGAGCCTGGACTCGCCTGCTGATCGAGGCGTTCGACAAGCTCGGCATGGATACCGAAGCGCTTTGCGCGGAGACCGGGATCAGTCGGGCCACGATGATCGATCCGGCGGCGCGAATTCCAAGAGACGCGGCCGGTCGACTCTGGCGGGCAGCCGCGAAAGCGTCGGGCGATCGCCTCCTCGGCATCCACGCGGCGCGGGCGGCGCGCAGGGAGCCCGACCACCTTTTCGAGTTTCTCTTCCTCAAAGGAGCAACGCTGGCAGACGGGGTCGAAATCGCCCACAAGTATCAGGCGCTCGTATCGCACGGAAAGGTCGCCAGTCTCGAGACGAACGACGGAGGACGCCAAGTTCGGTTGCATCGTGTCGAGGGCGCCCTCCCCGTCACCCCCCACGAAACCGAGTTCCTCGCGGCAACCATCGTCGGCTACTGTCGCATGGCCACCGCCAATCGTTTTGCACTCGACAAGGTGAGCTTCGCGCACCCGTTTCGCGGCGCCCAAGAGGAGTACGAGCGATTCTTCAGATGCCCGGTGTTCTTTGCGGAGGCTCATTCGGAACTGTTCATCCCCAACGAGAGTTGGAACCTTCAGCTGGCCGTAGCGGATCCAGACGAACAGAAGGAGCTGGCCACGGTTGCCGCAGATCTCCACCAGCGCGTGGAGCTTCCGACATTCTTGAGCAGTGTCAGTCGCGAGATTGGTTCCCTGCTCTCCGAGGGTCAGGGTACGGTGAACGAGGTGGCAGCGTCGCTGCACCTGAGTTCGCGTACCCTACAACGACGACTCCGGGAACAAGGTACGACCTTTCGTGACATCCTCGAAGCAAGACGCCGGGTGATCATCACCGAAGGGGTCGAATCGCGCAGAGCCCCTTCCGAGATTGCGCGTCGCGCCGGATTCACAAACGTTCGCGGCCTCTTTCGGGCCATGCGCCGATGGGGGGCGCGCAGCCAATAGAGTCCCTTGTCATAGACAGCTTCATGGAAACCTCCGCCTGTGCCGTGCACTTTGGCGCACTTTTGTCCGCAGCCGCCGTTATCTCTATCGGCATATTTCGCGAATGTGGCGGGAGGTTGTGGAGATGGAGCAGTACAACGGAAGTGAGTTGGGTCAGCAGGTTGCGGCGGGTACACGCCGAGTCAGCGTGCAAACGCTGCGGGCCGCGGGTCTTGGTTTCTTGATGTTGCTCGCGTTCGCGTGTGGCGACCCAAGCATTGGAGAGGATTCGGTCGAGGGGATCGACCCAGGTGCGATTGACGCGGCGAGCGACGCAGACGAGGCGGCGAGCGCAGACGAAGAGAAGGGGTTGTTTAACTGGGGCTCGAGTGGCTACAGCACGAAGAACCGCTCGGTGACGCTGCCAGGTGGGGACGTGATGCACTACACGGAAACGGGGCCAGCGGACGGCAAGACGATCCTTCTGGTTCACGGCTACCCGACCTCCGCCTATCTCTACAGGAACGTCGTCAAAGAGATCTGCGGCGACTCGGGCACCGCATTCCGATGCGTCGCGCCTTCGCATATCGGCTTCGGCGACTCGAGCTGCCCGGGCGACGGGCGCTCTGTGGACCCCGGCTACGAGGCGGACCGGATCGAGGAGTTCATCGACGTTCTCGACCTGCAAGACTTCGCGCTGGTCGTTCACGATTGGGGCGGCCCCATCGGGATGGCGGCAGGCCTGCGGGACTCCGACCGCATGACGCACCTCGTGATTCTCAATACGTTCCTGCGGATCGACGGGCCCATCCTGTCGGACCTCGTCGACATCGTGGACCTCTTCAACTCCAACGGTCCGGCGCTCATTCGACCGATCTACCCAGATTTCATCAAGTTGGTGATGCAGTCGCTCACCAACGACTGGCTCGGGTTCTCGGTGCGCCGGAACTACGCGGCACCCTACCGAGAGTGGGGCGGTGTAGGGACCTGCCGGCTTCGTGCGTCGTTGAACCTCTTCGGCAAGTCGGACGAGGCTGAAGGAGTCGCTCAGGAGATCGAAGACGGGCTCACGAACGACTGGGCGGGCATGCCCACGTTGTTCCTCTGGGGGGAAGACGACCCCCTCCTCGGTCCCAACACCCAGATCGGTCGAGATGCGCACGAGCAGCTCGCGGCCTTGGTGCCCCAAGCGGACACGATCATCATCGAGGACGCGAACCACTTCATGCAAGAGGACCAGCCCGAGGAGATCGGGCGAGAGATCGCGAACTTCGTGGGGCAGTAGCGCCGCAGGGCTCGGCTTGGCGGGTGCTCAAGCGTCGCCCGTCTCTGCCGAGCCCCGCGCTTCGCTCTTCGCTTCGAGCTCTTTCAGCAAGGAGCGGAAGAGCAGGAACTCCGAGACGCCGTAGATCATCCAGGCAATCGCTGAGGTGCCGCCCGCTGCCGCGGCCGCGTACGCCAACCCCCGAACGCCACCGTCATCGACGAGCGCGCCGATTCGGAGCCCGATGAAGAGCAAGAACATTCCAACCACGATGGCCCCGAGGACGTACCCGGTATAGGTCTGGTTGAGCATCACCCACCGGTACTTCATGGGGACACGCGCGCCGTGGACGGAGCCGGTGACGACCATGGCGCCGCAGTCCTCCGCGAGCTTCGAGAGATAGGTGTAGATGAAGATCGCGGGGAACACACTCGCGATGATGAGCGCGATCCCTATCGTGCTGCTCATGCCCGGCTCCGGGTGTGCATGTCTTGGGGCGGACTTTCTGCCCCCCCGAAGAGAGGGGCGGGGATGCCTGCGCGGGTCAGTGGACCGGCGAGGTCAGCGGGAACGGGGCTTTCGAATGCGAGACGCTCGCCGGTGACAGGATGGTCGAAAGAGAGCCGTCGTGCGTGGAGGCCGAGCCGATAGAGACCGATGTCGGAGCGGTAGCCCCGGTTCTCGATCCCTTTGCCATAGCGAACGTCCCCAGCCACTGGGTGGTTGATGCGTCGGAGGTGACGGCGAATCTGGTGACGACGCCCCGTCTTGGGGCGGGCGGCGACGAGAGCCACCCGGATGACGTCCGAAACGTAGAGGCAGTCGAACTCGGTTCGCGCGTCAACTCGAGGGCCGCCCTCGCGCTTCTCCATCGGGCTCTCGATGACGCCACTCTTCGGCGGGGCTCCACGAACGAGCGCCAGGTACTCTTTGGCCACTCGTCGTTCGGTGAAGGCCGTTTGCAACACCCGAGCATGATCGGACGAACGGGCAAAGACGAGCACGCCGCTGGTTGGCCGGTCGAGTCGATGCACGGGATACACCCAGGCTCCGATCGCGTCCCGGGTCAGGGTGAGTGCGAACGTCGACCCTCGATCCTCCCCACGATGCACCGAGAGACCCGACGGCTTATCGACTACGACGATGGCGTCGTCTTCGTAGATCACGTCGATCGACGTGGGGACCGGGCTCGATCGTGGCGCGGCAGAATCGGCGAGCATGTCGCGCATGGTGTACCCGAGGATCAACGAAGTCTGACGTTTGGTCCACCGCGCACCGGGTCGCGGGGCCGGCCGCAAACGACGGAGCGGCCCAGCGCACCCGCAGAAGCTGCCGCAAAGGCCGCGAAGCCGCCGGATTTGCAGGTGATTGGCGCAGCGGCATGTGTTATCGAGCCCTTGGTCGGAGATGAGGGACTCGTCGTTATGCTGGCTCGCCGCCTGGTGCCTGCTTGGGTGCTTGCTTGCAACCGGCGTGCACGCGCAGGAGACGCCCGGGCCGGAAGAGGAGACGCGAGAGTCGAAGTTCGTCGACCGCTCCGGCGAAGTCGCGGACGCCGACCAGCTTGCCGGAGAGCCCTCCCTGACGACGGAGGTGGAGGTGGTCGCGGTCGAGGAGGAGCCTTGCGACCTCGATTGCATCGAGGCGGAGCTTGCCAAAGCCGAGGCAAAGGAACGCCAAAGCAAGGGGGTGTTGGAAGTCGCTCAGGAAGGAGAACTGCTGGCCGAAACCGACGCGGACGTCGGTGATTCCCTCGCGGCGGAACCGAGCGCAACGTCCCTCGAGGATGCTGGGATCACGAGCCTCGGAGTTGGCGAGCTCCCGACGCGGCTTGGGCCCGTGCGAATCACGGTGGGCAAGGGCAACGACTGGATCGGGTTCGGCCTCGCGACGCAGCTCGAGTTTGACTACGAACAACAGTTCCCCGGAGGGGGCGCCGACAAGGAGTCGATCGAGAAGCTGCAATTCCGACGCATTCGGCTGATCTTGTCGAGCTCGTTCGTCGACGGACGCATTCGAAGTCGTCTCCAGATGAACCTGACCCCATCCCAGCTCGAGCTTCTCGACATGTGGCTCGCATTTACCCGTTTCAAGTTCGCCACGATGCGCATCGGGCAGTTCAAGATTCCCTTCGACCGATATCGCGCACAGTCGTTCGCCGTGCTTTCGTTCGTCGACTGGGCCCCTACGACTCGTGTCTTTGGGTCGGAACGCCAAATGGGAATCGAAGCGCTGGCGAAGGGGGGGTTCCTGAACCTCGAGTACGCCTTCGGCGTGTTCACAGGAACCAACGCGCGAGGTTCGCATGGGATCGGCGCCATCGAGTTCTACGGGGAAGTGGCGCAGAACCCCTCGGAACTCGGGGACGGAGAGCTCATCACGGAGTTCCATCCGGAGATCGTCGGTCGAACCGCGAGGAACTTTGGCGAGATCAACACCGACACCAACAGTGACGTCACGCAGACGAGACAGCTGCGCCATAGCTTGGGGTTTGGTTTCGCCTATGACGCCAGAGCCGACCCCATCGAAGACCTGACGTTGCGCTTGTCCCTCGAGTGGCTCGCCAAGATTCGCGGCTTCGACTTCAACGTGGTCACCTATCTCGCGTGGTTCCCGCCCTTCGAGGGCGGCCGCATCGACTTCGGACCGTTCGGCGTCATGGGCGAGGCCGGCTACCGGTTCACCGTGATGTGGGAGCTGGCGATACGGTATAGCCTGACCTACCTCACGCCGGCCCTTCGACGCGACACGCGCGCCTACGGAGAGTTTCAGATCGCGAACGCGACCGACACCGAAGCCGCGATCGCCCAATACGGCCTCAATGGAGACCAGAAAACCAATGCGGAGCTGGCCCTCGCGGCAACGGCGCACATCATCGGAAACAGCCTGAAGACCGTGCTCCAGACCGCATGGGAGAACCAGCGATGGGTCCAAGGCCCAAGAAATGGGCTTCGGATCGAACTACAGCTGCAGTTCCTGTTCTAAACGCAGGTCTGGCTCGAACGAAAGCGGGCTAGAAGTAGCCCTCGCGCTTTCGGTCTTCCATGGCACTGACGGCCAACTTGTCGTCGGCCCGGTTGCCCCGCTCGGTGTCATCCGCGACGGCGACTTCGGCGATGACCTCCTCGATGGTCGAGGCGGTCGATTCGACGGCCCCGGTGATCGTGGCGTCACCCATCGTCCGGAAGCGAATACTCCTGGTTTCC
The DNA here is from genome assembly GCA_039030295.1 of Myxococcota bacterium. GTDB lineage: Bacteria > Myxococcota_A > Polyangia > Polyangiales > Houyiibacteriaceae > SG8-38. The sequence continues at coordinate 561 of JBCCEK010000139.1, read as the reverse complement.
ACCACCTCTCCGTCTCGTGGCTGCACGAACTCGGACACGGCGAGCAAGGTCCCGTTTCGGACGAGGCACGGGCGCATGGCAGCGTAGTAGAGAACCGGGAGCGGGATCCCCTCGATCTTGATGTAGCGCCATACGTCGAACTCGGTCCAGTTGGAGAGCGGGAACACGCGGAAGTTCTCGCCCTTGGTTTTGAGCCCGTTGTACAGGCTCCAGAGCTCGGGTCGCTGGTCTTTCGGATTCCACTGGCCGAACCGATCGCGGTGCGAAAAGAAGCGCTCTTTCGCGCGTGCCTTCTCCTCGTCCCGACGCCCGCCGCCAAGACATGCGTCCAGTTCGTGCCTGCGAATCGTGTCGAGCAGCGTCACGATCTGTAGCGTGTTGCGGCTTGCGTGAGGGCCTGTCTGTTCCTCCACGCGCCCCGCATCGATCGACTCCTGGACGCTCCCCACGAGAAGCTCCGCGCCGATTCGTTTGACGTACTCGTCGCGGAAGTCGATCGTTTCCTTGAAGTTGTGGCCGGTGTCGATGTGGAGCAACGGGAACGGCAGCGGCGCAGGATGG
>JBCCEK010000138.1:0-12520 GCA_039030295.1 Myxococcota bacterium | reverse complement strand
GCCGCCGACTACTGCTCGAAACAGTAGAGATGCGAGTCGCTCGAGCACGAGAGGTCGCCGGCGTTCGTCCAGAACGACAACGTTTCGTTGATCTCGCCCGCCGGCGCGAACCCGTCTGTCGATGACCAGTCATCGCAGTCGTTGGGGCCGGCGCTCTCACCAGCCACGGTCGTGTTCGTCCAGGCCGTCCCGGTCGGGTCGACCACGACGTTGCCTCGCTCGTCGACGTTGATGGGCGCGTCGATCTCGCCGTCGACGAGGTCGTCCCAGTTCGCCGCAATCTGGGTACCGTCCGTCAGCACGTAGGGGTCGTCGCTTCGCGTGAAGCGTGAAGCCGGCGCGCTCGCCGGATCGCCCGTCGACAGCCACGCCAGAAAGGTTCCGGTGAAGCCCGCGTCGGTCGCGATCGCGCGACACACGAAGTCCGCCACCTCGAGCCCGCCGAGGTCGTCCGGCGTGCTCGCGCCCATCGTGATGAAGACGAGCTTCTGCGCGGGTGGGCTGCCGCCGGCGCCGCCCATACCGCCAACGCCACCCATGCCGCCGGCACCAGCCATGCCACCGACGCCGCCAGCACCAGCCATGCCACCAGCTCCTGCCATACCGCCAACGCCAGCCATGCCACCAACGCCGCCGGCGCCAGCCATGCCACCAACGCCGCCGGCGCCAGCCATGCCACCAACGCCAGCCATGCCACCAACGCCAGCCATGCCACCGACACCGGCCATGCCGCCAACACCAGCGACACCGCCCATGCCACCAGCGCCGCCCATGCCACCGACCCCAGCCACACCGCCGGTCCCGCCGGAGCCACCAGTGGCAGCCGAGCCACCCGTTCCGCCCGTCCCTCCGGAGCCGCCGGCGCCGGTACCTCCGGAACCGCCCGGGCCACTCGAGTCGCCGCAGCCCGAAGCGCCGAGCGCGAACGAACAAACCATGATCAACAACACTCTAAGCATCGGTTCTCTCCCCGAACCAGTCTGATCAACGACAAGGTCCGGACTGAATCTCCAAGATGCTCGCCCAGATCGGCGAACGCAAACCGTTCCGCGTCAAACGAAAGCGCCAACACACGATTCGACGAGGCACTTCCGCCGCGATGCCTCGCCTACAAGCACGCGCAGGGATGCCGCATTTGATTCAGTAAGGTCGGTCACCGAACTGTGGTTGCGGAAAAGAGCAACCCGCGGCGTAGGAGAACGCATCTAGCTTGAAGATCTCCGTGGGGCGATTCTGGCCACTCGTCGTGCCCACCGAACATTGAGCGAACGATGCGACCTCGCATCATCTGAGAAGCAAAGGTGGTGACCCTCAGTCGGCTGAACCAAAGGGGCCGGACGGAACGCGCGTCGCTTTTACCGCCGCGGGACTTCCGTTGACCCCGTGCGGCCCGCAGTCCATCGTACGCGGATGGATCTTGCTGCTCGGTACCTCACCTACGCGTTCGACTTCGAGCGGGTGCTCCACGATGGCGACTGGTCACAACTCGAACAGTACTTCACGGATGACGCTGTCTTCGAGGTGCGGAATGCGTGGTTCGCTTGCCGCCTCGAAGGTAAGGACGCTGTGCTCCGAGGGATTCGGAAGTCGGTGGAAGGGTTCGATCTGCAGTGCGCAGACCGACGCGCCGCGGCGAGGCGCGGCCCGGTCTTGGTGGGCGACCAAGTGGAATTCGACTGGACGGTGACCTACAGCGTCGACGGTGCTCCCGACTTCATCCTCGTCGGCGGTTCCGTCGCCACGTTCGCGGGCGACAAGATTGTGCATCTCTACGACTGGTACCCCGACGGCATGAGCGAGGCCACGATCGAATGGGGCCGCGCACACGCCCCGACGCTCTCCGCCGCATACGTCTAGGATCCTCCGATTGACGCGAGGTCGTACCCGACCGACCGTCGATAGGGTCGCCGCAAGGCCTAGGCCTCGCAAGCGTTCTGTCGTATAGCGTCGGCCGGAGGTTGCATGGCAATACGCGTGGTTCAGTGGGCGACGGGGAACGTCGGCAAGGCTGCAATCGAAGGGATCGTGTCCCACCCCGAGCTCGAACTCGCGGGCGCCTGGGTACACAGCGCCGACAAGACGGGCCGCGATGTAGGGGAGGTGTGCGGGCTCGGATCATTGGGCGTGCAGACGACGAACAAAATCGACGACGTCTTGGCGTTGACACCGGACTGCGTGCTGTATTCGCCCCTGCTGCCGAATCGCGTCGAAGTCGTGCGCCTACTCGAGTCAGGCATCAACGTGGTCACTCCGCTCAATTGGTTCTACCCGGGCGAACGGGACGTGTCCGACTTGGAGGCGGCCTGCGTCAAAGGCTCTTCGACGCTTCACGGGACAGGCATCCACCCGGGTGGCGTGACTGAACGACTTCCGCTTACCGTCGCTGCGCTCACACGCGCGATTACCCACGTCCGCGCGGAGGAGTTCTCCGACATCCGAAGCTACGCCGCGACCGCTGTGATCGAGAACATCATGCTCTTCGGCAAGACTCCGGAGCAGGCGAAGACCAGTCCGATGCTCATGCTGCTGACCGAAGGTTTTTCTCAGTCGATCGAGATGATCGCGGATGCGCTTGGTTTCCGCCTCGATCCGCAGATCCGGAGCACACACGAAGTGTCCGTGGCGACAGCGCCGATCGACTCACCGATTGGGACGCTCCAACCGGGCGTCGTGGCCGCGCAGCGATTCACTTGGGAGGGTCTTGTGGACGGTACCCCAGTGGTGACGGCACGCACCAACTGGTTCATGGGCCAAGAACATCTCGACCCGGCTTGGACGTTCGGGCCTGAGGGGGAGCGCTTCGAGGTCGAGGTGACCGGCGACCCGACGATCAAGACCACCTTCCATGGTTGGCATCCCGAGACGATCGAAGCTGGACTCGAGCGAAATCCCGGAATTGTCGCGACCGCCATCCACTGCGTCAGCGCGATCCCATACGTGTGCCGAGCGCAACCGGGGATCAAGACCTATCTCGACCTCCCCCTCGTCACCGGGCGGGCCGCGCCAGAAGTCTCCCGCATGTGAGCAAAGGGAGCGTCGTCAGTCCTTCTGCGGGCGCTTGAGGAACAGCAAGTAGAACGGCACGCTCAGAAACAGAAGGATCATGGCGTCTCGGGTCAAGAGTGGTTTGGACCCGGCGACCGCGAAGAGGCAATAGCTCATGGCGACGAGGGTCACGGTCCACGCGGTCACCAGCTTGGCTCGCGGAAGGTCGCGCGACTGGCATGACATGAGAAACGTCACACCCGAGTAGAGGTAGGGGAGCAAGGTGAGGATGATCGCGGTGTCGATGATGCGGGTGAACTGTTCGGTGAGCGAGGGCGACGCCGTCAGAAGAACGATGATCGACATCAGCGTGGCCGACACGAGGAAGTTCCAGACGGGGATTCCCCGGCGGTCGCGGACGCCGTAGATCCGAGGAAAGATCCCGTCGCGCGCCGCAGCTTCGGCCGATTGCGCGATGGTCAGGGTCCAGCCGACCAGCGAACCGCTGGCCTTCAGAAGCGCCGCGATCCCAATCACCAGGGCGGCGGTACTTCCCGCGGTCCGCTGGGCGGCGACCGTGAAGGGGGCGTCGGTCTTGGCGAGCTCATCGGTTGGGATGATGCCCATCAGGACCACGCACGTACTGACGTAAAGGACAGCCGCAATCGCCAGTCCGAGCATGGTGGCAAGTGGCACGTTGCGCTTCGGATTGTCGATGACGCCCGCGGCGACCGACGCGCTTTCGATCCCGATGAACGCCCACAGCGCGAAGGTCGCGCTTTGCGACACCGCGTCGTACGTCGAGATGCTGCCGGGGTTCCAGCCTGCGCGGAACACGTTGGGATCGAACCAAATCCAGCCGAGCGCCGCGACCGCTGCCAACGGAATCAAGGCGGTGAAGGTCGTCGCACTGGTGAACAGCCCCGTGAATCGCGGGCCAAGGATGTTACAAAACGTCGCGCCCCACACGATGGCGATGGTAGCGGCCGCTCCAAGCCACTGCTCTTTGAGCGCCGGAACGAAGGTCGTCGCGTATGACGTCACCGTGGTCGCGACCGCGATGTTCCCGACCAGGTTCGCGATCCAGTAGGCGTAGTTGGTTTGGAACCCAAGGTAGGGGCCGAACGTTCTGCGGGCGTACGCGTAGGGGCCACCGGGCTGTGGGTCGGTCGCGCCGAGGAACGCGAACATGAGGCCGATGGCTCCGGCGCCGATCACGGCGACCAGCCAGCCGAGGATCGAAATGCTGCCGACGGACGCCATGCTGACGGGAAGAAGGAAGATCCCCGTCCCGATCATGTTGACCGTCACGAGCGCGGTCGCCATCACGAGGCCCATCTTGTTCCGGCCCTGAGGGCCGTCTGCCGCTGTCGAATCGGAGAGCATGATGGCGAACGCCGCGCGTCGACCGCCGAGACTAGCAGGCGGACGGGGTCGGAAGGTACGGAAAACCGAGCCTGGTCGGGAATCGCGTCCATCGAGAGCGACTGTCGTCGTCGGGAGCGCGATGCTCATTACCGCGGCCGCAAGCGCGGTCGACTATGACGCCAGCTCGACACGCATCAAGCGCCTGAGGGCCGCGCGACACACCCCGTAGTTGGATCAGGGGGTTCGGTCTTCAATCGCGTCGCAGGTGCCGACGAAGGGCACGCCGGTCTGGCCGAGTGCGTAGGTGATCAAACCGACGTAGACGCTCGGGCCGTAGTCGGGCGCGGGCCCAGGCAGGTCGCCGGTATCGCGATAGGGGGTCCAGTCATCTGCGTTCGCGCCGGGCGATGAGTTGGGCCGCTGCCAGTAGAACGTCAGCGTGCGATCCGCGTTTCCGACGACACGAATATCCGCGCGACCGTCTGGCACGGTGTCGGCGCCGACGTCATTCACGGTCGAGATGCCGTCGACCGTGTTCTTGCCCTCGACGGTGAAGTGAATCGGACCACGGTGACCGACCACGACGTGCGACGAGTTGGGAGATTCGAGCTCTGGCACGTGGACTTGGATGCCCGCAAAAATGATCGGATCGCCGGTCGGCGCAGGTGCCGTCTGGGAATCGGCTTCGGTGCCTATGCCGATGTTGCGAACGGTGACATCGAACGGAAACTCGACCAACTTCGCATCGAGCCGTCCCTGCGCGCCGTTGAAATGCAGCGTGACGTCACTTCTATTGTCCACGAGGCTGGCGCGATATCGACCGTCGATCCGAGCCACCTCTGGCAACGCTGATTCGTTGTTCGTGGTGTACCCTATGAGTGGGCCATCACCGTCGAACGCGTCACTGATCCCGCCTAGCGCCGGGCCCGGGTCGTTCTCAACGTCGTCGCCGCACGCGGAGACACCGAAGAGCAACGAGGCGGTAAGTAAGCCGAAGATCCTGAACCTAGGCAGCGGAAGCCGCTCCAAGACTTCCTTCGATTCGCGACTCATGTTGACCTCCCGATGCGCCCACTGGTTGGCGCACCCCGAGCAATAGCTTCGTGCTACCGCAACGCAGATCAGTTCGGAATACGTAATTGTTCGCTCCGAACCGAGGACCGCGCCGATACCAAACCGCGGGTCGCCCGTGGCGACCCGGGACGACGTGCCGAACGACACCTCAAGCGCGCGCGAGGATCTCGTCCGCCGCACGCTCTCCAGCTTGAAGCGCGCCGTCCATGTAGCCGACCCATCGCGTGGCGGTCTCAGTGCCAGCGAAATGGAGTTGTCCGATTGGCGCTCGGAGGGCCGGACCGAGCTCGGTCAGCTGTCCGCGCGCGAACAGTGCGGCGTAGCAGCCTCCAGAGAAGGCCTCGAGGGACCAGTTCTTGTCGACGTACCAAGTTGGCTCAGCCGCATCCGGGCCGTACAGACGACGGAGGTCTTCGACGATGAGTTGCTTTCGTTCGGGCTCCGGCTTCTCCCCGAACTCCTTCGCGGCATCGGAGAACACGAAAGCGACGAGTGCACCACCGTCCGAGCCAGGACTCGTGGCATCAAAGAAGAGCCGGGCCCACCGACCATTGGAGATGCCTTCGCCCGAGATTCCTCTTTCGCGCCAGAACGGACGCGGGTACCCCACGATGCATTTACAGACCGACCCCATCGCCAGCTCCGACTGGAGACGACGGCGAAGTTCTGGAAGTGGCGGGTCGAACGCAATGCGATCGCACATCGGAGGCGCGAGTGCGATGACGACGAATCGCGCCCCGTATGTCTCGCCGGTTGTGGTGACGAGGACTTGGTCGTCTTGCTGCTCGATGCGTTCGACGGGTTCCGACAAACGGACGTCTGCGTCGGACAGTCGCGAAAGCCCCTCCGATAGCTGCTGGGCGCCACCGGCAATGCGGTCTTGCTGCGCGCCGCCGCGCACTTCTGCCAGCGGCGTGAAGCCGCCCGCCGCGCTCGCATAGAACAGGTAGTGGAGCCACGAGATGTTCGCCGGCTCTTCGGCGAGGATGGCGTTGCAGGCCACACGCATCACCTCGCGCGCGTTTCGATTCTTGGTGGTGGCGTTGGTCCAATCTTCGACGCTCATCGCGTCGAGAGATTTGGCGTCGGTGGCGTTCCAGGGTTCCGAGGTCGACACGCGCTTGGCGCCTCGTTCGAGCTTGAAGATCGCGCGACCGAGATCGAGGAGCGCTTTGGCCCCGACCTTGGGAAGAAAGCCACGATACCGAGTCACCTCACCGTCGATCTCGACGGTACTCGCACCGTGGTGATGCTGAGGATAGATCGCGATCCCGAGCTCTTCGATCAAGGCGAGAACGCGGTCCTGCCCCGGCCCGATCCATTGCCCGCCGACGTCCACCTTTTGCCCGGCGACCTCTACGGTGCACGTGCGGCCCCCAAGTCGGTCGCGCGCTTCGAGAACGACGACACGAAGCCCTCCCTGGCGAAGCCGCCGCGCCGCGGAAAGCCCACTGAGCCCGCCCCCAATCACCACCACATCGAACTTCGAATCCGCCATCGGAAGGGAGGCTACCATCGATCCGCTTCGTGTATCCCGATCATCTCCTGTAGTCGCGACTTCAGCTGGTCTGGCGATCACTGAGCCGTGCCGAGTTCTCCACCCTGTCACTCAGAATCACCCTCCGAAGGTAGCGGACACCGACGGTACTGAAGACCATGGTTCCAATCGCGAGCACGCCCATGATGTAGGCCACGAGCTGGGCGAGGAGCTTGAGTGACGGAGCAGTCGTGTGTTCCGCGATCACCATCGACATGGCCGCGAACACCAGCCACACCACCGACATCGCGAGCGTCACTAGCCAGTACTGCGAGTACAAGATCGTCAGCCGCGACGATTTCCGAAGGAGAACGCCATCGGCATGTCCGTGGAGCGCGATCCGCCAGATCCGCGTCGCGTGGACCTCGAGCAAGAACGTCAGAAACATGCCCAAGAACCAGACCGCAATGAGCAGCCACAAGGTATCGACGGTCTCCATCCCTTTCCTTTCCGGCGCACGCGAGTTTTGGTGCGGCGCCTGAGAGCGCGAGGGTATCATCTGGTGCGGACTCCGCGCGGGCGATGCGTCGGCTTCGAGCGAGAAGATCGGGCCTGACCGCAGGTGGTCCGGCCTTCGCCGCAGGCTGCGTCGCCTCCTTTCTGGTCTACGACTCGAGACGCGTGGCGGTCGAGAAACTCAGGATCGCGACCCCGGCCAGGAGCAGACCGGGGGCCACCATCGAACCGGCTTTGGCGAAAAGCCAGGTGCAGACCAGCGGTGTGAGTCCGCCGAGAATGGCTTGTGGGACGTTGTAGCCAATCCCCATGGCCGACGCGCGAAGCTTCGGGGGAAACATGTCGGCAAAGACGGCGGAGGGCTGGAGAAACGCAAGCAAGAGGCCGAAGCCGACCTGACCCACGACGATGCGCCCAAAACTCGGCTGGCCAATCGATATCATCAGGGGAACCACCCCAACTGCGAGCACTGCGATCATCAAACGATAGAGACGAACGTATCCCACGCGATCGCTCAGCCGGCCGCCGAGCGGCGTCAGAGCGGCAAGGACGAGCAGACCAATCGTGTTCGAGAGCATGGCGTCGTGCTGCGACAAGTGATCCGAGGAAATGACGTGGGTGGGCGCCCACACGAAGAACGCGGTGAATGATGCGGTGCTCACGGCTACCGATCCCATCATGATGAGGATCGGACGCCATGCTTCCCGAAACGAGGTGCGCACCGGGTGATGCGCGACCTCTTCGGCCTCGACCAGCTCCTCAAACGCAGGCGACTCCTCCATACCGGCTCGCGTCCACACGGCGAACACACCAAGGACCAGGCCGCTGATGTAAGGAAGCCTCCAAGCCCACGCATCGTAGCGTGCCTCGCCGACCACCCGACTGACGATCAACGCCACCGCGGATCCCAGCAGCAAGCCGATCGACACGGTGAGGAGCCCCCAGCTCGCATTCGCGCCCCGGTTCTTGGGTTCGGCCGATTCGACGAGGAACACCATGGACCCCACCCATTCGCCCCCAATCGAGAGCCCCTGAACGATTCGCAACGCGACGAGGATGATCGGAGCGGCGAGCCCAATGTCCTCGTAGGTGGGCAGCAAGCCCATCAACACGGTGGGAATCACCATGAGCCAAACCGACAACTCCAACGCTCGCTTGCGACCAAGCTGGTCGCCCACCCACCCGAACAAGAGACCGCCAAGGGGACGCATGAAGTACCCAATCGCAAACGCGCTGAACGTTTGGAGCAACGAGGCCGTCGGACTCTCATGCGGGAAGAACTTCTCCGAAAGCAGCGAAGCCATCAGCCCGAAGAGCGCGAAGTCGTACCACTCCAACAAGTTCCCGACTGCGCCCGCGAGGCGAGCTCGTCTGGTTTGGTTCCGGTCGTCGATGGCCAGAGCGTGTCGGAACGCACAGGTAGACGCTAGGCGAAGGTCCGCGTGGGAGGTCTCAAAACTCCACGCCGCGGCGCGCCTTGATGCCCGCCTGGTAGGCGTGCTTGATCGGTCGCATCTCCGACACCGTATCGGCCACTTCGATCAGTTCGGGCTTGGCACCACGCCCGGTGACGCAGATGCTGAGCTCGTTCGGTTTGTTGGCGAGCGCCTCCACGACCTCCTCAACCGGCAGGTAGTCCATTCCAATCGCGACGTTGAGCTCGTCGAGGATGACCACGCTGTACTTGGGTTCTGCGCCCCGACTGTCCTCGATCATCGCGAGGGCGGCCTCCCATCCGCGGCGAACGCTCGCGATGTCTTTCTCGCGGTCCTGGGTATTCCAGGTGAAGCCGTCCCCCGAGACCACGTGGTCGATTTCAGGGAACCGTTCGAGGGCCCGTTTCTCACCCGTCTTCCACGTGCCCTTGATGAACTGCACCAGCCCAACGCGCTGGCCGTGACCGGCCGCACGGATGGCGAGGCCGAACGCAGCCGTGGACTTGCCCTTCCCATCCCCTGTGTTCACCAAGATGATCCCCCGCCGGATCTCCTTGCTGCGCACTTCGGCATCCTGCTCCTTCTTGACGTCTTTCATGCGACGTCGGTGCGCTTCGTTCTTCTCGTCCTCTGTGGTCACGGCAATGCCTCGCGTTTCGGGTCGGAAGGGTCTGTTTCGGCTCCAAGGATCTCGATCACTCGGTCGAGGTCGAGTGAGTCGCGAACCGTGCGAGCCAACCGATCGTACTCGCCTTCTGGGTCCGGGCGAGCGGACGCGACATCGTGGAGCCCCACCCTCTCGAGAAGCGACCGGGCCAGCGAGTCGACCATCTCCGGTGCCTCGAACAGCCCGTGGATCATCGTGCCGATGACGGCCCCGGAGGCGGCCACGCTGCCCTCACCGGTGCCGTCCCGTTCGAACGCGGGGTTACCCGAGTCGCGTGTGACGCGACCCATGTGGATGAAGTAGCCGTCGATCTCGATGCCCGCCGGGGCAAGGCACGACGCGGCGCTTATCGCGCGAACACGCTCCGTGACCTTGTTGGTTTCGAAACGGGTCCGAAGCGGAAGGAGGCCCAACCCCTCGGTATGGGCGGCCTGGGTCTCCACTTGACGCGGGTCTTCGATCCCGGTCCCGAGCATCTGGCAGCCGCCACAGATTCCCAGAACCGGCATGCCGAGATCCGCGCGCGCCCGGATCGCCCGGTCGAGGCCCGCGCTGCGTAGCCACTCGAGGTCGCGTACGGTCGACTTGGTGCCGGGAAGGACTGCGAGGTCCGCCCGGAGGACATCCCGCGGTGTCTCCACCCACCGCACTTGCATCCTCGGGTCTCGTTGGAGCGGAAGAAAATCGTCGAAGTTCGAAAGGTGAGGCAGCGCGACGACCGCGATTTCGAGGTGATCGGGCGCGGCGGCCGTGGACCGCCATTCGGACAAGGCCATCCCGTCCTCCTCAGGCAGCCGAAGGTCACGGAGGAACGGGACCACGCCGAGGACGGGGAGGCCGAGTCTCGACTCGATCATGGGCAACGCGGGCGCCAGGATATCGTAGTCACCTCGGAACTTGTTGATGACGAAGCCCGCGATCCGAGCACGTTCTGCCTCTTCGAGCAGAGCAACGGTCCCGTAAAGCGAAGCGAACACCCCACCCCGATCGATGTCGCCCACCAACAACACCGGGGCGTCGGCGAGCTCGGCGATGAAGCCGTTGACGATATCCCGGTCCTTGAGGTTGATCTCCGCCGGACTACCCGCGCCCTCAATGACGACGATGTCATAGGTGCGCCTCAGTACCCCTAGGCTCTCCTCGATGGCCGCAACGAGTCTTGGACGGCGCTCGTGGTACTCGCCAAACCGCATGCTGCCGATCGGCTTTCCGTGCAGCACGACTTGCGCGCGCATGTCGGTCTCAGGCTTCAGGAGGATCGGATTCATGTGAACCGTCGGCTCGATCCCGGCCGCGCGTGCCTGCACGGCCTGCGCCCGACCAATCTCGTGGCCCTCGGGCGTCACGGCCGAGTTGAGCGCCATGTTCTGCGATTTGAACGGGGCCACGCGGTACCCGAGGTCTCGAAAGATCCGGCAAAGCGCAGCCACGATGAGGCTCTTGCCTACCGAGGACGCCGTCCCTTGAACCATCAAGGTGCGGGCGGTCATCGGCAGACCTCGACGATCGCCGCAACCAGCTTCTCGAGGTCGGCCTTGGGCCGCGCACAGACCCGGATGTGTTCGGGCATCCCGAATGAAGCGCAGTCGCGGACCGCGATATGGTGGCCACCGAGTAGGTGCTCTGCGACCGAGGCCGCGTTGCCGACCCTCATGACGCCATAGATGGTCTGAGACGACTCGAGACGAAGGTTCGTGTGCTCCAGCAACTCGCCAAGCTGGCCGGCCAGGGCGAGAAGCATCTCGCGGCTTTCGGCGATCCAGGCGCCCGACTCGGCGATCGCGCGAACGACAGCAAGCGCATAGGCGTTCACCGTCCAAGGCGGACGCGTGGCTCGAATCCGATCCCCAAGACCCGGACTGACGATCGCGTAGGCGACGCGGACCCCTGCGAGCCCAAGGGCCTTGCCGAGCGAGTGCAGACGGATCGCGGAATCGGGAAGCGGGACTCGGGCATCCTGATGCGCCGCACTCAACGACAGAAAGGACTCGTCGACGATCCATGGCACCGGTTGGGTGGATTCGATCAACTCCGCGAGCAGGGTGATACTCCAGGTGCGGCCCCAAGGGCTTGTCGGGTTCGCCACATAGACGAACGAAGGGTTTGCGTCAGCAATCGCGGCCTTCAGCGCTGCCGGATCGAAGCGAGCGGGATCGTCCACGCGAAACCGGACAGGAGCGTGCCCATAGGCCTTCGCGGCCAATGACGCTTCGCCGAACGCGGGCTCCACCACCAGCGCTCGGTCTTGATCACGGTTCTGGAGAACTTTCGCCAGGGTCCAGAGCAACTCCGACGCCCCGTTGCCAAGAACCAAACGCTCCGGGGAGACCCCGACGTGAGCACCCAGGGATTCGCGCGCATGATCGCATGCCGGGTCCGGATAGCCCTGGGGATCGACTTCTCTAAGTACTTTGATAAGCGCCGGGCATGGGCCGAGAGGGTTCACGCTGACCGCGAAGTCGATCACGTGTGACCCGGTGGCGGCCAAGCGCCGGGCCACCGCATCTCCGTGCGAGTGCTCATGCATGAGTCAACCCCAGCGAGAGGCAGACCACGAGCGCGAAACCGATGGCTCCGAGCCGCGCGATCTTCCACGCGTCGTCGATCGAGCTGGGAGTCGGTGGCGCTCCGGGCGCTCCAAGCAGGTACTCCCCACGCTTTTCGAGCTCGATCCCGAGCAGACCCGCCATGGCCGCCATGGGTCGGCCCGCGTTCGGACTCGCGGTCTTGGGTCCGTCCGACAAGAGCACGCGCCAACCGGCTCTCACCGCGGCTCCACGAACGGCGCCCGCCATGAGCAACACCACGGCCGTCAGCCGCGCGGGCACCCAGTTGAGGAGGTCGTCGAGCCGCGCTGACGCTTTGCCCAGGTACTCGTGGGTGGGGTCGCGATAGCCGAACATGGCGTCGAGTGTGTTCACGGTGCGGTAGAAGACCGCCCCAGGGATACCAAAGCAGGCGGCGTAGAGCACCGGTGCGACCAGGCTGTCGGAGGTG
>JBCCEK010000137.1:0-12630 GCA_039030295.1 Myxococcota bacterium | reverse complement strand
GGGAGCGACAAACGAAGCTCGACTTTGCGATCATGCTGACCGTGCACACCGTGCACCTCCTGCACCGACGCGACACATGGCATCCACTGTAAAACGAAGACGCATCATCGTTCTCGTCCACAGTGCCCTCATCCCCCCAGACGACATCAGCGGCCTCTCACGAGCGGAAATCGCGCCGTTCAAGACCGAGCACGAAGTCCTCGAGGGGCTGAAGTCCCTTGGTCATGAGGTTCTCTTGGTAGGCCTCAACGACGAGCTCGCACCGCTGCGACAAGCCATCGAAGACTTCAAGCCGCACGTCGTGTTCAACCTGCTCGAGGAGTTCGACGGGGAGGCGATTTTCGATGCTCACGTGGTCGGCTACCTCGAGCTCCAACGAACGCCATACACCGGGTGTAACCCGCGAGGACTGCTTCTTGCTCGCGACAAGGCCTTGTCGAAGAAAGTGCTCGCCTACCACCGAATTCGGGTACCCCGATTCCGCGTGTTCCCGCGCTATCGAAAGATCAAGCGGCCCGCGTCCCTGCCCTTCCCGCTCATCGTGAAGTCTCTCATCGAAGAGGGGAGCTACGGGATCGCGCAGGCCTCGGTCGTGCACAACGACAAGGCACTCGAGGAACGGGTGGCGTTCATCCACGAGAAGATCCTCACCGATGCGGTCGTCGAGCAGTACATCCCCGGCCGAGAACTCTACGCGTCAGTCCTTGGGAATCACCGCCTGAACGTTCTCCCAACTTGGGAGATCTTCCTCGACAAGCTTCCCGACGACGCCGCGAAGATCGCCACTCGCAAGGTCAAGTGGGACCAAGACTACCAAGCGAAGTATGGGGTCCGGGTCGGGCGGGCCAAGGGGATCTCCGAGGACTTCGAGCGAAAGATCCAAGCGCTCTCGCGGCGAATCTGCCGTCGGCTCGGGACAGACGGGACGGTCCGGATCGACTACCGACTCACCGAGAGCGGCGAGCTCTATTTTCTCGAGGCCAACCCCAACCCCGACATCGGCGATGGTGACGAGTTCGCTGGCGCTGCCCTCGCCGCGGGCATCCGATACCCCCAGCTCCTTCAGAAGATCGTCAACCTAGGGATCCGTCGCGCCGAACACGGCTAGGTGCATCCCGCAGCTTTCGGCGCCGGAGCCCAGACCGAGGTCGCATCAACGAAGCGCTACTCGGTGGGTTCGTCGCCGAACCTGTCGGTGAGGTACGCGCGGAAGCACTCGATCTCGTCGTTGCTCCAGGCGCTCTCGCCAAGCGGCATCCGAGAGCCGCCACCAGGATTGCTGGTCAGCTTCCTCAACAAGAAGCTCTGGTCGATGCATGCCGTGTCCACCAACGCCCCACCGAGGCCGTTTTGGCCGATCAGCGACGCGATCTCCGCATCGACGGTGGTGCCGTTGTCGGTGACATCGAGGACCATCGTGCTCTGTTGCGTACCGGCCGCGTGGCACGCGCCGGCCTCCGGATCACCCGCGCAGCCAACGAGGAGCGGACGGAGCATCTCCGTCTCGAAGTTGGGAAGAAAGCAGGAGGGCGAGCCCACGAAATCCGACTCGCACAGGTCGCGGGGATCGCCGCCAGACCCGGCGTCGCCGCAGCCGAAGGCCATCGCCAAGCCGAGAAACAAGGTGATGGATGAGAGTCGATTCGTCCCTAGAAATGCCATGTTTAATACCAATTTTGTTGAAAAATTAAGGTCCGGTTCAAATGATGGGTGAAAAATTGAACAACGCCAACCCGTTTTCGAACCCGCCCCAAGTCCCGTCAATCTTGCGAAATCCGCGCCGGGATGCAAGCCATCTCACGAAAATAAATAGCCCCTTAGGTCTAATTATCGGCTGTAAGCAGAGGTAATACATCTGAAAATTAGTCCTGCAGGGTGTGTTTTGGCGTGATACGTTGTTCTTCGTGACGATGAGAACCAGGTGCAACCACAGCACCCTCGGAACCGGGGCGTTTGTTCTAGCGATGGTCGCTGCGATGGCGGTGCCGGGCTGCAAGGGCGACCCGACCCTTTTCGGGGGTTGCTCGACCAGCAACGTGAACGCGTGCCCCACGTCTGACGGCTTCGCCAACCCCTACGAGGGGGAACTCGAGCTGCTCGACTGGCCGGCCACCCTGCGAAAGGCGAGCCTCGAGCTCACAGGCCGGTTGCCGACCGAGCAACAAGCTCGCGTCGTCGATGAACTCGGCCAGCAAGGGCTCGAAGCCGCGCTTGCAGAGCTGATGCGCGAGGACGCCTTTGGCGCACGCGTCATGGAACTCTACAACGACCACTTCCTCACGGATAAGTACCTCGGTCGCCAAAACGCGATCGACCTCCTCGACGAGGAAGTCTGGCCGAACCTCCGCTGGTTCGACTCGATGGGCGAAGACAACGACGACGTTCGCCTCGTCACGAACGACTCTCTGGCACGCGAGCCCCTCGAGCTCATCTCGTATGTGGTTCTCAACGAGCGTCCCTTCACCGAGATTCTGACGGCCGATTACACGATGGTGAACGGATACTCGTCACTGTCTCTCATCGGCTTGCCCGAACTGCCGTTGGGTCTTGGCGAGAACCCGGAACGCTTCCGCAAGGTCAAGGTTCCCGGTGTTCCGCACGCGGGGATTCTCACTTCGCCGATGTTCCTGAACCGTTTTCCGACGAGTGACACCAACCGGAACCGACACCGGTCGAGAATGGCCTATTGGTTCTTCCTCGACATCGACGTGAACCGATTCGGAAGCCGACCCGTCGACGCAAGCGCCGACTTCGGCGAGAACCCCACGCTCAACAACGCAGACTGCACGGTCTGTCACACGACGGTGGACCCTGTCGCGGGCCTCTTCATGAACTGGAACGAGAGCGGCGAGTACAACGGCGAGGGCGAGTGGTACGACGAAGAGATGCTGCCGGCAGGCTTCAACGGCGAGCTCGTTCCAGACAATCAGCGGACGCGTGCCCTTCAGTGGTTCGCGCAAGAGATCGCGGACAACCCCCGCTTCGCACAAGCGACGGTGAAGACTGTGTTCGAAGGCCTGACGGGACAAAAAGCCCTCGACCTCTCTACGTCGTACATCGTTCCGGACATGGGCGATGACCCGGGTGCCGGCGGCATGGGCGGCGACCCAGGCATGGACGGAGCCGGCGGTGACATGGGCATCGGCGGCATGGGCGGCGACCCAGGCATGGACGGAGCCGGCGGTGACATGGGCTTCGGCGGCATGGGTGGCGACCCAGGCATGGGTGGCGCTGGAGGCGACCCAGGTGCTGGTGGAACCGGCGGCGACATGGGGACCGGCGGATCGGCCACTCCTCCTCCGCCACCACCACCTCCACCGCCGCCACCGCTTCCCGAAGTCGAGATTGACGACGACGTCGACCCCGCACTCGAGCGCGCCTACAACGTGCAGCAGGAAGTCCTGCGAACGATTCAGCAGCGGTTCATCGAGAGCAACTACAACTTCAAGGTCCTGGTTCGCGAGATCGTCTTGACCCCTTACTTCCGGGCGGCCAACTCGGCACCGCTAACCCCCGAGAGAGAGCTCGAGCTCTCGACGTTCGGCACGGCGCGCTTGCTGACGCCTGAGCACCTCAGCCGCAAGATCGAAGCGACGACCGGCGTCTCTTGGCGACAGCGCCCCGACCGGACCGAGTACCTGCTCGACCAGTACCGGATCTTTTACGGCGGCATCGATTCGGATCAGGTCACGCAGCGCGTCACCGAACCGAATGGCGTGATGGCGAGCCTCGCACAGCGGATGGCTTACGAAGTGGCGTGCTCCGCCGTCCCCTATGATTTCTCGAAACCGTCGGGCGAGCGGCTGCTCTTCCCTGGCATCGAGATGAACGTCGCGCCTGACGACGGTTCCGACCAGGTCCGTGAAGCGATCCGGCACCTGCACGCGCGCGTGCTCGGTGAGCGGCTCGGGCTCAACGATCCGGAGATCGACGCCACGATGACGGTGCTGACCGAGGCGTACAACCTCGGCCGCGTCGGACTCGCGGCGGGCGCCGTACCCGAGGAGCTCGCGAACCCTTGTCGACTCAACGACGACCGGCTGACGGGTGAGTCGCTTCCAGATGGCCGCCGCATCAACCGGGACCCGGACTACACGGTCCGCGCCTGGATGGCGGCATTGAGTTACCTACTTTCCGACTATCGGTACCTGTACGAGTGAGGGAGGACTAGCTGTGGATCGTCGAGATTTCTTACGTGTCGCAAGCTGGGCCGGGCTGAGTTGTGTGTTGCCCGCAACGGTGGACCCGTTGGGCGCGACCGCACAAACAGGCACTGCCGGGTACGACGGGACCTACTGGATTTTCATGCACGCTGGCGGAGGCTGGGATCCAACCCACCTGTGCGACCCGAAGGGCCAGAGCGCCCAAGGGGAGAACGACCCCATGGGGCGTTTCATCCGGGACGACATTCGAACTGCCGGGAACATCAACTACGCGCCACTCGGTGAGGCCCAACTCGCACTCGACCGGTTCTTCCAGAACCACTACCAGCGGCTTCTCGTCATCAACGGGATGGACACCGGAACGAACGGTCACGACCAAGGCACACGAGGTACCTGGAGCGGACGGACCGAAGAAGGTCACCCGCCGATCGGAGCACTGATCGCGGCCGCCAACGGACCGAACCTCCCGATGCCCCTCATCGGCTACGGGGGCTATCTCGACACCCAGGGCGTCACCAACGCGGTACCACTCGGCGACGGCGGCCTGCTCCACAACCTCGCGCATCCTTCGCGACCCGATCCACGTGGCTCGGAGGAGAACTACTTCGGCCAGGCCGACATCCCAGGGATCATTCAGCGGGAGCAGCAGTTACGACTCCTTCGCCTGCAAGGTCAGCAGCGGCTGCCTCGGATTTGGGCTGGACAAAACGAACTCATGCTGGCGCGGACCGGCCAGGATGACCTCAAGCGGGTCTCCGACGCTTTGCCGGACGAGTTCGCGGATGGGCAGCTAGAGCGTCAGATCCAGGTCGCGTTGGCGGCGTACACCGCAGGGCTGTCGGTCAGTGTGAGCGTGAGCCGAGGCGGCTTCGACACGCACGGCAACCACGACCAGAACCATCTCCCACGACTGATCGAGTTCGTGAACGCGGCTGACTTCGCGATGCAGGAGGCAGAACGCCTCGGCGTCGCCGACAAGGTGGCCGTCGTGATGGGCTCCGACTTCGGGCGAACGCCGGGGTACAACGGCGGCAACGGCAAGGACCACTGGCCGATCAGCAGCATGATGATGATGGGTCCGGGTATTCCGGGGAACCGAGTGATCGGCGCAACCGACGACCGACATGGGATTCTGACGGTCGACCCGAACACGCTTGCCGTCCAAGGCCCACCGGATTCGTCAGATGGCGTTCGAATCAGCATCGCGTCGGTGCACCGCGCCCTTCGCGACCTCGCAGGTGTGCCAGACAGCTTCAAGGCGGAGTTCCCGCTCGGGGGCGATGACCTCCCGCTGTTCGACACCCCGGCCTAAGCCAAACCGCGGTAACGCGCTGACGCGGCTACGGTGAAACGTAAGACCGAGCGCATCCTCGGCTCGCGCGAACACGGGACGCCCGGGCGCGCTCTGCGAACCGATCGACTTCGTTGCCGACGAGCCTAGAAGGCGGCGCCGCCGCCGATACGAAGTCCCCAGACCTGGTCCTTGTCGAATGAGAACCCCCAGGGATTGTCGAGGTTGATGACCAACCCGACCGACGCGAACGCGTCTTCGCGCCCGAAACGAAGGAACGGCATCATCGCGAGTTGCGTTCCCTGACTTTGTGCCTTCTTGCGCGGAAGCATGACCAGGGTGAATGTCGAGCCAACACGCAGCCAATCGACAGCTTGGTAGGCCATGACCGATCCAAGCTCAATCACCGGATCGTTGCGCTGGTTGGTGTTCCGCGCGCTCTCGCTGCCGCAGCAGGTCAACATGACGCCGGTGGAGAGGTTGGCGCCCCACACGAACCCACTCGGCTTTCGCCGTTCGAACGCCAGCGGAAAGATGATGCTGAGCGAATGCGGCTCCCAGAGCCAGAACGACGTGTTCCCGCGGATCGCGGCAGCCAACGAGTAGGCCGCGACGGCAGTGACCTGGTCGGCGGTCGTGATCTCGTCCGGAAGCCGGGCCACCGGTGCCGTGATCCCAACCCCAAACCGGTACGAGAACTGGTTCTTGACGCCCTGATAGTGCAACGCAACCCAGGGATTGCCCGGGCGAAACGAGTTGGTGACTTCGTCGTTTTGGTCTCGCAAGTTGATGTACGAAAAGCCCCAGGCCGTATCGAGGATCCAGTTCTTGGCCAGCTGGAGGCGCAGCTGAAAGAGCGGGCTGATCAAGGCCTTCACCTTGGCGTCACCTTCGATGTCCCCAAAGAACATCCCGAGTTCACCGAGAAGCTGGAACCGCTTCGAGTGAGCGTCTGGACCTTCGTCCAAGCTGTTGGGTGCGTCCGGAAACGCGCGCACTTCGTTTGGTGTCATCCACACCAGCCCCGCAAGCAAAACGGCCACGATTCCCCAACCGCGCAAACCAGTCATCGGCTCTCCCCCACTGAAAGAGGGACAGTCCCCCTTTCCTCATCTCAATATAGACAGGCCAGACATGGGGGCCCACTGTTCCGCCCGCGTTGGAATGAGCGTGACAATGATGCTCGCACGTTCAGCGCTGGACGGCGACGTATGTCGGGCCCGGTTCGCTGAGCCAAGAGATCGCGCGCCCATCACCGGTCTCCGGGTCGAAGATGCTGAGTCGCCGGTCTGCCACGTGGGCGGCGAAGGCAAAGTCCCCGGTAGCGCCCACCGCAGCGGTCAGCACGAACGGACCTCCAGGAAGCGTCGTGGGTAGGAACGGGCTGATCGCGTCGGCATCTACGGTAATCGTCACGAGGCTCGCGGCCAGTGTCGAGGAAACCGGGTTGGTTGGCGCGAGTACCGTGTCGCGGCTCGGGACGTACGTGAGGCCGTACGGGGCCCCACCTCCGAGGATCCGGTCGTCGAGGACGACTGGCGCGCTCGGCAGCGTCGTGTCGAGCAACGAGACACTGAGCCCTTGGCTGTTGGCGACCAAGAGTCGGGTGTTGTCGCCGAGGAAGGCGAGGTCGGACGGATCACTGCCCGTGGCGATGATGTCGGTGAGCGTTCCCGCGACGTCCGACGTCTCGAACACCCGAATGCCCCCCTCACTGGCGACATTGATCGCGCCGAGCGTCCCGTCGGGGCTCAGCACGACTTGCTCGGGGCCGCTCCCTACCGAGATCTCTTGGACGATCGTTCGGGTGGTGAGGTCGATGATCGAAAGGCTGTCGCCGCGCTCCGCGGTCGTGCCGTAGTTGGCCGTGTAAGCGCGCGTCCCATCGGGGCTGATCGCAATCCCCATCGGGACATCTTCGGTGTCGATCGACTCGGCCTCTCCCGTGTTCAGGTCGACGATCAAGAGGGTGCCACCCGGCGGAACGTTTGGGGACCCGACAATCATGTTCGTCAATCCCGTCCCATCGAAGAACCCGGGCCCGACGGCAACGACCGCGGTTTCGCCATCGGGGGTGAGCTCGAGCTCGATGGGGCCCGGTTCCCACTCGGAGAGATCGATCGTGCGAATGATCGCCTCCTCGGCCGTCGACGTACCATCAACGAGACGATCGTAGTCGAGAAGTGTGAGGGACTGATTCAGCCAGTCGGCAGTGACGACCCAAGTCGCGCCTGGAGAGCCGCCTCCGGCCCCGCCGGTTGCCCCGCCATTGTCCATGTTGAGGTCGGCGCATCCGAGCGGGAAGACGATCGCAGCGCACCCACAGACGACCGCGAGCCGACTCACGAGACGCCCCACCCCACACCGAACGAGATTCATCGCCCGAGTATACGCGATTTGCGCTAGCGGCGTCGTCGCGTGGATTCGCTAGGCGTGAGCCACGACCGCGGGCGCGTCGTGCGCCGCGAGTGCCTGATCGAGATCTTCGTATCGGTGCAGGAGACGCATGGGCCCCTCCTCCTCGGACAGGGCGTGCACCTCGGGGACGCCAAGCCACACTTCGTGCCGCTTCGAGAGCTCACGAAAACCTGCGAGAAGCGCCTCACGCTCCTCCGGATCGCAGTCCCGGGCGATGCTCATCAGGACGAGCTGGGCACGAGACTGGGTGGCCGCATCGTCGATCTCTTCGAGCGGCAGATTCGTTCCGAGATAGATTGGCTCGAGCCCGCGGCTCGCCGCGATGAAGGCCCCGATGATCGCGCCGAACTCGTGCAGGTGCTTCGGCGGGGTCGCCACGATGACTCTAGGCGCCCCGGGCCTTGGCTCGACATGACGCATCAGAGTCCCAAGGAGGCTCCGCAGCTGACCAGACACGATGTGCTCATGGGCGACTCGAAGCTCCTTGCGCGACCACAGCTCGCCGATGCGTCGCATCAACGGCAGAATCACGTCGAAGGTGAGCTGCGTCGGCGCGATGACGGCAGCGGTCCGGTTGAGGATCGACTCTGCTTCTTGCACGTCATAGGCGAGCACGGCTTCGAGGTAGTCGTCGACGAGCGCTTCGTAGAGCGACGCTTGATTCGACGCATCGAGATCGGTCTCACCGATGATCTGCTTCAGCTCGACGTCCTCCAGCCTGGCGACCTGTCCGATCGAGTGGCCGAGCTCGGTGGCGCGCCTAAGGAGAACCAGCCTCCGGACTTGGGAATCCGAGTAACGCCGCTTGTTGCCTAGCGTTCGCTCGGGCTTGACCGCTTGATAGCGTCGTTCCCAAACGCGAATGGTGTCTGCCGTGAGGCCAGTCAGCCGGGCAGCGACCCGCATTGGGTAGACGCCGCCAACAGTGACCCCGTTTGTCGTGGTTCCGTTCATCATGATAGTTCTCTAAAAAAAAGTGGTACGGAACGGGGGTTCGCAGCGCGCATGCAAACTCGCCTGACCATGGATGGGGTGGTGGTCACACATCCATGATTCACACGCGGCCTCTTGGAACTCCCGCCCCGTACCGAGACGCTGGAAGCGCGTTCGCCCGTTCTCGATCCCGCCTCCTTGACTCTGTCGGTCATCTTACGTGTCTACTTAGTGTCTAGCTTTTCTTAGTCAATACCTAGACAGTGCGAGCTCCGAACAAAGGTCGGGGCACCAGGTCGGGCAGGCTGAAATCACACGGTTTTCGTGTATGCTCTCGCTGCTCAGCATGGAATCAGAGCCTGAAACGCCGACGGCAGAGGAGATCCGCGCACGCATCCGAGCCGAGCACCACGGTCTGGCCGCGGAACTCGCCAATATTGAAGCGCTCGCCGCCCGGGTCCCGAGCGAAGGCCGCGACGCGGTCGTCGCGCTCCGAAGTGCGTTGCAGTCGCTTGGGACGAGCCTCCACGCGCACCTCCAGTACGAAGAGTATCGCCTTCCCGCCCTCGCACGCGACGCGGTCTCGTCCGAAGAGTTGCAAGAAGAGATGCGCCAGGAGCACCGCGCCCAGCGCGAACTCTTGGCACGTGTCGTCGAAGACCTCGATGAGACCGCGGTGGGCGAACAGCTGATCGTCGGTGTCCGCGAGGTCGTGCGCGCGATTCGGGACGACATGGCGTACGAGGAGAACGAGATCCTGAGCAAGCTTTGAATCGTGCCCCCCGTGCTATGGAGACAACATGGGTGGTGACGACGATGCGGCAGCTCGTTTCCGAACGCTGCAAGCGCAGCTTCCCGAGCGTTGGGGGCTGATCAACGGCCGCGGCCCGGAGCCACGCGACATCGTCGTCATCCCATCCTTGTCGCTCGACGGCATCGAGTCGGTCCCCATCGACGGGGTCATTCACTACGAGGAGCGGATGTTGTTCGTCCTCAACCTCCTCCGGCGACCGCGGGCACGCGTGATTTACGTCACCTCGACACCGATACACCCGGCGGCGATCGACTACATGCTGTCTCTGATCAGCGGCATCCCGAACGAACACATGAGGGCGCGCCTCACCGTCATCTCGGTGTATGACAGCTCGCTCACTCCACTGTCTCAGAAGATCCTCCAACGGCCCCGCCTGATAGACCGACTTCGCGCCTGCATCGTGCCCGAACGTGCCATGATGACGTGCTTCACGGTGTCGGAGGCCGAGCGGCGGCTCTCGACCGAACTCGGCGTGCCTCTCTACGGCGTGGATCCGGACCTGCTGTGGCTCGGGACCAAGAGTGGATCTCGAAGCGTCTTTCGCGAGGCCGGGATTCCTCTATTGCCGGGGGCCGAGAACCTCCAGAGCGAGGACGACGTTGTCGAGGCGATCGACGAAATCTGGTCCAATGACCCTTCGCTCGAGCGCGTGGTCGTCAAGCACAACACAGGCTTCAGCGGCCAGGGCAACGCGGTGCTCGACCTTCGGTCGATCGAGGCGTCGAGGCCGGACGGAGGTCGCGTCGACCCCAAGCGCCGAAAAGCGGCCATCGCCGGCGCCCTTCATTCGATGCGCTTCGTCGATCACGGACAAACCTGGCCCAGTTTTCTCGAGAAGCTCGAGCGGGAAGCGGGCGTGGTGGAATCATTCGTCGAGGCAGCTGACAAACGCGCACCGAGCTGCCAGCTTCGCATTTCTCCCTCTGGCGGCCTCGACTTATTGTCGACGCACGATCAACTCGTCGAAGGGCAAGACGGCCAGATCTACGCGGGATGCCGGTTCCCGGCCGACGCGGCGTACCGAATGACGATCCAGCGAGACGCACAGCGGGTCGGCGAGGTCCTGCAGCGCAAGGGCGCGGTCGCAAGACTGGCTGTCGACTTCTTGTGTACCCGCTCAGGTGACGGAAGTTGGCAGCACTATGCGATCGAAACCAACCTGAGGATGGGCGGCACGACGCACCCGATGATGCTTCTGCGGATGATGACTGACGGTCGGTACGATCCAGAGACGGGGCTCTACCTGACTCCTCGCGGGGAACCCCAGTTCTACGTCGCGAGCGACTCCATTCACGCGGACCGGTATCGCGGCCTGCTGGTCGAAGACCTGCTCGACATCGCCGCCATGAACGGGCTCCACTACCAGGCTTGGTCCGAGTCTGGAGTTCTGTTCCACTTCACCGGCGCACTCAGTCAGTTTGGCAAGTTCGGCATTACCTCCGTCGGAAAGAGCCCAGGGGAGGCGGACCACTGGTTTCAAGAAACGCAGCAGGTGCTTCGCCGAGAGACGGCCGCGTCCTAGCGCAACACGCGCCGCCACCACAAAACATGCGCGACGAGCCCGAACGGAAGGAGCACCGTCGGAAGCCAAACGAAAGGGGCTCGGGCGAGCCAGGGCCCAACCCCCATCGCCGCCCACGCAAGCCCGACGAACGCGAGCACCGCGATACCTTGAATCCCGAGCAGCCACCCGGTCGATATCGTTTCCATGACACGCGTCCCAAACGGCGAGAACGAAATCACCAGGGAACCGACGAGCGCGACGCTGAGAAGCACCAGGAGCGGTGGCGGGGTCCGATCGAAATCGGCCAGAACCCCGCTCGAACCCAGCGCCGCGGTAAGCGCCATCCACAGCCCAAGCCCGAAGAACGTGCGGAAGAGTGCGCGCTGCGCGACCGGCTCTCCATCAGGACCGAGGTAGGCGCGCCGCACCAACCAGAACACCAGCAGCGCGGAACCGAGCGTGAGGGATACAAAGGCGGTCGCCAGGGCTGCAGATGGAGGCATCGAGAGGGCAAAGCATAACGCAGCCCGATTGACGCGGGGCGGCCAAAGTTCCTATATGGACCGATCGTGAACGGTGCCGCGCGACGTCGGGCCTTCTGCCGAGTCGGAGTTTTGCTGCTTTGCATGGCGGCCTTCGCGCTACCGGCGGGTAGCTCCGCTCAGAGGTGGCAGGGAGCGGTCGGTGGTGGCGGGAACTTCAACTTCTCCCCGGAGTTCGTCGGCCGCGGTTGGGTCACGTTTGAGGCGCTCGGGTCAGGTGTTGTGGGAAACGGGGACCTCCGAACGTATTGGAACACCGACAAGATCCATGTTGGAATCGAACGTCTTTCGTTCGCGCGGGGCAAGCTCGCGTTCTTCGCGTTCGTGGAAGGCGAGATCCTCCTGGCCCAGCTCCTCCGCGACTACTTCGAGCGAGGACTGAAGATCCGAGAGTTCGGCTTCAATGCGAGCTACGTGTTGCTGAGCCCGAAGGTGCAGTGGTACCCGGGCGAAAAGCACACGCTCGAACTACTGGTTCCGGTAAGGCGTTGGTGGTTCTATGCCTCGGGGGACACCTCTCCCGCCTACGAGCTTCCCCCAGATACGTGGTCGTTCGAGCCGAGGATCGGCTACGTCTACTGGAACGTACGGTCCGACGCCAACGCGCTCGAAGCCTACCGGCCCTATGCAAGGATCGAGGGGGTCGCCATTGGGGTACGCGCTGGCTTTGATATTCGGTCCGCGTCGCGTCAGTGGGGAATCGACGACGGAAGGAACGACCCGGCCAACGTCATCTACATCACCCGACAGTGGCTCCGTGCAGGGTGGCAGTTCGTGCCACGCGCACGACTGCAAGTTGGGCAGTGGGGGAGCTACGGCTGGGGCGAGGATGACATCACGCGAGAAAGGATCGGTGGAACCAGCCCATATGTCGTGCCGATCCCAGGACTCCCTTGGACGGGCCTCGTCTCGGAGCGACTCTTCTCAGGCCAGGTGGGCGTTCATTTGAAAGCAAAGCCGGAGTC
>JBCCEK010000136.1:0-12692 GCA_039030295.1 Myxococcota bacterium | reverse complement strand
TCGATCGCGGTCTTCCAAGTGCGCAGCGCGTTTTCGGAGTAGTCCTCGCGGCGGAGCCTCAAGTAGCCCCAGTCCGTCGTAGACACGAGCTCCGGCGTCTCGGCCTTGTCGGTATCGGCGAGGCACAACGCGTGCCCGCCCTCCCTCAAGGCGTCGTAGACTTCGTCGTCAAACCACGACTCGTGGCGAAACTCGAAGGCCGCGCGAAGACCCTCGGGCAGCGTGCTCATGAACGCGGCGAGCCGCGGGACGTCCTTCTTTAGAAAAGGCGGCAGCTGAAACAGGATCGGGCCCAAGTGCTTCCCAAGAGACTGCGCGACGCCCCAAAGGTAGTCGACCGAGTCGTCGACCTCCTTCAGCCGGCCGGAGTGGGTGATCTTCCTCGATGCTTTGAGCACGAAGACGAAATCGTCGGGTACTTTGTCGGCCCAGCCCTCGAGCATGCTGGGCTTCGGCATCCGGTAGAAGGTGCTGTTGATCTCAACCGTCGACAGGTGCTCGGCATAGTAGCGGAGCATGTCTTTCGCGGGGAGCTTCTCGGGATAGAAGGGGCCCTTCCATTCTTTGTAGCTGAAGCCACTGCTGCCAGCGCGAATCTGCACGCACCGATCATGCCCGAAAGCCTCACGCCGCGCGAGAGTGGGTTCTCAGCGGGCCTCCCGCTGTGGTACTGAGGCGATACCGATGGAAAGAAGCCTCGGACGGTGTGTGGTCGTCGTTGTCACGCTGGTGGTTCTGTCCACGGCTGCCGGCTGTGCCACCGTGCCCAAGCGCCATCCGCTTCCCGCCAAGGACGCCGACATCGCTGAGGTCCTGGGGATTCCTCGGGCGCGTTACTGGGGTGACCAGGCCCCCCCTTGGGCGCACGGCTGGCTCGCCAAGTCCAAAGCCCAACTCAAAGAGCGCTACCCCGCCGTCTACGGGAAGCCGATGACGTTCTTGGCGATCTCGGGTGGCGGCGAAGACGGGGCTTTTGCGGCGGGCGTGCTTCTTGGCTGGACGGCCCGCGGCGACCGCCCCGAGTTCACCACCGTGACAGGCGTGAGCGCAGGCGCACTCGTCGCGCCGTTCGCGTTCCTCGGGCCTGAGTACGATCACGTGCTCCGGCGCGTCACCCTCGACCTCAAGGCCAGCGACGTCATCAAGAAGCGCCGCATCATTCAAGGCCTTCGCAGTGACGCGATGGCCAGCACAGCGCCGCTTCGAGCGCTCATCGCGAAGTACGTCGATCAGGACCTGATGGAGAAGATCGCCGAGCAGCATCGACGCGGCAGGTCCCTCAACATCGGCACCTCCAACCTCGATTCCATGCGCCCGGTGGTTTGGCGCATTGGCGTCATTGCAAACAGTGGGCATCCGCGCGCGCTCGAGTTGATCCGTCAGGTGATGCTCGCTTCTGCCTCGATTCCCGCCGCCTTCCCCCCGGTGCTCTTCCAAGTCGAGGCCAACGGGGAGAGCTATGACGAGCTCCACGTCGACGGCGGTGCGACGTCCCAGGTCTTTCTTTACCCGGTCGGCCTCGACTTCGACGACGTCATCGATCGCCTGGCGATACCCGGGAAACCGAAGGTCTACGTGATTCGGAACGCGCGCCTCTCGCCGATGTACGAGGTTGTGACCCCCAAGACCCTCCCCATCGCCGAGCGTTCGGTGTCGTCACTCGTGCGAACCCAAGGGATCGGCGACCTCTACCGCATCTACCTCGAAACCTACCGAGACGGCCTCAACTACAACCTGGCGTTCATCCCCGACACGTTCACGGCCCAATCCAAGGGCAATTTCGACACGGAGTACATGCGACAGATGTTCGACCTGGCGTTCGAGATGGCCAAGAAGGGCTACCCGTGGCATTCGATGCCGCCGGAGCTCAAAGAGGCCCCGATCGAGAAGCGATAGCCTGAGACTTGCCCGTGGGTCGCGGAGCTTTAGGCTTCCCCTATGCGATTCATGCTACTCTCCATTTCGATGGCTCTAGTTCTACTGGGCTGCAAAGGCAGCCCCTCCCCGGCGAACGACTCGTCAGCCGACGAAGCCGCAGTCAGCATCGCCGAGATCACCGTCGAAAACGCCGACAAGGCAATCCAATCGGGTGCCGTGGCGATTGACGCCAACTCGGCCTCCACCCGCAAGAAGCATGGGACGGTCCCCGAAGCCGTGATGCTCACCTCGTCGTCGAAGTACGACCTCAGCCAGCTTCCCGAAGACAAGAGCAAAGACTTGATCTTCTACTGCTCGAGCACCTTCTGCACGGCTTCGGACAACGCCGCGGAGCGCGCTCAAGCCAACGGCTATGAGCACGTTCACATCATGCGCGAGGGCATCAAAGGCTGGAAAGAAGCCGGCAAGCCCACAAAGCCCTTCACCGACAGCTAGTCACCCGCTAGGTCAGCCAGTCGCTCACTCCCGGTAGTCGATCGTGTCGACGGCGACACTCTGCGCGCGTTCGACGTCGAAGATGAGCTCGGTCGGTTCGTTGCGGAGCCAGAGTTCGAGAAGGTCGTCGTAATTCGGGGACTCGGGGTGGGCAGACTGTCCGCCCGGAAGCTGCACGGTGCACGCGACCGGGTCGGTGCCTTCGCATTGGAACCGGGTCGACGGCCCCGAACCGTGGATACCGCTCCGACCGGGGTTTGCGACGTCGACCGTGAACTGGCCACCATCGTTGGCGAAGAAGTCGGTGGTGCCCGAGGGGTTGTTGAAGCCTCCGAAGAACGCGCTGCTCAGCGACGCGAGCAGGTTCGTCAGGCGGAAGCCGTGCTTTCGGCCCCAGGGCCACACGGCTTCGTCCTCGCCAAACTCCGCGACGAGGGCGCTCCCCGCGGTGTCGAGGGCGGCGCCAATGATGTCGAACTTCGTTTCGACGACATCGGTCGTGGTCGAGTCATCCCAGTACACGTCTCCCGCCCTTAGATTGGAGGGGTCCATGATCGAGAAGAACGTGACTCCGCTCGGGAACTTGTTGGTCGACTCGCCGTCGACGACCGCATCGTCGATCGCGCGAATGGCCTCGTGCCACGCGGAGCAGCCGGACGACTCTTCGACTTCAGCGACATCCGCCAAGGGAGACATCACCGGGTCGGTGCCGTCGAGCCCCGTGGGGCAGGTGTAGTTCCAGGCCGTGAGTGCGTTCACGATCTTCTGCGCGTTCTCGGTGAGGGTCGTCTCTGCGTCGTTGGCAATCGCCAGGATCTCCGGAACCATCTCACGACCGATCATCACCTCGACGTCGCTAATGATCGCCTCGTTCGTCGCTGGCGTGTGCTCGTCGGTGGCCTCGACCAGTTCGACGATGCGCGCGGTTCGGTAGCCGGCTGCGATGTTGTCGGTCTGCTGCGGTGCGAAGCCATCGTTGGTGGGGTTGCCGTCGAAGGCGGCGCCGGTGTGGTCGCTGTTTGCCGTGATCAAGAAGCCGTTTTCGCGGTTGAAGGTTTGGGGGAGCTCTTCGTATTCGAAGTACTCCGTCCATTCATACTCGCCGGTGCCGAGGAGAGGGAGCCACGGAAGGGGCGCGTCCCGATCGCTGAGATCGAGATTCGTCGCCCAAGTGCGCTTGGGGATCCGGTTGTAGGGGAACCACCCGAAGTTGCCCTGGTTGTCGATGACCACCCAGTTCTGGCCGATCGTCGTCACGTTGGTCAGGGCCTCTCGGGCTTCCTCGACCGTCGTTGCGACCGCCATTGCCGTAGGGAAGTTTCCGTCGGTCGTGATGTCGGTTCCGGTCCAACGCAGCGTGATCGCGACGTCGTTGTCGGCGTCGATACTACGCACCGGACCATGGTGGGGCACAAACAAGAGCTCGCGGGTCTCGGTAGAGCCATCTGCGAAGTCCATCACGAAATCGGTGCGGATGAACTCGACGACCTCGCCGTTGAACATCACGCCGAGCGGCTCACCTTCGTCGTCTTTGACGAGTTCCTCGATGTACACGTCGGTGAAGTCGAGGCCCGTGTTGGTGGCACCCCAAGCGATGTCCTCGTTTTGACCGATGATGACGTAGGGCAAACCCGCGAGGGTCACGCCGGCAGCGTGGATCGTCCCTGAGCCATTGGTCTTCGAATCGAGGTGCGCGATGTACCACACCGAAGGTTGCGAAAGCCCGAGGTGGGGGTCGTTGGAGAGCAGGGTGTTGCCATTCGCCGTCTTCGAAGGCCCGAACACCCAGTTGTTGGAGCCAAGATCGCCGTTGACCATGGGGTCCCGCGGCAAGATACGCAGGGCTTCGCTGAACTCGAGGCGCTTCTGCAAGCTTGCCATGGCGCTCGACGCGCGCGAGAAGATCTCCGGCCGGGGGCCGCTCGGCTGTTTTGGTAGCAGTGATGCGGTCTGTGGGGGATAGCTCCCGACTTCGAGGATCGGGGACTTCTTGATCGGTTCGAGGCTCCACAAGTCCTGGTATCGGGCCTCATCGTTGATGGCTTCGCGGGCGGACGCGGCGCGAAGTTGCTTGTTCTCGTCGATCGTCAGGTTTCCGATCAGGGTCAGCACCGTGGCGATGCTGTCGCCCGGCGTCCATTCGAGCGCATCGTCGGGTCCGTAGTCGAGCAGCGGGCTTTCGAACTCCGCGGGCCAGATCGCGCCGTTTTCGCCGTTGCGCACGTCGGCGATCCACTGGTTCACGCCGACCGCGTATGCGGTGTAGAGGTTCCGTGTCTTCTCGTCGGTTTGTTCGATCGCGACCTCGCCGGCAGGCCGACCGTCGCGCGCCGAGTAGAGCGCGCGATTCCCAGCGGCCGTGTCGATCAGGCCGTCGAGCAAGCCGGCCGCTTCCACCGCGCTTTTGTTCACCACCGACGTCAGACGCCCCGTGGACAGACGTCGCTGAAGGTCCATCTGGAAGAATCGATCGCGCGCATGATAGTAGCCGAGCGCCATGGCGCAGTCTTCGTCGGTGTCGCAGTCCGCGTGAAAGATGCCGCTCTGTTCGATGTACACGGTCGCGGCCGGTGGCCATTCGAAGTCTCCCACCGCGCCCTCGGAGTCATCGCCGCACCCAATCCATACGAAAGAACCAACCAACCAAGTCAACACAAACCGACGCATACAACACCTCTTCCGACTAACGAGACTCCGGACGATATGATTATTCGCGACCCGCGACAAGCCTGACCTGCATGCGTGCCGAGCTAGCGAGACGGGATGAGTCCGACCAGGATTCGGTCGGCTGCATCCCCGAAACGGCCGTTGGACATCACGACGACGATGTCGTCTTCTCGCGCCCTCGCGACTGCGGCGTCGATGGTCTCGTCGATCGTCGCGTAGGCAGATGCCTCTTTGCCAGAGTCATTCAGTAGTGTCGCGATTCGTTCTGTGTCGAGTTTCTCTTCATCAGGTATTTCGGCGCGTCCGACTGGCGCGATCAAGGTGATGTCGGCGTGTTCGAAAGCCTGTGGGTACCGCTCCTGATGGAGTCGTCGCGAGGCGGTGGCACTCCTCGGTTCGAAGACCGCGATCAGTCGGCCGGTTCCCTCGAGCCTGTCTCGGAAGCCCGCCAAGGTTTCGCGGACCGCCGTTGGATGGTGTGCGAAATCGTCGTACACGCGGACGCCTCCCGCGATCCCTACCAACTCCTGGCGGCGCTTCGTCCCCCGGAACGCGGGTAGGGTCGCAATGACACGGTCGAGGGGGGCGCCACCGGCCTCGCTCGCCATGGCGATCGCCGCGACCGTGTTGCGTGCGTTGTGAGCCCCCATCATCGGCAGCGCCGCGCGTCCGCATAGCGAGCCGCCGCCGAACAGATCGAGCGCCCCTCCCGGTGCGCGCGCGCCGAGCCACCAGGGTTCGACGTCGCCGCACTCGTCGCCGTCGATGGCGTAGTAGCGGACGCGGCATCGGGCGTCGGTGGCGACCGATCGGACGTTCGGGTCTCCGGCCCACGCAAACAACCAACCGTCCTCGGGGATGCGTGCGACGAACTCTTGGAACGCCGACACGTACGCGCCTTCGTCCGGGAAGATGTCGACGTGGTCGTACTCGACCGAGGTCACGATGGCTGCCTTGGGTTGGTAGCTCCAGAACTTCGGCACCTTCTCGAAGAACGCACTGTCGTACTCATCGCCCTCGAGAACGAACGGAGCTCCCTCCGTACCGAGTCGCGAACTCGTATCGAAGTCGATCGGCAAACCGCCGACGAAGAAGCCTGCGTCGACCCCGGTTTGGCGGAGTAGGTAGGCCACCAGCGTCGAAGTCGTCGTCTTGCCATGGGTGCCTGCCACGACGAAGGACCGTCGCGTGTCGAGGACTTGGTCGGAAAGCGCGCGCGGCATTGAAATCACTTCGAGCCCGCGGTCGGTCGCCGCGCGAGCTTCCGGATTGTCGGGTCGACAGACATTTCCAACGACGACGAGGTCCGGATCGCCGTCCAGGTTCTCCGGCTTCCAGCCCTGAAAGCAAGCGATCCCAAGCCGTTGCAGCGTCGGGCCGACGGGCGGATCGAACGCGGTGTCGCTTCCGGTGACCTCGTGACCGGCCTGTTTCAAGAGGCCTGCCAGGGCGCTCATCCCGGTTCCAGCGACACCGATGAGATGAATGTGCATGTAGGGTCGGCTCGTCGGGTGTTGACACCGCCGAGGGCGCGCCCATTATGAACATAGATGGCACCCAAGACGAAAAAGCTTTCGGATCGCGTTCGTGAGGTGCTCGACACCTTGGCTGATGCGCTCGACGGCTTGGTGAATCCGCCACCTGCGCCCGTGCCTGTGCGCGTGCGGCCACCGCGGATCCCCGTGCGGCGACGGCGCTAGAGTCTTCGGCTCACCACCTTACTCCGCAGCCACCACTTGCTCTGCGGCGCGCACGGTCACCGGCACGCCACTGAAGGCCGCGTTCCCGCTGAGAAGGTCGACCGCATGGTCGTCGGTGAGGTCGTTGAGGCTCACCCCCGGGTGCCCCTTGGCGACCTGGAGCTCAACGCCGTCGCGACCGTGACCGAAGCCGTGCGGGATGCTCACGACGCCGACCATCATGTCGTCGGTGAGTTCCGCAGGCAGCGTCACTTCACCGACCCGAGAGCGGACCGAGACCATCGAACCGTCGCTGACGCCGATTCGCTTCGCATCGGCCGGGTTGAGCATCGCCGTGCACCTCGACTTGCCTTTCATCAGACGCGCCGAGTTGTGCATCCACGAGTTGTTGCTTCTGAGATGCCTTCGCCCGATCAAGAGGAGCTTGTCGTCGCCGACGGCGGTTCCCGAGCCGAAACTGGCGTGAAGTCGATCCAAGTCGTCGACGAAGAGATCGGGCGCGAGGTCGATCGCACCGTGCTCTTTCGGGAGGCCCTCAGGGAACACCGGCTGCAGCGGCCCGAAGTCAAGACCGTGTTGCTGCTTCCGCAATTTGGCGAGCGAGGCTCCGGCACCCACCGGCTTGAGCCGTTGGCCGTATGGACCGAGTCGAAGGCCCAGGTCGAGCACGCGCTCGGGGCCGGCCTTTTGCATGGCACGGGCGGCGAGGTACTGTTTGCTGAGCTTGCCGTGCCGCTTCGCAGCTAGCCGGCTGCTGAGCTCGCTCAAGATCTGCCAGTCATCGAGCTCGCCCTTCTTGGGCCGGAACGGTGGCGGCGAGTACTTGGCCGTATTGCGGACCGCAACGAGGTAGAGCGCGAGATCGTAGTGGCTTCGCTGAATCGGGGAGACCGGGGGGAGGATCAAGTCTGCGTGGCGTGTGGTTTCGTTGATGAAGAAATCGATCGCCAGCGTGAACTCGAGTGATTCGAAGGCCTCATCGAGGCGCCCCCCGTTCGGGGTGGAGAGCACGGGGTTTCCGGCGAGGGTCACCATCGCACGGATTTGCCCTGGGCCTTCGGTCAGCATCTCCTCGGCCATCACCGCCGATGGAAGTTCTCCGCCAAACTCGGGCAGTCCCCGCACCCGACTTCGCCAGCGCCCGTACGAGCCGCGGCCGATCCCGAAGCCTGCGACTTGCTGAAGGGTATCGACTGCCGGGGTCGAGAACATCGCGCCGCCCGGGGAATCGAGGTTCCCGGTCAGGGCGTTCAACGCGTTGATCAACCACATGCAAAGCCCGCCGAACTCCTGCGTGCACGCTCCGACACGGCCGTATGCAACTGCGGTCCGTGACTGCCGAAACTCTCTGGCGAGCCGCTTCACAGTCGCCGCCGGTACCCCGGTCACCGCTTCGGTTTGCACGGGTGGGTACGACTTGGCGATCTCGACGATCCGGTCGACGTTCTTGACGTGCTCGCCAAGCCTCCCGAGATCGATTCCTGTCGCGGTGATCTCATGCAGGAGCCCCAGTAGGAAGAGGGCGTCCGTACCAGGCTTCACGAACACGTGCTCGTCGGCAAGGCCCGCGGTTTCACTCTTGCGGGGGTCGACGGCAACGACCTTGCCGCCGCGTTCTTGGATCCGCTGAAGGCGCTTCTTGATTCCCGGCGCCGACATGATGCTGCCGTTCGAAGCCAGCGGGTTCGCGCCGATCAGCATCATGTAGTCGGTACGGTCGACGTCCGGGATCGGGAACCGAAGCTGATGGCCAAACATGAAGTACGACGCCACCATCAGCGGCAACTGGTCGCACGAACTCGCCGAGAACCGGTTCTTGCTCCCCAGGGCGCGGAAGAGAGCGGGGCCGTAGACGAGAGTCCCGAAGTTGTGCGCGTTCGGGTTCCCGAAGTAGAGGCCTACGGCGTCACGGCCGTGCTCTTGTTGGATCGCGTCGATACGGTCGATGGCCATTTCAAAGGCGTCGTCCCAGCCAAGCGGTTCCCACCGGTCACCGATGCGTCGAACTGGTTGTTTGAGCCGGTCCGGGTCCTCATAGAGATCCTTGAGCGCCATGGCCTTCGGGCAGATGTGTCCCTGGCTGAACACGTCGCGATCGTCGCCCCGGAGCGAGACGACCTGGTCGCCCTCGATTTGAACTTCGAGACCGCACATGGCCTCGCACAGATTGCAGGTGCGGTAGTGGGTCGAACTCTTGCCGGTCATCGGACGAGGATACCCGAGCTTGAGCGCAACTGTAAGCCGGGTTGGTTTCGCCCTTCCGCGGGCTACTTGTCGGCGTCTTTGCTGGCCGCGACGAATCTCAGCCGGAGGTCGTACAAGACTTCGCTGAGGAGTCGTTCTTCTTCGCCCGTGAGGTTTCCGCGGGTCTTCTCTTCAAGAAGGGCGATGCAGTCGATCGACTGCTTGGCGTGCGCCAGGTTGACGGTGGCGTTGTCGGCGTCCGGGAGTTTGCCGAGGTGCATGAGCGCCGACGTGCTCAGAGACAAGACCAGCGTGTTGAAATCGATGTCTGGTGTGGTCGTGTCTTCGTCGCCCATCGGTTGGTCCCTGGTCTGCTTTCTGTCGGAGGCCGCCTACTGGTCTGGCTCGGGTGTGCTCTTCGAGTCGCTGGGCTCGAGTTCGACGGTCTCGTACGCGCCCTCTCGGTCGGCGAGCTGCTGCAGATGCTGCTCGTACTCTTCCTTGGAGATCAAGCCTTTGTCGATGTTTCGTTCGATGATCCGCTTGTCCAGGAGTTTGTCGCCCAAAGATGCCATGCCGGCGAGTGTAGATTCGCCCCCCGTGCTGTCAAATCGTCTCCTGTGCGCTACCCTGTGGGTATGGTGTTGGAGGGGGTGACACCGTCTGCGGACCAGATGCGGGAGCTCGAGATTCTCGTGCGCTCGCACCATCCCATGCTCCTCGTTGAGACCACCGAGGAGGATCGCATCCATATTCTGCTGAGGCACACCGCCGAACGCCTGAACCTCCCGCTCTTCTCCTGGAACCAAGTGGATGGGCTCTGCCGCGAGCTTCCGGACCCGGGCCAGACCCCCGAGAGCGGGCCGCCTCAGAAGGCCCTCGCATTCATCGAGCGGTCGAATCTAGAGGCGATCTTCCACCTACGTGGACTCGGGCCCTACCTTCACGAAGCTCCCGTGATGGCCTTCTTGAAGAGCATTCACAACAAGTACTTCAAGCATCAGGGCGCCATCGTGCTGTCGGGGCACGACCTCGACGTGCCCCCCGCGGTCGGCCACCTCTTCACTCAGTTCTCGCTCGAAACGCCGACGCCCGAGATGTACCACGCGTTCGTCAAGGCCGTTCTTCGAGACCTCGCCAAGCGTATCGACCTCAGGATTGCGATGTCGAGTGTCGATGTCTCCAAGCTCTTGGCCGCTCTCCACGGTCTCACGTTCTTCGAGGTTCAGAAGATCATCACACAAGCCGTCGTCGAAGACGGCGTCCTCGACCGTCACGACCTCGACCGGATCCTTGATGCGAAACGCCAGATCATCGAGCGCTCCGGAGTACTCGAGTACTTTCCGCACGAACATAGTCTCGGCGACGTGGCTGGGCTCGGGGAGCTCAAAGGTTGGCTTCGGAAGCGCCAGGCCGCATTCGAGGATCCAGGCCGAGCATCCGAGTACGGGCTGAGTCCACCCAAAGGGCTCTTGCTGATCGGGGTCCAGGGCTGCGGGAAAAGCCTATGCGCCAAGGCGGTGGCCTCCGAATGGAAGCTTCCCTTAATCCGGCTCGACCCATCGAACCTCTACAACCGATACGTCGGCGAGAGCGAGAAGAACCTCAAGCGTGCGATTCGGCTGGCCGAGGCGATGGCGCCAGTGGTTCTCTGGATCGATGAAATCGAGAAGGCGCTTTCCCAAGAGGATGCAAACGGGGGACCCGCGCAACGGATCTTTGGCACCTTCCTCGCCTGGCTCCAGGACAAGAAAGAGAACGTGTTCGTGATTGCGACCGCGAACGACATCTCCAAGCTGCCGCCGGAGCTTCTACGAAAGGGTCGGTTCGACGAGATCTTCTTCGTCGACCTTCCGGACGAAGCGGCGCGCCGCCGGATCTTCGAGATCCATCTGGCACGTCGCAAGCGCGATCCCATGAACTTCGACCTCGTGCGACTCGTCGACATGGCCGAAGGGTTCAGTGGGGCCGAGATCGAGCAGGCGGTCGTCTCGGCGTTGTACACCGCCTTCTCCAATCAAGAAGAGGTGACCACCGAAGCCATCGCCAATGAGATCGAGCTGACGAAGCCGCTCTCGGTCACGATGGCGGAACGAATTGACGCACTGCGCGCATGGGCGAGAGACCGCGCGGTGTTCGCTGGCTAGGGCGTGGCCTGGCGCGTAGGAACCCGAGCGGTTAATCTTCCTCCGCTCGCCAGGCACATAGGGAACTTTGATGACAGTACGATTCTTACTTGGGTTGGGGACGCTCAGCGTCCTGGTGTTCACGGGCTGTGGTGACAGCGCGGATGGCGATGGGGCCGGTGGCCAGGCGGCTGCTGGTGGATCCGGCGGTACCACTGGGGGCGTTGAGCTTCGCGACCTCGTGGTCGAAACCGCCCAGGGCGCCGTCCAGGGTTTCGAGAACGACGGTGTGTACACGTACCGAGGCATTCCATATGCGGCGCCTCCGGTGGGAGAGCTCCGGTGGGCACCCCCGAACCCACCGTCGTCGTTCACAGACACGTTCGATGCGACGGCACCCGGGAACATTTGCGTTCAGGAAGAGTTTGGCGGTCTGGAGATCCCTGGGTTTTCACCGAGTGAGGACTGTCTCTTCCTCAACGTCGACGCGCCTGCCGCCGGGACGGACCTTCCCGTGATGGTTTGGATCCACGGGGGCGCGTTCACCCTGGGCGAAGGCCTCCAGGCGGATGGGGGAACGTCGGGTGATCGGATCGCACGCCGGACGGACACTGTCGTCGTCAGCATGAACTACCGCCTCGGGCAGTTCGGATTCCTAGCGCACCCGGACCTCACCGCAGAGGCGACCCCCAACGCGTCAGGCAACTACGGCTTGATGGATCAGCGAGCCGCCCTCGAATGGGTCGCTGAGAACATCGCGCAGTTTGGCGGCGATCCCAACAACGTCACCCTCTTCGGCGAGTCGGCCGGGGCGTTTAGCGTCTGCAGCCACCTCGTGTCTCCGGAGAGTGCCGGGCTCTTCGATCGGGCGATCTTGCAGAGCGGTTCGTGCCAACGCGCGTTCCAGACGCTTGCGACGGGCGAGGCTCAGGGAGAAGCATTTGCCGAGGCGCTCGGATGCACCGGCGACAACCCTCTCGCGTGCATGCGTGCGGCCACCCCCGATGAAGTTCTTGCGGCGCTTCCTCCGGCGCCCAACTTCGGCTTCACCCCGACCACGGCGACCACGGGGTCTTGGGGCCCGATCGTCGATGGGCGTGTGCTGGTCGAGCAGCCGGCCGATTCGTTCGACTCTGGCGACTTCAACCAGGTCCCCACCATCGTGGGCTTCACGAGCGGGGAAGCCCGGCTCTTCGTCTGGTTAGGCGAGATCGCCGAGGAACCCTTGGTGGTGACCGCGGAGAACTACGAGTCACTCGTGGCCTCGTTCCTTGGCGGAGACACCGAGTTGGCGGCGCTGGCCGTTGCGCAATACCCCCTCAACGAGTTCTCCGAGCCTGCTGAAGCGCTGGCCGCGGTGGCGACCGACACCATCTTTCGATGCCCCGGCAAGCAAGAGGCCGCCCAGATCTCCAGGTTCGTGCCGGAGACCTACCTGTTTCAGTTCGAGTATCCCGATGCGCGGTTTCAACTCGAATCGGTGCTCTTCCTATTGGACGCTGAGCTTCCCGCGTATGGCCTCGAGGCGTTCCACAGTGCGGACATCCCCTATGTCTTCGGGTACGACCCGTTGCTCGAGATCGACTTCATGAGCTTCAACGCCAGCATCAGCCCCTGGGAAAGCGGCACCATGGACGAAGCG
>JBCCEK010000135.1:0-12706 GCA_039030295.1 Myxococcota bacterium | reverse complement strand
TCACAGGACAGGATGCCAGGTAACGCCTGGTGGGGGCGACCCCGAGGAAAGTGCCACAGAAAGCAAACCGCCTCGCCGCCGTGAGGCCGCGCGGTAAGGGTGAAAGGGTGAGGTAAGAGCTCACCGGGCCGGCGGTAACGTTGGTCGCACGGCAAACCCCATTCGAAGCAAGACGGAATAGGGAGATGTTCGAGGGTGGTTCCGCCCGAGTCTCCGGGTATCGTCGCTCGAGGCCGCTGGTGACAGCGGTCCCAGAAGAATGATCGCTGCCCGCGTCACGGTGACGACCGCGGGAACAAAACTCGGCTTACGAACCCTCTGACCACAGCGCGCGGTTTCGGCCGTGCGCTGTGCTGTCCGACGTTGTGGCGCATGGACGTCAGTCTCGGCTCGTCATCGGCTGTCTACATCGAGATCGAGCCTTTTCGGAAGTCGGAGCCGCCGATGTGGACGTTGAGGATCACCGGCTTGCCTGATGCGGCAATGCGCTTGGCCTCGTCGATCGTCTCGTCGGTCTTCGCAGGATCGTCGAGAAGCAAGCCCACTCCGCCGTAGCCCTCGCCAGCGTTGTGGTAGTCGCTTCGGCGCAACACAGTGCCAAGGTCGGTGCCAAGCAAAGGAACCTGCTCACGTGCGATCTGGGCCCACGAACCATCGGTGCCGATCACCGCGATTGGTGCCATTCCGTGGCGAACGAACGTATCGACCTCGGCGAGACTGTAGGCGCACGCGCCGTCTCCGTAGATCATCCAGATCTCTTTGCCTGGCTTCACCGCTGCGGCACCAACGGCGAACCCGCCGCCAACGCCGAGAGTTCCGAAGACGCCAGGGTCGAGCCACGAGAGCGGCGCACGCGGTCGTAGTATGTACGCTGCGGTCGCGACGAAGTCCCCGCCGTCGACCACCAAGACGGCGTCGTCGGCCATCTTCTCCTCGAGTTGCAGAAAGAACTGAAGCGGGTTCACGAGGTCGGTCGAAGCGTTAGCTTGGTCCCGGATCTCGCCATCTCGCGCAGCTTCCCGCTCTCGGAGGTTGTCGAACCAGTCGCCCCAGGGCCCGAGCCCACCGCCGACGGCGTCTGCCAGGTGCCGGATGAAGTCGCCTGGGTGCCCGTGAACCGGGATCTCCGGTCGCCTATTCTTCTTCAGGTCGGTCGCGCTCAAGTTCGCCGCAACGAGAGTTGCACGGCTCGAAATGCTCCTGCCGTAGCCCAGTCGAAAGTCGAACGGGAACCCGGCCACGATCACCAAATCGGCCTCTTTGAGAGCCGCGCCGCGCTTGTGCCGAAACTGGATGTCGCTATGCCGGCCCAGCAGGCCTCGCGCTGTACCGCCGAGCCAGGTCGGAATGCCAAGTGCACGGATGGCGTCGGCCAGTGGGGTCGCATCGGTACAGTTGACCAGCGCTTGGCCGCCAACCACCAGGGCTGGCCGCTCGGCACTCCGCAGAAGCGACGCGACCTTGTCGACATGGCCGTTGCGAAGGATCGGCTTCGCCGGGAGCGAGTCGCGGATCGGTGGAACCAGGTTCACGTGCGGCTGGTGGAACTGGCGGTACAGGTGTCCGCGCATATAGAGCTCGAGCGCCTTCGACCCGATGTCCTTGGCTCCTTGGACGCCGCTCTCCTTCATGAACATCTCCCGGACCAAGTCCTCGGCGTAAAGAAGGTCGATCGGTACCTCGATGAACACCGGCCCTGGCACGCCGTCTTGTGCGACGTCAAGCGCGCGTTCGACGGTAGGGCCGATACTCTGAACCGTCTTGAGAGAGACGGACCATTTCGTGATCGATTCCATCAAGGAGAGCTGGTCGATGTCTTGGAGTGCTCCGCGTCCCTTCAAGAGGGTCGCCGCTGCGCCCCCGAAGATCAGAAGCGGGGACTGCGCAAGCTGGGCGTTTTTGACGGCGGTAACCGTGTTGGTCACACCGGGGCCAGCCGTGACGGCCGCCACGCCTGGGACGCCGGTCATTCGCGCAACGGCGTCGGCCGCGAAAACCGCACTGACCTCATCGCGGACGTCGATGACTTCGATGCCCTGATCCTTGGCTCCGATGAGGATCGGCGAGATGTGGCCGCCGCACAGAGTGAACAGGTGCTTGACCCCGCGTGCCGCGAGTGTCTTTCCGATGATTGCGCCGCCGTCCTGTGACATCACTGACCTCCTGATGCATCGAGTACGTGATGCGAGAGTACGAAGCATGCAAAGGTACCCTCGAACACTTTCGTCGAACCGACGTGCGCCTCGACACGGACCTCTCGTTTGCGGCCCTCGGCTTCTTGAACCTCGGCTCTGGCGATCACCCGGTCGCCGCGCGCAACGGGCTTGAGGAACCGGCACTGCGCTCCACCGAGCACGACGTTGGGGTCGTTCACAGCCAGCATGGCGGCGTAGTCCGCCAACCCAAAGACGAAGCCCCCGTGAACCAGTCCCCGATCATCCACGGTCATCTCTTCCACGGTCTCGAGCGCCGCCGCTGCGGTTCCGTCGGCAAGCTCGATCGTTTCGCCGGTCCACGCGGGATCGGCGCCCAGATGGGTATTGGCCTTCATCGTCGGGGGACGATTACACGACCAGCGCCCGGAGAAAAGCGGCTCCTGCGCGAGGTTGGCGCCTTTATCGCTTGCCGTTTCCGCTTTCGGGTGTCTAATACAAGCCAGATCAGGCGAGACGGAGGCTCATGTGAACGAGTTGGCGCGTTACCTCATGGAAAACGCATACATCGACTTCCAAGGCGGAATCACGATCGAAGAAGTCCGAAAGTTTTTGCGCGATGAAGACAGCCGCGAGTCACGCGCTCTTCTGTCGCGACTCATCGAGGACAACGGCCTCGACGACTTGATGGTGACCATTGCCGATTGCCTGAAGGAATACATCCGAACGGGAATCAACGAGGACATCGTCAGGGCGCAACTCACGACGTACAGCGACTCCTGACCGAAGCTTCCTCGACGACGGCACCCCTAGAAATCTCTGCTAAGCTCGGCACGCCATGCAGCGGATAGCACTCTGCTTTTTCTTAGCTTTTTCGGTTTTCGGCTGCGAGCGATCCACCGAGGCGGACAGCGGCGCGAAGGACGACGGCGCCAGCAAACAACCGCCGAACGCCAGCGGTGGGAGGGTGGAAGACCTCCCGCAAGTCGACACCAGCGCGCTGGACGGATTCTCCAAGGGCATCTGGATCGACATGGTCAACGAGCTGCTGTCTCCGTGCGGGGACCCTGTCAGCGTTGCCCGGTGTGTCGCCGAGAACCGGAAGTGCAAGAGCTGCGTTCCAGCGGCACGCTATGTCGCGCGGCTCGTCGACGAAGGCTACGCGCGCGACGAGATCCGGAACATCTACCGCGTTCGTTACGATAAGGACACCAAGGTCGACATCTCCAGCAAGGGGTCGCCTTTGCGGGGCTCGCCCATGGCGCCGGTGACGATCTACGAGTTCAGCGATTTCCAGTGCCCCCATTGCCGCCTCGCCGCGCCGTACCTCAAGCAGGTGGTGGACGAGTCCAACGGCAAGGTCAAGCTCGTCTTCAAGCAGTACCCACTTTCCGGCCACCCCAAAGCCCGGGAGGCCGCCAAAGCCGCGGTCGCCGCCGACCGGCAGGGTAAGTTCTGGGAGATGCACGACATGATCTTCCTCAACCAGGACAAGCTCGGCGGGGTGAACTTCGAGGATTACGCCAAGAAGCTCGGGCTGGACGTCAAGCGCTTCGTGGCTGACATGAACTCGAAAGAGGTGGAGGCCAAGATCGACGCTGACCGCGAAGAGGGCAAGAAGGCAGGGGTCGACTCCACCCCAAGCATCTACGTCAACGACCGACGGTACATCTTCCCGCCCGACAAGCTCGCCGAGTACATTCGTGAAGAGCTGGGTCAGTAGCTCACTCGGCATCGCTGCAGCCTTGTCACTCGTGCTGGCAACCGGCGACGCGGATGCACTCGCCCCGGGCGACGTCCCCCCAGCCGTCGATCTCCGAGACCGCACTGGAGTGCCGGTCAACCTCGAGTCCCTTCGTGGGAAAGTGGTGCTTCTGGATTTCTGGGCCTCCTGGTGCGGACCCTGCAAACAAGAGATGCCGGTCCTCGAGGCTCTCCACAAGAAGTACAAGAGCCAAGGGCTGGTGATCGTCGGGATCAACATCGACAACCAACAGAAGAAGATGGATAACTTCCTCGAGGCGAATCCCGTCACGTTCCGTCAGGTGAGGGACGAGAAGCTCGCGGTCGCTTCGCGATACGAACCGGCTACGATGCCGTCGTCCTACTTCATCGGCCGCGACGGGAAGATCCGAATGGTCCATGAAGGGTTTCGCAAGAAGGACATCGATAAACTCGAGGCGATGATCGTGACACTCCTTGCGGAAGGTGGGGCCGCGAGCCCTGCTGAGCCGAGCGACTCGGCCACGGCGGAGTGAGGGTTCGAGCGTCTCAGCCAGTGACCTTGGAGTTCGTTGCCCCACGCGCGACGAACTCGCTGAGCTGCTGGGTGACGTAGTCGACCACCTCACAGTCCGCCTCGGTGAACATGCCGTGGCCAACCCCGTTGGCGAGCTGGAGAAGCCCGAACAACCGACCTCGGTGAACGAGCGGCCGGTAGAGTAGAGCACGCACATCGAGGCCTGGAACCCCGTCGACGTCTTCCCGAAACCGAGGGTCTTTCTGGGCTTGGGCCAACACCAGAACCGCGTGTTCGGCGAGACCGCTGGCCGCCGAGAGCAAGCCGGCTGTGGACGGAAACGCCTGTCCCTTGCGGGCGTGGGCGCCCGTGCCGCGTGCAGCGACCAACCGGAACTCATCCGTGTTGATGTCCAGCAGAAAGGCGGCGGTCGCTTCTGAGGGCACGACTTCCTCGAGCAGGTGGACGGCGAACTCGAGCGCTTCCGCGCGATTGCGCAGGAAGAGAAGGTCTTGGCAAGCCTCGAACGCTGCCGCCAGCCGGTCCTCGGTCGCGGGTACTGGGATGCTCGACGCCGCCGTCTTCTCGCGCGTGCCCTCGCGCAGAGGGAAGTCGATATCGATGCTCTTGTTCCAGTCTTTCCACTCGACCCGTACAACGGCGGCGCGCGTCGGCTTCCCTTTCCAAACGTGATCGAAGAGCTCGACCCGGACGAACTTGGCGCCTTTCAGACCCTCGAGCTCCCGTTGGGCGTCGCGGAGCAGGCCAGTGGCAAGCTTTTCGGCGGCCCCCGCGTCGATGGGCATGGGGACCGCGAAGATCCGTTCGCGGAAATGGATCGGGCTCTCCTTGGTGGGCTCCTCGTCCCGCTTGGTGATCAACACCATCTTGCTCGAGATGTCCGCGGGGGGGCGGCTCGACGGGGGAGGCGGTACTGACGAACGTCTCCCAACCGGAGTCGAAGGCGTGGCTGCCACCGGCTCCTGCTGCGGCTCCGGGATGGGGTTCGCGACCGCGGCTCGGCGTGCCGCGGCAGGAGCGACCGCTTCGAACTCCGGTCGGCTTGCCACGGGTCGCTTCGTGCCCGGAGGTGGCTTCGGCACGGTCGCCGGTGTGAGCCTGTACCGGCGGCGAGCCCTGGCGTCTTGGATCATCACGACACCGTTCGGACTAACGTTGCAGCTGGCGCCTGCCGGCACGCCGCCCGTCTCCCCGAGTTCCTTGCGGACCACCTG
Source organism: Myxococcota bacterium (assembly GCA_039030295.1). Taxonomy (GTDB): domain Bacteria; phylum Myxococcota_A; class Polyangia; order Polyangiales; family Houyiibacteriaceae; genus SG8-38. The sequence goes on along the minus strand of JBCCEK010000135.1, from coordinate 7,079 downwards.
AAGCGCAGCAAGCCACGTCGGCGCATCGACTGTACCTTCGTACAGCGAACCCGAGGCGCCGAGGCGGCTGATCAGGACATTCCAGTGCTTGGTGGCCACGGCCCTCCGTACGACCAATCGTCCGGCCATGATAGCGAGGATCGTCCTAGAAGTCGCATCTCCGGCTGGCGCCTCCACCATACGCATTGTAGGAACCCGCGATGTGGATCCTCGTCGTCGGCAGGGAGGGGCTCGAAGACCGGCCGGACAGCGCCGTAGCGTGTCTGCACGAGCTCGGCTGCGACCTGAAGACGGCCAGCCTTTGGGATCGCCTCGATGAGGACGAACTCTCGGAAAACCCACCCGCCGTGGTCCTGATCGAGGCCGGAGAAGAGGCGGACGCGGGGCGGGCGGCCTTGGTCCGCGTCCGAGGCGCCAAGCCTCTCCAGGAGATTCCAGTGATCATCGGCGTGACGCTCAACGCGCTCTCTCGGCTCGACTCGGGCGACGGCTTCGACGACTTCGCCCTGATGCCGTACGTACCCGCCGAACTCTACATGCGTATCCGGCGCGTCGAGTGGAGCCGCAGTGAGTTCGCACAGCAAGAACGCATTAAGATGGGCCCGCTCTGCATCGATCTTGCAGCGCATGAAGTCACCATCGACGGGCGGCCACGTCAGCTCACTCACCAGGAGTTCGCGCTTCTGAGCTTCCTCTGCCAGAACCGTGGGCGCGTCTTCTCGCGCCAACAGCTTCTCGAACGGGTTTGGGGGGTCGACTACTACGGAAGCAGCCGAACCGTCGACATCCACGTGCGACGTCTCCGGATGAAGCTTGGTCACTCCGTGAACAACCTCGAGACGGTGCGGGGCGTGGGCTACAAAATGAAAGAGCCGTGATGCGCGCCCCGCTCGCCATTTCGACGGGGGACCCGGCAGGTGTGGGCCCCGTGGTGACGGCGGCGGCGTTGTCGGAATGCCTCGACGACGACCGAGCAGTCGTCTTTGGAGACGCGGAGTGGATGGAGGAGGCACTTCGCACGCTGGGCCTCGAGGCCGTGAGGCGTATCGAGCCGGACGATGCGTCGTCGCTCGATCCTGGTGAGGTGGGCCTGGTGCACGTCGCCGACTGGCCCGTCACATTGGTCCAGGCGCGAGCCGCGACCATTGACGGCGGGGCGGTTCAGCGGATGGCGCTTGATGCCGCATGCGATGCGACGTTGGCTGGGCGGACGAGGGCATTGGTTACTGGGCCAGTGAGCAAGGAGGCTGTTCACTTGTCAGGTGTCTCGTTTCGTGGGCAGACCGAGCACCTTGCGCGTCGTGCCGGAGTCAACGTGGAGCGCGTGACGATGATGTTCTTGGGTCCGCGTCTCAAGGTAGCTCTGGTCGCCACCCATTGGGCGATCAAGCGGGTTCCGTCGACCATCACTGACGCGCACGTCGCGCGAACCGTGCGGCACCTCGCCGACGCGCTCGAGCGGTGGCTTCCCGAGCAACGCCCACTCCGCATTGAAGTGACGGGGCTCAACCCACACGCCGGCGAGGGAGGGTTGTTGGGGACCGAAGAAGAAACGATCATCGGGCCGACCCTCGACGAGCTCCGAGATGAGGCACGCTTCAACGACGACGTGTTCGAGCTCCTCGGGCCGACCCCAGCCGAGGCGGCGTTTCGCTATGCGGCCGACGGTCGGGCGCACGGGGTCGTCGCGATGTTCCATGACCAGGCCACGATTCCTTCGAAGCTCCTCGACTGGGGGCAAGCCGTCAACGTGACCTGGGGCCTTCCCTTCGTGCGGACGAGCGTCGACCACGGGGTGGCCTACGATGCCGCCGCCGCGGGCGCTGCGTCCGAGAGCGGCATGATCGCCGCCATCCGTGCGGCCCAGCGCCTCACGGGTGGACCTCCCGAATGACCGACGCGATCTGGATTCGCGGGGCGAGAGAGCACAACCTCAAGAACCTGAGCCTCCGGCTACCGAAGGGCCGTCTGAGTGTCGTCACCGGGGTGAGCGGAAGTGGCAAATCCAGCCTGGTTTTCGACACGCTATACGCAGAGGGGCAGCGACGATATGTCGAGTCATTGAGCGGACATGCGCGCCGAATCTTGACGAAGTTGCCAAGGCCGGACGTTGACGTCATCGATGGGCTCTGCCCCGCCATTGCGGTGCGCGAGCGGGCACCCACGCGCAACCCACGCTCGACGGTGGGCACGCTGACCGAGATCGCTGACTACCTGCGGGTGCTCTTTGCCACCGTCGGGAAAGTCCATTGCCCCGTGTGTGGCGAGCCCCTTCGAGCCCAGCCCACAGCGGAAGTGGTCCGCGAGACTTTGGCCCGCCCGGAGGGTTTGAAGTTCTCGGTCCTCGCGCCCCTCGTTCGGCCGGACAGCCCCGCTCCCGAGGACGCACTCGCTAAGCTTCGGGCGAAAGGTTTCGTGCGGATCCGAGTCGATGATGCGCCCATGGATCTCGAGGGCCTCGAACGACTGCCCGCGAAAGCCACGGTGGACGTCGTGATCGATCGTTTGTCGGTTCGTGAGGGGATCGAGGCACGACTGGCCGAGGCCGTGGAACTCGCTTACGAGGTGGGTGCCGGCTTTGCCTACGTTCGGGCCGCGGACGGAAGTCGAACCCGCTACTCGGAAACGTATGCGTGCTTTGCGGGGCATGGTTCGGTCCCGGAGCTCACCCCTAGACTCTTTTCCTTCAACACGCCGCTAGGCGCCTGCGAAACGTGCGATGGCATTGGTCGGACCCGGGTCTTTCAGCCTTCTCTGGCGATCGGCGACGGGAGCCTCTCTCTGCGCCGCGGTGCCGTGGCCGCTTGGGGGAAGCCGGGGCTGGCGTACCACCGGGCCATGATCGAGAAGTTGTCGGAGACGGACGTGGATCTCGATCGCCCATTCGACGAGCTCGGCCGACAGGAACAGTCCACAATTCTGCATGGGGGCCAGGGGTTCGAGGGCGTGCTGCCTGCCCTCAGCCGGCGTGCCCGGGAGTACGCGCGAAGGAAGTTGGCGGAAGGCGCCGACGAAGAACGCGTGTTCGAGTTCCTCGACGAGGAGCTCGGTCAGTTCGCGCGCATGGAGACCTGCCCGTCCTGCGGCGGGGCGCGACTCAACGCCGCCGCTCGCTCGGTGACGGTCGAAGGTTGTACGATCGACGAGGTGTCAGCGTGGCCCGTCGACCGTCTTGAGACCTGGGTCACCGATGTGAACGCCGGTCCCTCGCTCGAGCAAGCCGTGCGTCCGCTCGTCCAGTCGATGTGCGATCGTGCGTCCTTTCTGCGACGCGTTGGACTCGGCTACCTGAGCCTCGACCGGGCGGCGGCGTCGCTTTCGGCCGGGGAGGCCCAGCGGGTGCACTTGGCGACGCAGCTCGGCGCGCGACTCTCTGGGGTGCTCTATGTCCTCGATGAGCCCACGGCGGGCCTTCACGCCTCCGACGCCGAGCGTCTGGTCGGTACGATTCGAGCGCTCAGGGATTCGGGCAACACCCTCGTGGTCGTCGAGCACGAGCCACAGACGATGCGCGCCGCGGATCATCTCGTGGAGATGGGACCGGGGGCCGGGGATCGCGGGGGCGAAGTCGTTGCCCAAGGAAGCCCGGATAAGTTGAGTGGTGGCACGCATTCGGTGACCGGGGGGTACCTGTCGGGACGCCTTCGGGTGCCTGTGCCCGACGCGCCGCGGAAGCCGAGTGGCGAAGTCCTCCGGGTGCGTGTTTCCAAGCTCCACAACCTGAAGGACGTCGATATCGAGTTCCCGCTTCGGGCGCTGAGTTGTGTCACGGGAGTGAGTGGAAGCGGCAAGAGCAGCTTGGTGGTCGATGCGCTTCTGCCGGCCGTGCGGCAGCGGCTCCGGCTCAACGCTCACGTCCCGGACGGGGTTGAGATATCGGGGGGGCGCGGCATTTCGCGCGTCTCCTTTGTCGATGCCGGTCCGATCGGCCGCAGCGCCAAATCCAACCCCGCGACCTACCTCGGGATCATGGGGCCACTGCGGGAGCTCTTCGCCGGGGTTCCGGAGGCGCGCGCGCGCGGGTATCGGGCCGGTCGCTTCAGCTTCAACACCAAAGGCGGCCGTTGCGAGGCGTGCAAAGGGGAGGGTGTTCAGCGGGTGACCATGCACCTCCTTCCCGACGCCGAGGTCCTGTGCGAGGTGTGCCACGGTCGAAGGTACAACGACGAGACGCTACAGGTTCGCTACCGCGGCCTGAACATCGCCGAAGTTCTGGCATTGTCGGTCGAGGAGGCGAGTGCCGTGTTCGAATCAGTCCCCTCGATTCGCCACCGACTCGATGCCCTCATGCAGGTTGGGTTGGGCTACCTGGCGCTCGGGCGCCGTTCGACCACGCTCAGTGGCGGGGAGGCGCAACGGATCAAGCTTGCCCGGGACCTGGCGCAGCCCGCCCACACCCCAACGCTCTACGTATTCGACGAGCCGACCCGCGGGCTTCACTTCACCGACGTTGCGCAGCTCCTCACGGTGCTCCACCGGTTGGTGGACGAGGGTCATACCGTGATTGCTGTCGAACATCAGCTCGACGTGGTGCGGAACGCCGACTTCATCGCGGACTTGGGTCCGGGATCCGGGCCCGATGGGGGGCGCGTCGTTGCGACCGGGAATCCCGGCGAGGTCGCCGCGTCGAGTTCGGAGACGGGCAGGCACCTGCGCCTCTGACACGACGGGTGCGATCCTGGGCCGACGCCGCCGACATGTTCGTTGGTGACGACCGGTCTAGCCCACGTGAAGGCTTCGGCTGAACGCGTCCCCGACCGTGACGCAAGCTTGGCGAATCTCGAGCTCGCCACCGACGAGGATGGCCAGCGGGTTGACCTCGACCGCGTCGACCTCGTTTCGCCACTGATGCACGAACGCGGCAAGTCGCATGAGGACATCGCCGATCGCAGTCACGGCGCGGCGGCGCTCCTGTGCGGGCCCGGAGATGAGCAACGCACTTCCGCGGAGCCTCAGTAGCACGCGTTCGAGAGCATCGGCGGTGGCCGGTAGCACGGTCGTGGTCTTGTCGTTCGAGGCGCGACCGTGCGGATCGGCGAAGCCGATCTCGGTCAGCAGGGGCCCACTCGGAAGGGGTTGCATTCGTATCTGCAGCAGGCTGCGGGCCAGCGTAGAAGCGCTGACCGTCACGCCGAGCAGGCGGGCCTCGGGTGTTCGGTGCTTCGCGAGCGCCATGATCTGCCGATACGCTTCGCGGGCCTGGGCCGCCGAGAACACCTCGGCCGTCAAGTCGGGATGGTTCCACACGCGCAGATCGGGTGAAGCGAGTGTGACGCTCACGGGGAAGCCGATCCGTGCGGCTTCGGAAGCCGCGCGCGAGGGCGTCGCGCAGAGCTCCTCACGAGGGAGTGGAACGTCGTAGTGGCTCAGTGCGGCCTTGCTCGCCGGGTCCGAAAGCGCACGGCGTGGCCCGAGGATGGTTTCGAGGACCGCCTCGGCCTCGACTCCTGGAACCACCGGGACCTTCGGTCGGGAGGCGGCGTGCGACGCCCGCATCGCGATGAGGGCGGCAGCGACATCGCCAGGTGTCCCGACCGGCGTCTCGGTCTCGTCGTCCGCGAGGTGTGCGATCAGGCCATCGTCGACCCGAACGAAGCGTCCCATCGCCTGGGGACTCACGCTGCTCCCAAGTCGTATTCTGTCGATCGATGGCAGCTCTCGGGTCGCCGCAGCCCAGGGCCGTTCCGCGCCAACCCCCTGAAGTGCCATGACGGCCAACATGGGTCCGAGCTCGTGGGTCGCAGGGAGCCCGAGGTCGTGCAGGAGGTCGAGAGGCTGCGGGTCCGCGATGGAGATCGGCGGTCGCGCCGATCGGCTCCGGCTTTGCTCGGCCAACCTGGCCGCGTCATTGGGTTCGAGGGCTGCCTCAAGGGCGATCCCGACCCTGTCTTGCGAATCCATCGTCGCGATCGCCGTCTCGAGGGGTCGCTCCTGAACCAGGGGCGAGACCGGGAGCCCGAGACGCGCCGCCCCTCGGGCGAGGTCGACGGCGAGCTCAGGGCTCTCACACAAAATCGTCCACGATCGGGTCATGGGGCTCGGGCGAAGGATACCCTTCCGTGCGGCAAGCGCCCACTTCCCCGATTCAAGGTATGGCTGCGAATTCGATAGTGCGCCCGGAGCGATATCCTTCGAACATCAAACCTGGTCGAGCTTTGGGTCGCCATCTCCTTGACGCCTCGAATGGCGCGGTGATACTTCGGCTCGGTGGTTGTAACCCCCCTGATCAACTGGGGGAATTACACCAGGGGGCCGATTCTGAGGAGAGTTGAGGCATGCGCCTGAAGCTAATTGCCGGCAACGTCATCGTGGTGCTGCTCGTTGGGCTGGGTTCGTACTTCGTCGTACGAAGCCAGCTTCAGGAAGGGCTATCACGGGCTCTCGAGACCCGGATCGACGGGGATTCCGAGCTGTTCGCACGCTCTTGGACGGCCGAAGGGGCCCGGTTGGTCGAGTCCGTCTCCGATCGTGCCTCGAGCAGCCAGGTGCGCTCGGTGTTCAATGCGTCTGGCGAGCAGCGGAGGCGAGGGCGAGCGTTTTCTTCTGCCCAGTCCGTCTCGAAGTGGTTCCAAGACCCAGCGCGAGGACGCCGCGAGCGCCCGCACATCGTGGCGGTGGTCGACGAAACGGGGCGCGTCGTGGCCCGCGATACCGATCCGAACCGGATGGTTGGGCAGTCGCTTCGGAGCGCGGTACCGGCGGTGCGGGAGGTGCTCGAGACCGGCTCTGCCCGGGACGGGGTGTGGCTTGATCAAGGCAAGCTCGTGCACGTTGGCGTGGCGGCCGTTCGCAACGATGACGGAGGCGTCGTCGGGGCGCTCCTTGTTGGCTACGACCTCTCAAATGGCTTCGCGCAACAAGAGGCTTCCGTGATCGGACAAGACCTTCTGTTCGTCACGGGCGACACCATATACAGTACATCAACCTCGGTCGGGGTACGCGATTCGCTTCAGAAAGCGCTCTACTCGGACCCCCTCGACAAGGGCACCCAGGCTGCACTCCGTGGCAAACGCACCACGCCATGGAAGGCCACGCTTCGGGGCGAGGACTACCTCGGCGTGACTGCGCCGCTTCCGCGC
>JBCCEK010000134.1:0-12757 GCA_039030295.1 Myxococcota bacterium | reverse complement strand
GCGTTCCTCACCCGTCCGCCACTTTACTCACCCGAAGGTTTTCTCGTTCGACTTGCATGTGTTAGGCCCGCCGCAAACGTTCGCTCTGAGCCAGGATCAAACTCTCCAGTTGAACTGTTGAGCGGTCCTGGATGACGCGACCTCCGCGCGATCTCCGGCTTACCTCCTCGGTCGCTCCCTGCGAGGTACATGTGTACCTCTCAGTCGCTTCCTGCGGGGGCGCTCGGACCTCGCGCGTTCTCGCGTCACCAGAATGAGTGACCAAAGCCACTCATCCCAGAGCTTCACGTATGTACGTGTTGCTCTCGGATTGCGGTTCGCATCGTGTGTATATGCGACCGCGATTTGAATTGACCCGGCCGTGCGTTTTGTTGCACGACTCGGGACCCGAGTACGTAACTATTTGATTCCGATTCAGTTTTCAAAGACCGATCGGCGGATGCTCCGCGATGGGAAGTGCCAAATGTGAGCTTGGTCAGCGTACTGGTCAAGCTCGGCTGGACACCGTGTTTCCCGCCGATTGTGTGGAAGCCCCTTGAAGAGCCGAAGCCCCCGCAAAGGGACGCCGAAGTTAGCCCATAAAAGGGAGCGGTCAAGAAGGATCTTCAGCAAATTTGCCTCGTTCACTCGAAGGTTTATTGACAATCTTATTGTCATCATGACAACATGATGGTCGTTTGAGCGAGTCGGTTCTGATGGAGGCCACCGAGCTCTCGGCGGTCCTGAAAAACTGGGTGGAAAAGGCCTTGGGCCCGGGCGATCTCTCGGGTGGCGACCGATGGGTTCTCGAGCGACTGGTCGGTCACGGAAAGGCGACCGTGCCCTCAATCGCTCGAGAACGCAGGGTTTCGCGTCAGCATGTCCAGCAGATCGTCGACAGCCTGGCCGCCAGGGGGCTGGTCGAGCGCCTCCCCAACCCGGCGCACCGAAGGTCACCGTTGGTGGCGGCCTCGAGCCGAGGCCGGGCGCTGGCCGAGGGCCTCCAAGCGGACCTGCGGCGCGCACTCGAGACGATTCGAGCCGGCACCTCGGACGAAGCGGAGCGCGACGCGTCCGAGGTGTTGCGTCGGTGGCGGATGGCACTTCTCGCCGACCTCGAACGGCGGGAAGAAGAACAGGTAAGCGGTCGAAGTCGAGGGTAGAGTGGGCCCAACCGATGGCGGGCGTCAGACACCGCCGAGTCCACCGAGGCGCGGACGAAAGGAATCGACATGTGGAAGAGGATCGTTCCAATCAGCCTGATCGCGTGCGCCCTTTCGGCCCCGATCGGATGCAAGGCCGCGCAAGAAGCTGCCGTTGAGATGAAGGAGTCGGTCGAGGCCCGGCAGAAAGAGGCGCAGGACGCACAAGCCAAGGTCGAGGCCATGCGCGCCGAGTCGGAGAAGCTCCTCGAAGAGCTCGAGACGGGCGAGCCGTCACCCGATGCCGCTGGCGAGGACGCTGGCGAGCCGGATCCCGCCAGTGCCGCGCCTCAGGGTGACCCAGAACCTCAGTAACGCCCCACCGGGTGGCAAGGGGGCATGCCCCAGGTTCCCAACATGCCGCGCTGAGAGGCCGCGACGCCGGCTACCGAACTAGGACGAACACCACGGTCGGTGGGCCTCCGACGCTCGTCAGGGTCAGCGCGTCGCCAGACTCGGTATACGTGAAGGTCGACGTCTCGCTCACCTCTCCCTCGCTGTCCATCAAGGAGTTCACGTCGACCTCGCCCGCGTCGTTGAAGAAGACGAAGCCAGACTCGAACCACAGCTGGGCCCCATTCGCATCGACTTCTTGATAGACGTACGCGCTGGTCTCGAGGAGTTGAATCTCGGCAGCCACCGCGCCTGGAACCCAGTCAAGGACATCCGCAAGGCTGGCGGGCGCGCCGTCCACCGTGACCGAATCGTATGTCCACACACCGACAAGGCTCGCCGGTGGCGGTCCCTCTTGGCCCCCCGTGCCACCAGTGGGCCCGGCGTCTTCTGAGTCTCCGCATCCGAGGGCGAGAGTCACGCACGCGATCGCAAGAATCGCGAGGCGTCGCCACGACTCGCGAGGTCGCCGAAGAGAGGGGGTGACGTGGAGTTGGCAATGCGCATGACCCATGGGTTTCTCCTCCTGTGGACGACCCTAACCGTGAGTCGAAGGCACGCACAAGAAGCACGTGCCCGACATGGCCGCAGCCGTCGACGCGCCCCACCCCGGTCGGTTCTACGCGTACCGCTGGGGCGCAAGGCAGCCGGCACGGCGCCGAGTTGAGCGAAGCCCGAGTTGGCGTTAGTTCTATCGGCATGGCGGTGATTTACTACGCCATCCCGTTCTTTCTGCTCACCCTGCTCCTCGAGAGCTGGGTGATCCGCCGAAAAGAACCCACTGAGACCGTCCAAGCGAAGCTCGCGGGGCACACGCTCAAGGACTCGCTCGCGAGCCTATCGATGGGCCTCGGGTTCTTGGGGGTCGAGCTGTTGTTGACCTTGTTGCCGATCGGGCTGCTCGTTTGGCTCTACCAGTTTCGGCTCTTCGACATCAAGCCGGCGATCTGGTCTTTCGTCGCGCTCTTCTTTCTCGAAGACCTTTGCTACTACTGGTTTCATCGGAGCCACCACGACGTCCGGCTGCTCTGGGCGGCGCATGTGAATCATCACTCGAGTCAGAAGTACAACCTAACCACCGCACTCCGACAGTCGTGGACGACGCCCTTCACCGGCGCGATCTTCTGGACGCCACTGGTTCTCATTGGCTTTCCGATCGAGATGATCCTGATCCAGAAGTCGATCAGCCTGCTCTACCAGTACTGGCTCCACACCGAGTTGGTGCCGAAGCTCGGCTGGTTTGGCAAAGTGTTCAACACGCCTTCGCATCATCGCGTGCACCACGGGCGGAACCCGCTCTACCTCGATCGCAATCACGCGGGCATTCTGATCATCTGGGACAAGATGTTCGGCAGCTTCGAACCGGAGCACGAGCCGGTCGACTATGGCCTGACGAAGAACATCGACACCTTCAACCCTGTGAAGATCGCCTTTCATGAGTGGGGGAGCATGCTCCGCGACGCGTGGAACGCGAAGACGTGGCGTGGACGATTCGGCTATCTGTTCATGCCGCCAGGATGGCGCGAAGATGGCACCGGCAAGACCGCGGGCACGCTGCGCGAGGAGCATCTTCAGGCCGGGTCTGCGCCCGCCGAGTAGACGGTCGCAGACCCCCTTCGGAGACCGAAGACGAAGACCCGCTGGAGCGCGCTTACGGCGGTGGGACGCGTCCGTCGCAGTCGGTGCCAGCGCTGTACACTGTGCGACCCCTGCGATCGAAGATGATGAAGTCGCACTCCGGGGTGAGCGCCATTCCGGCGCCGCGCCCTTGGGTATGGGTTTGCCACAGACGCCTCCCGAGCGAATCGTAGATCGCGAGGTTTCCGTTCTTGTGGAAGCAGAGCTTCCGGTTGAAGAGACTCGAAGTCTCGGTGGACTCGACGGCCCCGGTCTGTCGCACGACCTCGAGCGAGCCAAACGCACTAAAGTCGACCCAGGCAACTCCGTTGTTGAGCAGGGTGCCCGTCTGATCGCGACGTGTGCTGATGCAGGTTCTCGGGCCGTTCGTGGTTGGCAGTCTGCCCTTACGAATGATGTGCCCCGAGTTGTCGGGATTGTCTTCGGCAGCGTACACGCGCAGGGCCTGCTGGGTGTTGGGGGTGTTCAGCCCCAAGATCAGCAGGTTGGGGTTATGGGGATCCTTGGGCTTGTACTCGACTGAGGTGCGTCCCCCGAAGTACAAGCGCGGGGTGTTGAACGCCTGCATCGTCTCGGTGGCGAACTCACCATTCGTGATGTCGGAGATTGCGTACGCCCGGTAGCTCGGGCGGTCGCTCATGAAGAACGGATAGAGCCTGCCAAACGCCTCACCGATGAACCAGCCATAGTTGTCGCGCCGCTGCTGCGGAAGCCCGGTCATCGCACGCGGATACGGGGCCTCCCATGTCCCACGATCGCCGTTGAACGAAACCAGTAGCTCGGCTCCAATGAACCCGTTCTCTGTGCTTGCCACCAGATGGTCCTGGAACTCGATGAGTTTGAAGATGTTGTTGTTCCTCGCGGAGACGACGACCAAAGGCGCCCGGTACACTTGCTCCCACGTTCCGCGATCGCCGGACTTGCTGCGCCAGATCTGGGCGCCCGCCCAGTTCAAGGTGCCCACGTAGAGGTATCCCTTGAACGAGGTCATGTCGCCGAACCAACTGTTGTTGTTGATCGGATCGATTCCGCTGCCATCCACGCCGAGGCCGTCGTCGGTGATGACCTCCCATCGGGACCCGGCCGCCCAGTTGCAGCTATCATCGATGCGGCGACGCCAGATGCTCGCCGCCGCGCCACCTCCATGAACGCCAAGGTAGACATGGCCCTTGTACTGGGCCATGCCGCGGGCCGAGACGTTCTTGGGGTTCGCAAGGCGTCCGGGGCCTCCACCACTGAACTCGACCGACCATTCTTCCCCGTCATAGCGAAGGAGACCGAAGCCGCTCACGTTGTTCATGTAGACGCCGAGGAGCTGGTCCTCGCAGTTGATGATCTTTCGGACGCCGATGTTCCTGGAATCGAAGAGGCCTCCTTTGAACATCGGAGACCATCGCCAAGTCTTGCCGCCGTCTCGGGTCTTGCCCTGCCACATCTCGGCGCCCTCACTATCGACGTCGACACCTTCCGTGTAGAGGTAGATCCCCTTGTTGTCCTGCAGATTCAGCGTCCCGATGATGATCGAATCGCGGTACTGGACCATCGACCATGGGTACACATTCAAGAGGCTTCCGAAGCCCTCAGGCGCGATCTCGCGGATGTTCTTCAGGGTGCCTGTCGTAGGCGGTGCAAGGCCCCCGGTGCGCCGCGGAACCATGCCCGGAACCTCGAAATCGAACGATAGCGCGGTGCCGCCGTCACAGTCGCCGACAGCGAGTGATGTGTCGCCCGGGCTCGCGCCGGGCCCCGAACCCTTGTGACGCTTCAGCCAAGCGATCAGGGCACGGATCAAGGGGGGCAAGTCTGAATAGTCCGCGTCCGCTTCGTCGTCGTCCTCGGCGTCTTCGGTCGAGACGATGCACTGACTCATGTCGTTGAGTTGCTCGATCTCGAAGCGCTCGCTCGAGTTCTTCACCAACCACCACTGCTGGTTTGGATCGTTGAAGTCGCACTCTGCGAGCCGGAGGTCGTCCGGGTCTCGTGCGTCAATGCACCGGTCTTGCCCCTCGTTGTAGATCGTGAAGTCCCCGCGAATCTGCCAGATCTGATCCCGGTCGCGCATGGAGGTGCATTCTCGCAACACCGCGCGATCCCCGTCTGCGTAGAGGCACAAACCGGTGCCGTCTTCGACCAACACCATACGGGCCGTCCCGGGGTACCTCAGGAAGGCTTGCGCGGCTCCCTGCGAAGGGATCGCGATCAAGCATGCAACGATCGCCGCGGCGGCAAGGCGCGGACGAGAGCCAACGTACTCCATAGGGACCTCCAGTCAGAGTCGATGCGGCCGGGGGGGTTCAGTCGTCCGCATGCCGACCTGGCGTACGACTCTACCAGGGCTGCGTCTCGAACGATATGGCGCACACAGGCGATGCGTATCGTCGTGCGTGCCACTTCGGTGACGGTCATTGCCATGCGTTGCGTCGCCGATCCAACCCGAACGCGGTTGACACGTCGCGTCAGAAAATGTGGGTGTGCTTACGTCGGCCGTGCTGTCACGTCCTATCCGAACGCGTTCCCCGAGGGATCGGGCTACTACCTGCGAAGCAACCGGTAGCGGACGACGATAGGGACGAGCGCCGCGGTCACCGCGACCAGGCTTATCGGCGGGATCATTGCGGGCCAGTGGCTCGGCGCGAGCCACCCCTTGAGGCCGAGCACCACCAGATGGCCGACGACCAATAGCAGCGAGACGTAGCCCATCCGCTGCGCGCGCTTCCATCGCTTTCCGCCAATCGCTTTGGGCATCATCGGCAGCGTCGTAATCGCGGGGGAGCTCAGGAAGAAGAGCGCGACGGCGCCTGTGGTCATGCCGAGCTCGCCTTGCAAGTTGAGCTTCCCCACCGCGTCGAAGTACTTGGCGAAGTAGGCCGGCGTGAGGATGCACAACGACAGCACGGCATGGATGCACGCCAACGAGAACCCCATGAGGCCGCAGAACTTCGTCACGACGAGTCGGAGCCGTTTGTCATGGTCGAGCCATCGAATGGCTTTCCCGATCAAGTACGAACAGGCCACGAACACCACGGCCGCCATCGCGGTGGACTTGTTCAGAATGAACAAGGGGAAGTGCCGCCATTCGACGTCCCCCGCCAGGTGATACCGGAGGATCGCATAGGCGACAGAGCCCCCGAAGATGACGCCGAACCAGCGCGCTGTGGTCGGCTGCCAAAGACGATTCTCGGGCAGGCTGCTCGGGTCGGTCGAGGTCATGTGAGTCTTCGACGGGCAGATCGACCTGGGCCTCCCTCGTGGGAGGCCCAGACCTCACGCGCTAGTTCGATGGCGGTTGCGCGAGCTGGTCGACCACCTGGTCGATGGTGAAGCTCGAGGGCTTTTGCCGCGGCGGGAAGTCCTTGAACGTCGAGAGGAAGCCCGCGACGATCGCTTGCGCCGGGACGAACACGAACGCCCGATCGAGAAGCCATCGATCGTATCCCATCGCCTCCTCGTCGGCCCGCTCGAACGGGTCCTGCCGCACGTTGAAGAGCTTCGGCAACCGAAGATTGGTGAACGGCCTCATCCAGACTTCGAAACCGTGGCCCTCCTGGATGGAGAACAGCACCTTCCAGTCGTTGTACCGCATGGCGGAAAGCGCCCCATCGTCGGTGAAGTAGAACATCTCCTTACGCGCGCTCGGGCCGTTCCCGAGAAGCATGTCGAGCTGGTTGTACCCATCGAGGTGTACTTTGAACGTCTTGCCGTCGGCACGGTGCCCTTTCAACAGCTTCTGCTTGATGTCGGGTTCGCCAGCGGCGGCGAGGAGCGTCGGCAACCAGTCCTGATGGGAGAGGATGCCGTTCGAAATGACGCCCGCTGGGATCTTGTCGGGCCAGCGAACCATGGCTGGGACGCGGAAGCCGCCTTCCCAGGTCGTGTTCTTCTCGGCGCGAAACGGGATCATGCCGCCGTCTGGCCAAGACATCACCTCCGCACCGTTGTCCGTCGAGTAGAACACGATGGTGTTGTCGGCGATCCCGAGCTCGTCGAGTTTGTCGAGCAGCTGCCCGACATGCCCGTCGTGCTCCACGAGGCCGTCGGCGTAGACGCCCTGCCCGGTCACACCCTGAGACTCAGGCTTGAGGCGCGTCCAGATGTGCATTCGCGTCGTGTTGAACCACAAGAAGAAGGGTTTCTCGGAGGCCACCGAGCGGTCGATGAAATCGAGCGCACCAGAGAGGATCTCCTCGTCGACCGTCTCCATCCGCTTCTTGGTGAGAGGCCCGGTGTCCTCGATCTTGCCATCGGACGAAGAACGGATGACGCCTCGCGGCCCGAACTTCTCTTTGAACGCGGGGTCCTTCGGGTAGTCCGGGTTCTCAGGCTCCTCTTCGGCGTTCAGGTGGTAGAGGTTCCCGAAGAACTCGTCGAACCCGTGATTGGTCGGAAGGTGCTCGTCGAGGTCGCCAAGGTGGTTCTTGCCGTACTGCGCAGTCGCGTAGCCCAGTGGCTTGAGTAGCTCTGCAATCGTGGGGTCTTCGGCTTGGAGTCCGAGCTCCGCGCCCGGCAGCCCGACCTTCAAGAGGCCGGTTCGGAAAGGGCTTTGTCCGGTGACGAAAGCCGACCGGCCCGCCGTACAGCTGTTCTCGCCGTACGCATCCGTGAACGTCATGCCTTCGCGGGAGATGCGGTCGATGTTGGGGGTCTCGTAGCCCATCATTCCCATGTTGTAGGCGCTGATGTTCCAGTAGCCGACGTCGTCACCCCAGATGACGAGGATGTTGGGCTTCTTGCTCGCGCCCTCCTTGATGACATCGTCGGTGCTGACCAGCGACACCTCGCTCGGCGCATACGAACGCTTGCGCGGCGCCCAGTTCCCCGGCGCCTCGGCAGCACCCTCTGCCGTGGTTTCGGTCTCGGCGGGCGAAGGAGGGGCTGAGGCCTCCTCTTCCGGTGCGGGCGCTGCGCGTGAGCACCCGAACACCGCCATGGCGGCACAGACGGCCGCGATGATTGCTTGCTTGTGTTTCATTGCCACTCTCTCCTTATTGCGAAATCTTGAAGGGCCGAGCTCCGATTCGGTTAGCGACCGGTGAATCGCATTGGGTTCGGATTCCAAAAAACGAAGCGAAAGTTGAGCTCCCACACGGGCGACGTGGGGGTGCGGACGGCGTTGTAGAAAGCCTGGAGCCGTGTGGTCAGGGCCAACCGGGGGAGCCTCGGAACACGGAAGTGCTTCCCAACGCCGGCGCCCATCGGCACTAACCATCGGTCACGCGCGCTGGCGTTCCAGTTTGCCGTGATGAGCGGCTCGGTCGCGAGGTACCAGAGCTTCGGAAGGTTGTAGAAGAGCAGGTACTCGAGGGCGAGCTGGTTGATGTCCGGTCGGTCGCGGTCGTCGACGGACCACACATTGCGCGCGATGAGGACGGTAACCACCCGTCGTGCGGTGATTCCAAGAACCAGCTCTGGGCCAATGCGCCAACGTTTCGGCCCGAGCGCGTCGTCTGTGGCGGTAGGGAAACCGGCGAAGACCCCAAACCCCAGATCGTAGAGTTGGCCCTTGCGCCCCTCGAGCGCTTTGTGCCCTAAGACGTCGGTCGCCATGTCACCGAAACCCGTGGTGCCCCCACTGCTGGACGTGAAGTCGGGAACGGTGACGGCGATGGGCAAGATCACTCGCGTGATGAGGCTCCAGTTGTTCGCAAAGAGCGCGGGGAGGATCGGCGCGACCGCCAACACGTTGCCCACGCGATCTTCGTCGGGGCCGAGGCCGAAGAGCACGGTGTTGTTCAACGGGATTCGTAGAATGCCCGAGACCGGATTCTCGATCTGCCGCGCGAGCACCAGATCATCGAGCTGCGACGGATCGGTCGGCCCAGGATCGCGGGGCGGCGGGTCGACGACCTCGGCCGACTCGGATTCCTGTGGACTGACCGGCACCGGCACCTCGCCCGGGGTTATCGCGGAGGGGGGCTGAGCGGCGCCTTGGCGCGCCGACGCAAGCAGCCAGGCCAAAGCGGCAAGGCAAGCGCCCGCCACCCGGAGCGATCTATTTCTGCCCACCAACATCCTCGACAGCGCCGTGCGCGTTTCTATCACGGAACCCGGCGCAAGAATGCTAAGAACTAGGCAATTGGATGCCTATCCGAACACTCGAATTCGGGGTGACAGGGCTGCTCGAGCTCATCCCCGAGCCGCTTCATACGGCGCTCGAGAGAGTCGAGAAGCGGGTCCAGTACGGTGACGGTGAGCTGATCCAGCGTCGAGGTGACGAGGCGCGTGGCCTCTCGATCGTGCGAGGCGGCACCGTGCGCTTTGGAACCGTCGGGTCGGACGGCGAGGAACGGACCTTGATCATCCTCGGTTCTGGGCACGTGTTCGGCGAGTTGACGTGCTTCGCCGACCTACCGCGCACGTTCGACGCTCGCGCGTTCGGTCCTACCGTCATCGGTCAGATCGACAAAGCCGACGTCGACCAACTCGTCCGAAACCATCCCGAATTCGCCCTGGCGCTGTTGCAAACGCTCTCGACGAAGCTCCACGGGGCGCTCGGGTTCGTCGAAGATCTGCGTCGCCTCAACGTCGTGGTTCATGTCGCGAAGTTGTTGTCCACGATGGCGAAGATCGGCAGGGCCGGTGCGAGTCTCGAGGTGACTCAGACATCACTCGCGGAAACGCTCGGCATCACGCGCGCCCCGGTCGCTCAAGCCCTCGCAACCCTCGAAGAAGAGGGCCTGCTTCAACGAGGCTATGGCCGAGTCGAGGTACCGGATGTGGCTGCCCTTCGCGCGTGGGTCGACGAACGGTCGGTCCTGCCGGCAATCGGCTAGCACCGTTTGGGCGGAAACACGCTCGTCCGGGCGCCGCCGCGGTTTTTGCGCCGGGCTTTGCGGAGGCCCGATTCGTTGTCGATAATGGGGAGCCCATGCGAGTGCTCGTCGTCATCCTCAACTATCGAACGCCGGAGTTGGTGGTCCGTTGCCTCGAGTCCCTCGAAGCTGAGGTGGCCGATGTCGGCTCGACCCACGTCGTCGTGACCGACAACGACTCGGGCGACGACTCCGTCACGATCATTGGCGAGGCGATCGAGCGTCATGGATGGCGCTGGTGCGAGCTTCTCCCACTGTCGACGAACGGCGGCTACTGCTTCGGCAACAACGCCGGGATTCGCCCTCACCTCTTCCAAGAAGGGGCGCCGGAGTTCGTGATGCTTCTCAATCCGGACACGTACATTCGGCCGGGCGCGATCGCACAACTGGTTTCGTATCTCGAGCGGCACGAAAACGTGGGTATCGCAGGCGCCAGGCTCGAGGGCCCGGACGGGGCGATCCAAAACGGCGCGTTCCGCTTCCCGACACCGCTTCGCGAGATGCTCGATGGGTTTCGGCTTGGCGTCCTGTCAAGGGCGATGCGTTCGGGCGATCTTTTCTATAAGCTCGGAGACCAGCCGATGGAGGTCGACTGGGTGGTCGGTGCGGCGATGATGATCCGGCGCGAGGTGTTCGACGACATCGGTCTGCTCGACGAGGGTTACTTCCTCTACTTCGACGAGGTTGATTTCTGTCTCCGGGCCAAGCGCGCCGGATGGTCGGCACACTACGTACCGCAGAGCGTCGTCGTGCACCTGGTGGGGCGCTCTACCGGCATTTCGGACCCCACCAAACGCCCACCGCGGTTTCCCACCTACTGGTTCGATTCGAGACGGCGTTTCTTCCTGAAGCACCACGGCGCAATGAAGACCTTGGCCGCCGACCTCGGCTTCATCGGGGGGTACACGACGTGGCGCGTGCGCCGCGTGCTCCAGCGCAAGCCCGACTGGGACCCGCCTTGGTTTTGGCTCGACTTCTTGCGCAATAGTACACTCCTCAAAGGATTCGACCTTGAGTGACGA
Source organism: Myxococcota bacterium (assembly GCA_039030295.1). GTDB lineage: Bacteria > Myxococcota_A > Polyangia > Polyangiales > Houyiibacteriaceae > SG8-38. The sequence continues at coordinate 1,714 of JBCCEK010000134.1, read as the reverse complement.
CGACCCGCAATCGCTCCTCGGCCAACTCGCCGAGGACTGGGAGGCCCACGGCCGAGACTGGACTCGCCCGGGCTTCCAGGCGCTCGCCGTTCATCGCTTCGGCAACTGGCGGATGAAGCTGAAGCCCAAAGCCCTTCGGGCGCCCTTTAGTGTCGCGTATCGGGCCATGTTCCGTGGGGTGCGCAACGTGTACGGGATCGAGCTTCCCTACACCGCGAAAGTGGGCCGGCGCGTCGTGTTCGAGCACCAAGGCGGCGTCGTCATCCATGGCGGCGTTGAGATCGGCGACGACTGTGTGATTCGTCAAGGCGTGACGATCGGCAACAAGCGCCTCGACCGGCCGAGCGAAGCGCCCAAACTCGGCGATGGCGTCAACGTGGGCGCGGGCGCGAAGATTCTCGGTGACGTCGAAGTTGGGGCAGGCGCTTCGATCGGGGCCAACTCCGTGGTCGTCAAAGACGTCGCCGTTGGAACGGCCGTCGTGGGTATTCCGGCCAAGCCGATCGACTCGAAGGACTGACGCGTGGGACGACTCGGGGCCGTCGTGATCGGTCGAAATGAGGGGCAACGGTTCGTGCGCTGCCTCGACTCGCTCCTCGGTCGTATCGAGCAGATCGTTTACGTCGATTCCGGATCGACCGATGGGAGCATCGAACATGCGCGGAGCCACGGCGTCGACGTCCTCGACCTCGACACGTCGATCCCATTTACTGCCGCGCGCGCGCGAAACGCGGGGCTCGACCGGCTCCGCGCGATCGCGCCCGACACCGAGATCGTCATGTTCGTCGACGGCGATTGCGAGGTCGACCCCGAATGGCTCCCGGCTGCGACAGCGTTTTTCGGCCAAGGCGATGACTACGGCGTGGTCTGCGGGAGACGTCGAGAACGCCATCCGGACGCCACCGTGTACAACTACCTTTGCGACGTCGAGTGGAATACGCCGGTGGGCGACGCGAAGGCATGCGGCGGCGACGCTCTCATGCGGGTCGAGGCGATTGCCGGCGTACAGGGTTTCGATCCCACGCTGATCGCGGGCGAGGAGCCAGAGCTCTGCGTGCGCCTCCGCAAGGCGGGTTGGAAGATCCGCCGCATCGACCAGGACATGACCCACCACGATGCCGACGTGACGCGGTTCTCGCAGTGGTGGACGCGAACGGTGCGTGCCGGCCACGCATACGCAGAGGGAGCCGCCATGCACGGCGCCCCACCCGAGCGTCACTGGGTCAAAGAGTCGAGACGAGCCATCCTCTGGGGCGGCGTGCTTCCACTGGTTGCGCTACTGGCGGCGCCGTTCACGCATGGCGCTTCACTTCTTCTGTTGCTGCTCTTTCCGATCAATGTGCTCCGGATCGGCCTTCGACTTCGGCGCGAGGGCGAGCCCCGGCCTTGGACGGTCGCCACGTTCATGATGCTCGCGAAGTTCCCAGAAGCGCTCGGGGTGTTCCGGTTCCGCAACAACCGCCGCAAGGGCGCTCAGACCCCGCTCATCGAATACAAGTCGTAGCGGGCGTCGCGGCTACTCGTTGAAGTCGACGGTGCGCACCGCGTTGGCTTCGGCTTCAGCGATGTCAAACACGATGTCGATCGGCTCGTTGTCGAGCCAGAACGGCAGCAAGTCTTCGTAGTTGGGCGAATTGATGTCGCCCGACTGGCCGCCCGGCAGCTGAATCGAACACTCGACCCCGCTCGAAGGGGCCTCACAGACGAGCCGCAT
>JBCCEK010000133.1:0-12791 GCA_039030295.1 Myxococcota bacterium | reverse complement strand
GCGTTGTCTGGCATCTGTTCGCGAGCGAGCGCCTCGGCCGACTGCAGATCGATCCGCTCTCCGGTGCAAATGAACCCCAGCGGATCGTAGTCGTCGCAACGAGAAAGCGACTCCGCGTCACCGCCGCACGCGGCAAGCACCAAAGGACACATCAGCGTCACGACGATCGATCGAGTCACTGCTAGAAACTGTGGATCCGGCGCGCGCCCAGGTCAAAAAGGACGCCCACGGGAGGTTTCGGCATGCGGCGATGCGATCAGGTAGGCCGCCCCATCGGTCTTCGCGCGAGCCGAAGTTAGGCCGGAATGCGAGGCGTCTCTGGGGGTTCGACCGGGTCCATCGGTGCCGGCGCGTGGCGACGGCCACATGCGTACCCGCCCGAAACACCGACCCACCGCGAAACGCGGCGCCTGTTTTGGGCGTGCATGGGTTCTGGTATCGTGCGCGAATGAATGGCTTGACTACCTGGGGTACTGTGTGCGCGACCCTGCTCTTCGTCGCTTGCGGTGAGAGTGGCTCCGGCGGATCGCTCGACCGGGAGTGTGACCCGAGCGAACTGCGATTCGAACCATCCGGGGTGTCTTTCGTCGTCGGGAACGATGCGACCACACGGGTGGCGCTCGTCGGAGAGAGGGCTCAAGACGCGTCTCCTCCCACGACGGAGGACAGGACCATCGCGTTCAGCTTCCTACCTTTGGACAACACGGTGTGTCTGGGTTGCGCAATCGGCAATGGCGGACTCGAAATGGCCGAGGCTACCGTGGTGGCCAAGTCGGCTGGCGACCCAATGGCGGGAGAAGATGACTGCGTGGCGGTCCTTCCCGTCTTTTGCGGCATCGGAAGCGGTGGCGCGCAAAACAGTCAGCGCGAGTGCGCACTGAACGGGTTTGGTCCCCCGTATATTTTCCTGCCGTAGGGGGGCAGCTGCCAAGGGGGCGACGATGACGAGGCCCCGTTTTTCTCGGAGCGGGCGACCGGGCTCGAACCGGCGACATTCAGTTTGGAAAACTGAGGCTCTACCAACTGAGCTACACCCGCGTGTTCTGCTTTGCGTCGTTCCTGTGCTCTCGGTGGAGGGTGGTGGGTTCGAACCACCGTAGGCATAAGCCGGCAGATTTACAGTCTGCTCCCTTTGACCGCTCGGGCAACCCTCCAGAGTGTTCGGTTATCAAGTAGAGCTGGCGATGAGACTTGAACTCATAACCGCCGGTTTACAAAACCGGTGCTCTACCAATTGAGCTACGCCAGCATGGTGCCCGTGGGCGCCAAGTCCCCCCTCCGACGCGCGGCAGCCAAGGCCACCACCCACCTTCGCGGGGCGGCTGTTCCTACGAGCGGACCCCGACCGAGTCAAGGGAATGGAGGGGTCAGAGGCCCGAAGACGCCGGCTCGCACGCCTTTCGCCCATCCCGCGTTCGCCGGGCCCCGGGAGAAACTGGCCCACGATCCATCGTTCGCCGACACTGCGACGGGTGCGGTGGTTCGCCCCACTCTTGCTCGCCGCCATCGTCGGCCTTTGCACGGTCGACGCGGGCTTCGTGTACGACGATGCCCACGCGATCCGGGATAGCCCTGTCGTGCGAGGGGAAGCGCCGATGTGGGAAGCGTTCGTGCGCGACTATTGGGGCCGCCCGGCAGCGGACGGGGTCAACTCCTGGCGTCCGATCATGCCGATGATCTGGTCGGGGGTTTGGGGGGCGTTCCCGCGCGCACCACTGCCGTTTCATCTCCTCAGCGTCCTGCTGCACGTCCTGTGCACCGCGCTCGCGACGACGTTCGCGTGGCGCCTGCGAGCGTCGGAGCCCTGGGCGGTCGCGGTCGGATCGCTGTTCGCCGTCCACCCGCTCAATACCGAGGCGGTCGGTGCACTCGTCGCGCAGGCCGATATCTTTTCGTTCTGTCTGGTACTCGTCAGCTGCCTGGTCGCACTCAAGCCGCCGACTGCTGCCAAAGGCGTCCTCGCGGCCGCGCTGTTGCTGCTCGCCGCCCTCGTCAAAGAATCGGCCGTCCTTTTCGCGCCCTTGGTGATCCTGCTGTTCGCGGTCCAGCGGGGCCCTTGGCGCGCAAAGATGTCTGCGTCGATCCCGGTGGCGGTCGTGGCGGTCGGCGTTGTCGCGCTGCAACTCGCGCTCCCGCGACGGGCGACGGTGCACATGTGGGGCAACACCTTGGCGCACCACGTCGACGGACAAGAACGCCTGCTGCTCGGATTCTTCAACGTCGGTCAATCCTTGACGATGAGCATCTGGCCGCATCCATTGTCGCCGAGCCATGGCTACGCCGCGATCGATCCATCGGAGGCGACCCTCTGGCCGATGGCGGTCGTCGGTGGCGTGCTGCTGGCGGTCGGATTGGCGGCAGGCCTTTGGGCCGTGGCGCGGCGTCGCGCCGATTGGATCGCTGCCCTCTCATTCCTGTACGCCCCTGCCCTCCTTCAGTCGCATTGGTTCATTCGGCTGATCACCGATCTCGCTGAAAGGTTGCTTTACCCGGCGACCCTCGGCGCGGCGATGGTCATCAGCGCATGTCTCTTCCAGGTGGTGAAGCATGTTCGCGTCCGGCGACTCGCGTTTGCGGGCCTGGTGCTGAGCGCCCTCCTCGTCAGCGTGCCGGCCCGCCGTGCATGGGTGAGCAACGAGGCCTTGTGGGCGCATGGTGTTCGGGTCGAACCCAAGGCCATGCGACACCAGTACAACCTCTCGAACGCACTGATCGCGCGGGACGATCTCGATGGCGCGGCCTTTCACCGGCTTCTGGCGGTGTACCTCGTCAACGAGTTTCCGGAGCCGGTGGACTGGAGCCCCGTCCAAGGTCTGGAAGCGATGCCGGTCGCCGAACGGTTTGTCGCGCTCCCAGCGCAACTCTATCCGGAGGCGCCCTGTCCGATCGTCGTCGCGTTCCTAAGGCAGAACGAGACGATCCCGAAGCTACACCGGCACGTGCTCTCGCGGTGGACGGCTCGCTACCCCGACTGCTTCGTGGCGGCGGGGCTTCGCTGAGGTTCGACGGATTGCTGGGCGAGTGGTTGAAGCCTGGCTCTCACACGCTCGAGGTCGGCTTGGATCCGCGCGGTCCACTCCGAGTCGACCCCGGTGCGCGCCACCATGCTGAGCGTCAGCTCCCAATACCGAATCGCGTGACGAATCAACGGCTGCGCAAGCTCGGTGAGCCGCCTCCGGTACTGCGTGTCGTAGATCTTCCGCTCCTCCACCGTAAGTTCACGCGTTGGCGGCGGGACGGGAGCCTCCATGACGGCATCCCAAAAACCATCGTACATCGCCCCAATGCGATAGCCCGCCGCAGAAGCCCAGTACGCATCGCGGTAGCGCATGGTGTCGAAGTACGAGCGCTGGGCCTGGAGGAGCAGTGCCGCGCGCTTCTCGAGCACCGCATGCTGCATTTCGACCTCCGCCGCGGGGATCTGAATCGCCTCGGACCGCAGTCGGATGCTCTCGGCGTACGTGTAGCTCGCCGACGCGGCGAAGAAGGGGTCACGCACACGGTCTCGCTCGGATCGAGTACGGAAGAAGACGAGGGCATCCTCCGCCGCTCTGGCTGCGTCTTCGATCGCGCCTGTCCCAAGGAGCGCCTCGGCGCGCCGCGCCATGATCTCGGAGCGCTCGTCCGAGGTGAGATCAAGTCGCGCTTCGAGGAGCTCGGCGACTTCGAGGGCGTCGCGGTACCTCTTGGTCTCGATGTACAAGAAGGCGAGTTGAAACCGCGCGTGCTTCGTGTCCTGCGAGCCCGGTCTCAGATGAAGGAGTCGCTCGTATCGATCGGCGGCGTCGTCCCAACGCGACGTGCGCTGGAGGCAGAGCCCAGCGTTGTAGAGAGACGCAGAAACATAGCGGCTCTCCGGAAACTCGACGACCAACCGGTCGAATCCCTCAACCGCAGAGTCACACTCTTGGGCGTGGAGTTGTGCGAGGGCCGCACCAAACGCGGGACGGGCGGCGGTCCCGTCGCGATCGAGGTCCGGCGCGACCGACGAGATCGATTGCCGAGCCGCGCACGCAGTCAGCAGGGCGCATCCGACGGCCACGAGAAGCGGAGCCCGCATCTCGGTAGTGTACTCAAGCCGCGTCGTGCGCGCCCAGGGGCCGTGCCGTCATCATGAGCTCGCGAACCCGCACCCACCGGCGAAGCGCGCGCCAATGCGAGTTCGCCATGCAGAGGAATCGTACGGCCGTATCGTTGAAGAGGAGCCCGTGCCGGTCCCGGATCACCTCCGCGCCGATCCAAAGCGGATCTGGCTCGCCCGGGAGGGTGAGTTGAATCTGGAGGCGATCGGTCGTGCGGTTCCCGAGGATCGCGAGGGAGTCGAGGTGCATCCCGTGCTCGCCGATGCTGGTCACAAACGCGGGAAGCATCTCGCCGTCTGCGACGAGCTCCGCGTACAACGCCACCGGAACAAAGGATTCACGGTGGGCATTGAACATCATGGTCTCGTCGACCGTAAGGGGGCCGGCAAAGGCACGCAAAAAAGTTGCGACCAAGGCGCCCCATAGATGCGTATCATTCCCGCATGGTCGGGCCATGGCTGATGATCGGAGCGTACTTGCTCGGTTCGGTGTCATTCGCGCTGCTCGCCGCCAAACGTCGCGGCATCGACCTCCGCAGTGTCGGCAGTGGCAATCTGGGGGCGACGAACGTCGGACGCGCGCTCGGGAAACCCACGGGCCGCGTGGTGATGCTGCTCGACATCGCCAAGGGGTTCGTGCCCACCGCGGTGGCGCGCTTCGCCTTGGAGCTGCCCTGGCCTTGGATCACCGGTGTCGGACTCGCGGCTGCGGTAGGCCACGTCTTCCCGATCTGGCACGGGTTTCGAGGCGGCAAGGGCGCTGCCACGTCGGGCGGGGTTCTGCTCGGCGCGCTTCCCCCGATCGGTGTCGCCACTTTGGTGACGTTCGTCATCGCCAAACGTTGGAGCCGACTCGCGAGCGTCGGTTCGCTGGCGGCCGCGACGATGGGTGCGGTCCTCACGGTCACCGTCGATGGTCGTCCATGGCCGGTACTTCTGGCTTCAGGCCTTTGGGTCTTGGTGGTCTTGCGCCACGCAGGCAACATCGTTCGCCTGCTTAGGGGGGAGGAGCGGATCGGCTGATGGCGCGATGATTGACGCCCCCGGCCCGGTTGTGGTACCGAAAACTGAATGGCGGTTCATTCAGCGGCGAAGGCCAAGGGCACGGCTCCCGACAAGCGCGAGCGGATCCTCAGGGCGGCGATCAAGGTGTTCGCCAAGAACGGGTTCTACGCGACGCGCGTGAGCGAAATCGCCAAGGCCGCGGGGGTCGCCGACGGCACGATCTACCTCTACTTCAAGAACAAGGACGACGTGCTGATCTCGATCTTCGAGGACGGGATCACGCGCCTGCTCGAGATCATCCGGGGCGTGGCGGCATCCGACGACCCGGTGGAGCGAAGGATCCAGCGCATCATCGAGTTGCAGCTCGGCCTGCTCGAGGACCAACGAGACCTGGCGGAGGTGATCACGGTCAACTTGCGTCAGTCGTCGAAGCTCCTGAAGCAGTACGGGACGCCCCTCTTCATGGAGTACATCGACGTCTTGGCCGGGGTGATCGAGGAAGGCCAAAAGGAGGGCGCCTTCCGCAAAAGCCACAGCCCGCGGGTGGCTGCTCGTGCCCTCTTCGGGGCGCTCGACGCCATCCTTCTCACCTGGGCCCTCGGCGACGCCGACCCGGCTGCGCTTCGGAGATCGGCCGGCCAGTGCGCCACGCTCTTCCTGGACGGGCTCCGTGAGCCTGAGAGCGACTGAGCGCCGTCTCACGCCGTCGCGCGTCTGGGGCCTTCAGGGCCGAACCCGAACGCCCGCGAGCGCTGCATCGCACGCGCTTGGGTAGACGACGCCATCGCATCCCGTGACTTCGGGGCCTTCGTCGGGGCAGGTCGTCGGCCGAGGCGAGCATCCTCCGGGGCCATCGCAAGTGATGGCATCGCAATACTCGTCGGACTCACAGTCGTCGTTGGTCGTGCACTCGCACGGACCGAGGGCCGAAACGCGGGCACCCGACTGCGCGGCGAGGCACGCGTTCCCGTAGTCGACGCCATCGCACCCGCAGACGTCCTCGGGGTCAGGCTCGCACATCGGCGGCCTCGGGAGGCAAGTGCCGCGGTTTGAGCAGCTGTCGGTCAGCTCGCAAAACTGATCGTCGAAGCACTCCGAGTTGTCGGCGCAAAAACAAGCGCCTTCGTTCGCGAGACGCTGGCCGGCTTGTTGGGCGAGGCAGACGTTGTCGTAGGTCCGACCGTCGCATCCGCACACCAGGGCGACGGGCACTTCGTCGCAGCTCTCGGGACGCGGCGTGCAGGCACCGAGCCCATCGTTGCAGATGTTCGTGGCGCAAAACTCCGTCGCTTCGCAGTCCGCGTTGGAACGACATGCTTCGTCGATCCGGCCGGCGTCCTGGCCGCCACAGCCGATCGCGCACGTCAACGACAACGCAAGTGAGAGGAGCGAGAGCTGAGCCAAACGCATGGGGCGGAACGCTAACTCAGCAACGCACCGTCGACCAGCTGTAGGCAGCCGCAATTTGGCTCGATCGTCTGACAAATGTTGCCGTGACGTCACTTGCCCGCGTCGACCGCCTCTTGCACCAGTCGCTCGCTGACCTCCCAAAGCCGACGGCCCGCGTCTTCGTCGAGACAACCCGGGTTCACTTTGGTTTCGGCAGACTTCTCGAAATAGCGACCGGTCACGTCCTCGAGTTCAGGAGCGGTCGCCACATGGACCGAGGTCTTAGCGCCCTCCTCCTCCGTGAGGACGATGAGTCGAGCGAGCGGCGACCGGTGAAGAAGGTTCAGGATCGCGTTGTTGCGTGTGATGCGACTTCGGACGTTGCCGGGGTTCAGCGAGTTCGAGACGATGCCTTGCTCACGCCATCGCCTCGCAAGCTCATTCGCAAAAACGACGTTGGCGAACTTCGAGTGGGCATACGCAGAGAACCCGTTCCAACGCTTCTCGAACATCAGGTCGTCCCAGTTGAGGCGTTTCGGCCGACGGTGCATCGACGAAGACACCGTCACGACACGGGCGGGAGCGCCCGCCGTCAGCAGGGGCTCTAGCTCGCGGGTCAGCATGAAATGCGCGAGGTGATTGACCGCGAATGTCTCTTCGTACCCGTCCTGGGTGAGCTTGCGACGCGTGTGCCAAACACCGGCGTTGTTGACGAGAACGCTCAGACTCGAAAAACGAGAACGCACGTCTTGGGCGAATCGCGCGACGTCCGACAACGACGAAAAATCAGATTGGAAGGTCTCGATGGGAGAGCCGGCGTCCTGAAGGCTCTCAGCCGCTTCGTTGAGCCGCGCGGGGTTGCGGCCGACGATCCCGACCGCATCGAAGCCGTGGTCGGCCAGCCCGCGCGCCGTCGCCAGGCCGATGCCGCTGGTCCCACCGGTCACCAGCGCGTATCGCTTCGCCCTTGCATCCACGCTCATGGCGCGCTTCTATTTCACACGTGGCAGGTCGAGGCCAGAGCTCACTCCCAATCGTCGGTGTGATGGGATCGGGAACGACCGCCGACCGCCCCCGTTGCCTCGAACTCGGCCAGTGGCTCGCCACCCGCGGCGTTCACCTTCTCACCGGTGGAGGCCGAGGCGTCATGGACGCGGTCTCCGAAGGGTTCTCTCAGACCGTGCCCCGATCGGGGATCGCCATCGGGATCCTGCCCGCGTCGAAAGACGATCCTTCGACCGCTCCCGTTGGCTATCCCAATCCCTGGCTCGATGTGGCGATTCAGACGCACCTTCCGCTCAGTGGAGACCACGGGACAGACCCGCGCTCGCGAAATCACATCAACATCCTCACAGCCGATATCGTTATCGCGATGGCGGGAGCGTTCGGTACGAGCAGCGAGGTGTCGCTTGCGCTTCGCTATGGACGCCCGGTCGTCGCGTATCTGCAGGATCCGAACGAGATCCCACAGCTATCACCGTTGGTCCCGGTTCTCGGTCGTCTCGACGAGGTTCGCGCCTTCGTCGATGACGCATTGAGTCGTGCTCCTTGACAGCTGTCCGGATCGCGCCTAGATCGCCTGCGTTTTTCAGCCTTTTGTGAGCCTGCACGGCTCGTCGATTTGAGGAGGAAGCGTGAAGATCCTCGTTCCCATCAAGCGCGTTGCCGACCCGGACAACGCAAGCAAGCTCAAGGTGAGTGGCGACGGCACCACCGTCACCTCGGAGGGCCTCGAATGGAAGATGAATCCGTTCGACGACTGGAGCCTCGAAGCAGCGCTCCGCCTGACCGAGAACGCCGCCGAGAAGAATGCCCGCGTCGGTGAGGTCATCCTGGTCTCGATCGGGCCCAACGACGAGCACACCCAGCGGATCATCCGCGAAGGGCTCGCGAAGGGCGCCGAGCGGGGCATCTTGGTCGAGGCCGATGACACCACCCTCGACTCGAGCGTGGTGGCACAGGTCCTCAAGGCGGTCGCCGACAAGGAAAGCCCCGATCTGATCGTCCTCGGAAAGCAGGCGGCGGACGGTGACTCGAACGTGGCCGGTACGCAGCTCGCCGAGAGCCTGGGCTGGCCGATCATCAACTACGCCATGCGCGTCGAGACGTCGGATGACGGCAAGACGCTCGAGGTCAAGCGAGAGCTCGACACCGGCGTCGCCACGGTGAAGGTGACGGGCCCGGCGGTCATCACCACCTCCGACCGCATTCTTCATCCCGAGTCGATCAAGAACGGTGTGACGCCGGCCGACCATCAATACGCCAAGCTCGAGGTCGGCGGCCGGTACGCGTCACTCAAGGGCATCATGCAGGCCAAGAAGAAGCCGATTGACGCCACCTCGATGGGGGACCTCGGGGTCACCCCGTCACCCGCACTGAACTACACCAAGTTCGAACTACCGCCGGCACGTTCCGGTGAAACCACTTTCGTCGAGTCGGTCGAGGATCTCGTCGACAAGCTCCACAACACGGCCAAGGTCATCTGACCCGCCCAAGGACGGAAAGGAACAAGACAGATGGCTAACGTTTTGGTTGTTGCAGAGTTGCTCGAGGGCAAAGCTCGTAAGACCACTCTTTGTGCGGTCACGGCCGCGAAACAGATCGCCGAAGGCACTGGCGGTTCGTTCGACATCCTTTCGATCGGCGAGGGCTCGGGCCCCTCGGCGGACGAACTCACCGGGTTTGGCGCCGGCAAGGTCTTGAAGGCCGAAGTCGCCGGCGGGTACGTCTGCGAAAAGTACGCGGCCACGGTCGCTGCAGTTGGCGAGGGCTACGATGTCGTCGTCGCTTGCGCGAGCGCCTACGGCAAGGACCTCATGCCGCGCGTGGCGGCGAAGCTCAACGCGGGTGTCGCATCGGACATCTCCGCCGTTCACGTGGACGGTGGTAAGCTCTCGTACACCCGTCCGATGTACGCAGGCAACGTGTCGGGCACGGTCGAGATCCTCACCGACAAGCAGGTCGTCACGGTTCGTCAGTCCGAATTCGATGCGGCTGCCGAGAGCGGGGGCGCGAGCCCGGTCGAGGAGGTCTCGGTTACGGCAGACCCAGTCGCCGACAAGGTCGAGTTCGTCGGCGTGGAGGTCGTCAAGAGCGAGCGTCCCGATCTCACCGAGGCCGACGTCGTCGTCTCCGGGGGACGCGCACTCAAGAGCGCGGAGAACTTCACCAACGTGATCGAGCCCCTCGTCGACGCCCTCGGCGCCGCGATGGGCGCCTCTCGAGCCGCGTGCGATGCCGGATACGTGTCGCCCGAGCTCCAGGTCGGTCAGACCGGCAAGGTGGTGGCGCCAAAGCTCTACGTCGCGATCGGCATCTCCGGTGCCATCCAGCACTTGGCGGGGATGAAAGGCAGCAAGACCATCGTGGCCATCAACAAGGACAAGGAAGCGCCGATCGCCCAGGTCGCCGACTACTTCCTGGTCGCGGACTTGTTCGATGCCATACCGGCACTTACTGAAGAGGTTAAGAAACTCTGAGCCTCTGATTCACACGCACGATGAAGAGCCCGGGAAGCGCATGCATCCCGGGCTTTTTTGTGGGCTGCGTGCCGCTCGTTGTGCACAATTCGGGGATGGCGTTCCAGCTGGCGATCCTGGCACTCCTCGCCGCGCTCTGCGGCGGTCTGCTGGCACTGCTGCGCCGTCGCCCTCCCGAAGCCCAAGTGGTGCCCGAAGACGCCTCCCCCGAGCGTCCAACGAGCGTCCCGCCACCGCTGCCACCGCGGGCGTCTCGCCCCGCAGAAGCCCCCGTGGTGCGGAGCTGCCCGGTCTGCCTGACCGACTACGACCCCCGGAACCGGTTCTGCGTCAAGGACGGGGCGAGCCTGATCGACGGCCCCGCGTCCGGCCCGTTCTCGCAGGGGATGATCTGCCCCACGTGTCGCCGTGGATACAGCCACGACGCGAGTTTCTGCCCCGATGACGCCGACGAGCTCGTGCCCTACGGGCTCTATGGCGCCTCGAACTCCACCAGGCCACCGCCGCCCATGGACTCCAAGAAGATCTGCCCGGAATGTGGCCAGCGACACACCTCTGCCCACAGCTTCTGCGGCCAGGACGGAGCCAAGCTCGTGGTGGTCAACTGAGGCCGGTCGCAGAAAAGACCCAAGACCACGCGGGGTTCCGGGTCCAAGCACCTGGGGAGATGATTCGTGGACTTCTTGCTCAGGGTACGACGGGACGGCTATGATCCCGGTCCTAAAGGGGAATCTTCGATCCGGGGGGCCGCTGAGCAGGCATCGGAAGGAGACGGGGGCGACAGATGAAGATCGTTTGCGATAGTTGCGGCGCGAAATACTCCATCGCCGACGAGAAGGTGGCGGGGAAGATCTTCAAGATCCGATGCAAGAAGTGCTCATCGGTTCTTGAGGTGCGTGGAGACCAGACCGGGGCCCACGCGCTCGAGGGGGCCGGGCAAGCCCAGGAACCAGCCGCCGACAACGGCTGGTATATCGTGGTTGACGGTGAGCAACGAGGGCCTTTACCCCCGATTGAGCTCAGCCAGCTCTTTGCCAAGGGGAGCGTCGGGCTCGACTCGTACGTTTGGAAAGAAGGCTTCGACGACTGGAAGGTGGCGAGCGACGTGCCCGAGCTGGTGCAGCTCCTCGGCGGCGTCAGCTCCGCGCGCAAGAACGAGACCGCCAAGATCGAAACCGACTCGGCCGCGCCCTTTGGGACAGGTGGCGATCTCTTCGGCGACAACGGACGTGAACCCACGGGCGAAACCGACACCGACGAAGGCGTCTTCGGGGGCCTTGGGGACGACCCTGCACCGGCCCAACAGTCGCCGTTCGCGGCAGAGCCATCCGCGGACGCACCCGCCGAGGAGCCGGAACCCGCGGGCGCCGGCCTCGGAGGCCTGGGCGTCGCTGGCGTCGGCGCAGAGCCTGCTCGCATGACCGGGCAACGCAACGAGAACTCTGTGTTGTTTTCGCTGAGCAACCTCCAGCAGCTCGCTTCGCGAGGCGGTTCGCCCGCAGAGTCTGCGCAAGGTTCCGCGCCGGTTCAGCAAGCAAGCCCAAGTCCACAGGCGGCGGGCGAAGGCTCGGGTTTGATCGACATCCGCGCGCTCGCGAAGTCGACGACTCCCGGCACGCAGAAGGCACCCTCTCAAGCAGTCGACGACCTGCTCGCGATCGGGACGACCGCTGGAGGCCCAGTCCTTGGTGGGCCGTTGCTTGGCCCGGCACCGGCGGAAACGACCGACAACAACCGTTGGATCAAGATCGCGGGGCTCGGACTGGCATTCGTCGCCGTGATCGGCCTTGGATTTGGGTTCGGCATGTTCATGAAGAGTTCCTCAGACGAACCTCTCGAGATCGCGGCGCCTGAGACGACCCCAGACCCGGCCATCGCGGCAGCCGCACCCGTCGCGGAGCCCGAGCAGGCTCCGGAACCGGCCGCCGCCGCCGAAGAGCCCGTCGCGGCCGCCTTCGAGGAACCCGCGGAAGAACCGCTCGAAGCGCCAGACTTCGACGAGCCCGCGCAGGCCACGGCCCGCCCCGCACGACGGGAGCGGGCGAGCTCACGACCGAAGAGGCGCCGGACCAAGGCTGCCGCTCCGGCCGCCGCGCCAGAACCGGCCCCGGCTCCGAAGAAGCGAAGCGGCAATCTCGACGCGTTGATGGACGAGGTCGTCGGGGGCTCGTCGAGCCCTCAAAAGAAACAAGCGAGCGCCAAACCAAGCGGTGGCGGCTCGAGTCTCGCCGACTCGCCATCTCGCGCCGACGTCAAGACCGCCCTCCAGGGCGTGAGTGGCGGCGTTAAAGCTTGCAGTCAGGGGCAAGGTGGGACCGCGGTGGTCGACGTGACCTTCAGCGGCAGCACGGGCCGTGTCTCCCGCGCGAAGGTGGGCAGCGGCCCCTTCAAGGGCACCCCGACGGGGTCGTGCATCGAGAAGGCCGTCAAGCGGGCACGCGTGCCGCGCTTCAAGCAGTCGTCCTTCAAAGTGAAGTTCCCCTACCGACTGTAGATCGGGTCTAGACCGCGACCACCTGGGAGTGAACGCGATCTACAGCGACTCGAGAAAGCGGACCCCGGTGGCGACGCCGAAGCCGGTGCCGCCCTTGGGCATACGTCCATGGGAGCGCTCGAGGAACGCGGGCCCCGCGATGTCGAGGTGCATCCACTTCATCTCCTCAGTGAATTCCTCGAGGAAGAGCGCAGCGGTAATTGAACCGCCGAGGCGACCCCCAACGTGCTTGAGATCCGCGATCGGACTCTTGAGCGTGGCCTTCAAGTCGGCGTCGAGCGGCATGCGCCAGAACGCCTCTCCGACTTCCTCGGACGCGGCGAGGTAGCGCTTGGCCAGATCG
>JBCCEK010000132.1:0-13008 GCA_039030295.1 Myxococcota bacterium | reverse complement strand
GCGACCTGCGGGCCCTCCCCACCACTGGTCGAGCACCGAGATGATATAGTCGTAGTCGACTTTGGTGAGACCCCGGATCTCCATCACTCGGGGGAGCGGATATCACGAACACACACCAAACGCACGAGCCCCCGTCGACGACCCGCGCCGAGTCCGCGCGCATTCTGTTTTGCCCGTACTGTCGCGAGAGTTTCGAGGGGATCGATGAGTGCCCAGAGCACCGGCTTTGGCTTGTCGAGATCGATAAGCTACCACCTGAGGACGGGCGTACGCCGAGCGGCGTGTCCTTCTTCGTGGACCCCCGATTCGGGCGAGGTCCCGTGCTTGTGGGGGCGGTTTTGGCGCTGATTGGATTCGCACTTCCGTTCGTGGGCTCCGGCCGGGCAGTCGCTTCCGCGCTCGAGGTCGCGATCGATGGAGCGATCAACCTCTGGCTGGTGCCACTCGCGGCCATGATGGTGCTGGTGATCTTGAGCGTGCGCCGCGGTGCGGATGCGATGCGCGCGTCCCGGGTCGCAGTGATCGGGCTGTTCGTGGGCGCCGCGCTGCCGCTTGTGTACTCGGTTCGGCGAATCGCGATCATGGCCACCGTCGAGGCTACCGAGACCACCTGGCTCGTCGGGCTTTGGGTGATGGTCGTGGGCCTCTGTATCGGAGGCCTTGGCGCCCTCGCGCTCGGCAGGCGCCCTCGCGCTCGCTAGACCGCTCACTCTCAGGTGAGAGCGGTCTAGGCGGCGCCCGGGACGATCGGGCGGAAGATGTAACCCTGTTGCTGGACCACGCACACGCGGTTTGGGCCTGCCACGCGCGCGCGCGCTACCGCGATGCTGGCCGCGTCGAGAAGCTGGGCGTGCGTCCGGACGCCGGCACTCGGGTAGAGCCCAACCCCCATCGACACTTGCAAGGTCATCTCCTCGTCTCCGAGCATTAGGGGTTGCAGCGCGACCTCAGAGACGATCCGATCGGAGAGGCTCAGCGCCTTCGCTGGGCTTGCCTCGTTCATCAAGATCCCGAACTCGGCGGTCCGGAACTGAGCGATCAGGTCTGCCTCGCTCGCGGTTTCCTGGAGCCGCTCCGAGACCCCGTCGATGACTTGGGATGCGAAGTCGGGGCCTCGCTCCTTGGCGATCCTCCGGAAGTCCTCGACGGCCAGGATGCAACAGGCGAGTGGCTCGAGCCGGCTCTCTGCATGCGCGAAAGCGCGACGAAGTGCCTCGTGGAACTGACGGTGGTTCGGCAGCGTCTTGAGCTGCTCGTGGAGTGAGGTGTAGCGAAGTTTGCTGCGCGCGATTTGAACATCATCGTGCGCCCGCTTCACGCGAAGCATGTTCTGAACCCGCGCGATCAGCTCTGCGTCTTCGACCGGTTTCGCCAGGTGGTCGTCAGCGCCCGTGCGCATACTCTGCACGCGCCCGTTGAGATCGCCGCGAACCGTCAGAAGGATCACGGGAACGAACCGGCCTTCAGTGACCGTCTTGATCACGCGGCAGGCGTCGATGCCTCCGAGCCCAGGCATTCCCACATCCATGATAACGAGGTCGACGTCGCGCGACCGCACGCTATCGACGGCTTTCTGGCCGCCATACGAAGGCAGGACGTCGAAGCCCTGTGCGCGCAGAACGCTTGCGAGGTGGTCGCAAGTGGGACGATGGTCGTCAGCGACGACGATCACCGGCCTAGACGACCCAGCCAACTTAGACGACTCCGCCCCCACTCCCACACAAATAGGGTAGCCTAGACGGCGCTCACCCGAAACCGATCGGCTGCGACTTGTCCTCGAAGCCGCTCCCGGCGTTGCTCACCCTTGAAATAGCGTTGCTATTCCTGCGTCTCGCTCGCTCACTTTGAAGTGAGCGCGGTCTAGCGAAAGATACTGCGCGAGTTGGTAGGCGGTTTCCCCTACCGCATTACGTGTCTATACTGACATTCGGCATCCGGCAAGGATGTAGGGCCTGCATGGAGCTCAAGCAGCAACTCAAACTATCCCAACAGCTGATCATGACGCCGCAATTGCAGCAGGCGATCAAGCTGTTGCAGATGTCGCGCATGGAGCTCTCCGAACTCGTCCAGGAGGAACTCCTCGAGAACCCGATGCTCGAAGAGGGCGCCGAGCAGCGGGACTCTCGCGTCGCGCCCTCGGAGGAGCCTGAGGCCAGGGCCCCCGATCCTGCGGAAGCAAAGAAAGCCGAGATCGACTGGGAACGATACGTCGAGAACTACACCGACCAGGCTCCGATGCCTACCGTCCGTCGAAACGACGACGACCTACCTGGGCTCGAAGCCACGCTCTCGAGCGCGGAGGACCTCACCGACCATCTCGGCTGGCAGCTTCGCATGGGCGAGTTCATGGACGACGAGCGACGCTTCGGTGCTCTCGTCATCGGCAACCTCAACGACAACGGTTACCTCAAAGTCGAGGGTACCGCCCCGGAAGAAATCGTACCCCGACTCGCGCGCGAAGCGGAGATGGACGCGGAGGACGCGGAGGAAGTCCTGCGCATGATTCAGCAGTTCGATCCGATTGGCGTTGCCGCTCGCTCCCTCGAAGAGTGCCTGACGATTCAAGCCGTCCACCTTGGCATGGACGAGCTGGTGCTGAAGGTGATCACGAGCCACTTGGGTGACCTCGAGAAACGACACTACCCGGCTGTCGCCAAAGCGCAGGGTTGCCCAGTCGAAGAAGTCTACGATGTCGCGCAGATCATCGCTGAGCTCGAACCTCGCCCGGCGAGGCGGTTCCAGACCGAGGAGCCGCGGTACATCGTCCCAGACGTGTATGTCCATCGGGTCGGCGACGAGTACTACGTCGTTGCAAACGACGACGGTATGCCGAAGCTGAAGATCAGCGGCTTCTACCGTTCCGCCATGGCGGATAACCCGAAGGCCAAGGAGTACATCCAGGACAAGCTCCGAAGCGCCCAGTGGCTAATCCGCAGCATCGATCAGCGCCGCAAGACTATCGTCCGCGTCACCGAGTGCATCGTCGACAAGCAGCGGGAGTTCTTCGACAAAGGGATCGAATACCTGAAACCAATGATTCTGCGCGACGTTGCCGAGACTGTCGGAATGCACGAGAGCACGATATCGCGCGTGACGAGCAACAAGTACGTCCATACACCTCGGGGCACGTTCGAGTTGAAGTACTTCTTCAACAGCGCGATTCGACGCGATAACCAGAACGATATCGCCTCCGAGAGCGTAAAACAGGCGATCAAAGGCATCATTGGCGGCGAAGACGAACGCGCGCCATTGTCAGATCAGAGAATCGTTGAAATACTCGCGCAAGACGATATCAAGATCGCGCGAAGGACGGTGGCCAAATATCGCGAGATGTTGGGCATCTTGAGTTCGTCGAAACGCAAGAAGTACTTTTAGAGCTGGAGGGTCGATGCGTATCAGTTATTCATTTCGCAATATGGAGTCATCCGACGCCGTCAAGAACTACGCATCCGAGAAGATCGCCAAAATCCAGAAGTACATGCGGGCACCGATTCATGCCGAAGTGACGTTCTCGACAGAGAGGCACCTTCACCGAGTCGACCTGACGCTCACCGGCGACGGGCATCAGTACGCCGTCCACGGAGACTCCGAGGACATGTACGCCACGATCGATTTGGTCCTCGACAAGGTGGATCGCCAAGTGCGAGACACGAAGGCGACAGCGAATCACCGCCGCCGCCATAGCGGCGAGTCGCTTCGCAATCCGAAGGGCTAGACCGGATTGCACCAAGGGGGAGGGTAGGGTATCGCCTGCCCTCGATGCTAGCGGAGCTTCTTCATCTCTCGCGCGTGAACGTTCATGCGGAGCCGCCCGACAAAGACGCGGCGATCCGGATGGTGGCAGCACTGCTGGTTCAGCCGGACCAGAGCGCCAACGAAGACAGCGTCTGCGACGTGCTCGCTGAGCGCGAGCGCCTGGCTAGCACCGGTGTCGGAAGCGGCGTCGCGATTCCTCACGGTCGGTTCGACGGGATCGAGGAGCTTCGAGCGGCTGTCGCGGTGTGCAAGGCCGGAGTCGATTTCGAGGCGGTCGACGGTTTGCCTGTCCACATCCTCGTCGGGATCGTGGGCCCGCGCTCGATGCCGCAACACCATCTAGCGGCGTTGGCCGGTGTGTCGCGCGCCCTTCGAGACGAAGAGGTCCGGGCCGCGTTGCTTGCGGCGAAAGACGACGCCGAAGCGTTCAGCATCCTCACCGAATCGTGACTTCGCGACACGACCGACACACTGGCGTATATTGAGGCCGTGAGTCGACCTTCCACCCCGCAACACGCAGGAGTCCTTGCCAGCATGCGGGTCGAGCACGGAATTTCGGCGGCGCACGTGCTGGGCGACGCGCGCGTCAGCGCGATGGCCGAGATCGTGGCAGGTCACGACGGGCTGAGCCGTGTCATCGATCATCCTCGAGTCCAGAAGCCGGGCCTCGCGCTAGCCGGGCACCTCCATGGCGTCGTTCCCACCCGCGTTCAGATTCTCGGGGAGACCGAGATCACGTACCTAGACACGCTCCCACCCGACGAACAGCTCCAACGCGCGCATGGCCTCTTCCACCTGGCCCCGTCGCTCGTCATCGTCACACGCGGCGTCACGCCTCCGAGCGCGCTGATGCAGGCGGCACAGGAAACAGCGACTCCACTAGTGGTGGCCGAGCCGCGCTCGAGCCGAATGATCCAGATCATCCACTCCGTGCTCGACGCGTTGTTGGCGCCATCGGAAACGCGGCACGGCGTTCTGATGGACGTGCACGGTATCGGCACACTCCTTCTCGGTCCGAGCGGCATCGGAAAGAGTGAGTGCGCGTTGTTCCTCGTGGAGCGCGGCCACCGACTGGTAGCGGACGACCAGGTGGTCCTGTCGATGCTGCCATCCGAACGAATCTTGGGGCGCCCACCGCCTCCACTTCGGAACCATCTCGAGTTGCGGGGCATAGGAATCATCAACGTTCGGGATCTGTTCGGCGCCAACGCCGTTCGGGCCGAGAAGACCGTGCAGCTGGTCGTCGAGCTCTGCCCTTGGAACACCGAAGAGCCCTTCGACCGGCTGGGCCTCGACGATTCAACCCTCGACATCCTCGGCCTTCCGATCCCAATGCTCCGGATTCCGGTACGGCCCGGCCGCAACATGGCGGTCATTCTCGAGGTCGCAGCGCGCAACCACATTCTCAAGGCCGCGGGGCATCATGGTGCGCACAAGTTCATTCAAACGTTGATGGCGGACATCGCAGAGCAAGACGCCGGTCCGACCGATGGGTGACAAGCCGCAGATCGTGGTCGTGACGGGTCTCTCGGGTGCGGGGCGAAGTACGGCGCTACACGTGCTTGAGGACGCTGGGTTCTTCTGCGTCGACAACCTGCCACCGGCACTCGCGCCAGATTTGTTGTCGTTGATCGGGCAAGACGGCGCGCTCGAGCGGGTCGGACTCGGGGTGGACGTCCGGACTGGCGCGTTCCTGAGCGGGGTCGAGGAAACGCTTCGGGCGCTCGAGGGTGCTGGACATCACGTCGAGGTCGTCTTTCTCGACTGCGCCGACGACGTCTTGGTGCGTCGGTTCAGCGAAACCCGTCGGCCGCACGCCCTCGCGGAGTCGGGGGACCTTCACGCGGCCATCACCGGCGAGCGCGAGCGTCTTGCCGGTCTTCGTGACCGTGCCGACGTGGTCATCGACACGACTCGTTTGAGCGTCCACGAACTCCGCCGCCGATTGATCGCGCACATTGGGCGTGACCGGTCAGGCGCGTCAATGGTGGTTCGGCTCGTATCGTTCGGCTTCAAGTACGGGATCCCCACACACTCGGATCTGGTGTTCGACCTTCGGTTCCTCCCGAACCCACATTTCGTCGACGAGCTTCGACCCAAGACCGGCCTCGATGCGGAGGTTGCCGACTTCGTGCTTGGCGCCGAGGAGACCGGCGAGCTCATCTCCCGGTTGGCGCCATTGCTCGACTACGCCGTGCCGCAATACGCTGGAGAGGGGAAGGCCTACCTGACCGTGGCGTTTGGGTGCACCGGTGGACGACATCGATCCGTGGCGATTGCCGAGGAGTTCGCTCGTAGGCTGGGCGAATCGGTCGACGTGGTGGTCTCCCATCGCGATGTGGAGCGCGCCCGTCCGTGAGCGACACTTTCGTCGGCACCGCGGAGATACCCAACCGACTTGGCCTCCACGCACGCGCCGCTGCCAAACTCGTCGACCTGGCCAACCGGTACAACGCCCACGTCGAGGTCAGCAAGGACGGTCAGGTGGCGGACGCCAAGAGCATCATGGGCGTGCTCCTTCTCTGTGGGCAGCGGGGCGCCACGCTGACTGTGCGGACGACCGGAGAAGACGCCGAACAAGCGCTCGAAGCACTGTGCGCCCTCATCTCGAGTGGGTTCGGAGAGGACGCGTGACGCGTCCCGTGAAAGTTCGCGGCGTGTCCGCTTCGATCGGTGTCGCCGTGGGGCCCGCCCGGGTCCTCGCGCCTGGCGCGACCGAGGTGGCGTTGAAGGAGCTCCCCCAAGAGTCCGTGGAGAGAGAAGTGACTCGGTTCGAGCGTGCAGCGGCCGCCTCCTCGAGGGAAATCGAGGTCGCCAAGGAAGCCCTGTCGGCCCGCCATGGGCCGACCTACGCCGCCATTCTCGACGTGTACTTGTTGATGCACTCCGATCCGCTTCTCATCGATGCCACCCTGTCGACGATTCGTGAGCGCCGCGCCAACGCGGAGTGGGCTCTTCGAACCGTGGTCGACGGATTGAAGGCGCCGTTGCTGAAGGATCGTTCGCCGTATTTTCGAGAACGCGCTCGCGACATCGACCACGTGCAAGAGCACTTGCTGCGCCATCTGTCTGGAAGCGAGGGTGTGCCGTCGGCGCGTTCCGGCCCGTGTGTGCTCGTTGCGCGACACCTCACGCCCGCCGATGCGGTTCATCTCCTCGCACCACCAACCGTCGCACTGGTTACCGAGACCGGGAGCGCGATCAGTCACACCGCCATTCTTGCACGAACCTACGGTGTGCCAGCGGTCGCAGGTACCGGCACCCTTCCGGTGGCGATCGCACCGGGCGAGATAATGATCGTCGATGGCTTCAGCGGGGAGGTCACCATTGGGGCGTCCGACGAGGAGCGCCTCGCTGCCGAGGCTCGCCAAGCGCGGTTCAGCGCGTTTCTCCGTTCCGAGCGTGCCACCACAGCGAAGACCCAGGACGGCGAAACGATCGTCGTGAGCGCGAACATCGAGCTCCCGAACGAGGTGGAGGGCGCGATCCACGGCGGTGCCGAAGGCGTTGGACTGTACCGTACCGAGTTCATGTGCCTGAATCGTACCGAACCTCCGCCTGAGGACGAGCAGGCCGAAGTCTATCGGCAGGTCGCCTCTGCGCTGGCGCCGAACAGCGTCGTCTTTCGGACGTTCGACTGGCGGGACGACAAGCGACTGCGAGCCGATCACCTCGACTCGTTGGCGCGACACTGGCTGAAGACTCAGGTCCGGGCAGTGTTGAAAGCCCAAGCACACGGCACCGTCTCCCTGATGTTCCCCATGATCGCGACCCTGCACGAGTTCTTGCAGGCCCGTGCACTGGTGGACGAATGCGTTTCGGAGCTCGGCACCCCGAGCCCCGAGATAGGCATGATGGTGGAGCTTCCGTCGGCGGCTCTGTTGGCAGAACAGTTCGCCGAGCGAGCAGACTTCTTTGCGATCGGGACGAACGACCTGGTGCAGTACACACTCGGACTCGACCGGAACGATCATCGGTCGGCGGCCCTCGCCAGTCCCCTCAACCCGTCCGTCCTCGACCTGATCAGCAAGACCCAGTCGGCGGCGGCACGTGCCGGGATTCCCTGCTCGATGTGCGGCAACATGGCGGCAGACCCCGTCGGCCTCGCGGTGGCCCTCGGCCTCGGAACCCGACACGTATCGGTGCCGGTCAGCTTCATTCCGGTCGCCCGTGCTGCGATTCGAGCCGTCGACCTCAAGGTTGCGGCCTCGGTCGCAAGGGAGGCGATCGCTTGCGACACGGCCGAGGAGGTGCGGGCGCTGGCGGCACGACGCTTCGGCCCTGACCTCGAAGCGCTTGGCCAGGGGCAGACCTTGGACCGACCACGCTAACGGGTGACCGGAGCCACCATCGTGTCGAGCGCGGCCTCGCCCTGGTACCCGATCACGCGCTCGATCTCGTAACCCGCTTGGTCGTACAGGATGTACGTGGGCACCTTCTCGATCCGCCCGAGAACGGTCTGACCATTCTCGATGTTGCCGTATGGGTCAGCGCCGACGACAAACGGCGGGTCGAGGGCAAAGGCCCACGCCTCCACTAACTGGATGGCGCGTGGTTCCGAGGCAACGCCGACCACGACCACATCGGGGTGCTGTTGCACGAAAGGCCGAAGGGGTTCGAGGGCGGCCTGGCTCACCATGTCGAAGGTCGCAAACACGTAGAGCAGAACGGGTGTGCCCCGAAGGTCACCCAGTTCGAGCCACCGCCCATCCGACAGGCGCAGCCCAAGTTCGAGACGCGGGCCGCGGTCTTCTGCCGACGACGTCCCTTTCGCGAGCGGACCCGATGCGCCGCCGCCGCAACCGAGCGGGAGCGCCAGACCGAGGACAGAAGCCACGACGAGCGCGCGAACGCTCGCTTTGAGAGAGGTGCTGCGGTTCATTGCGGCGCTCGCCGCAATATAGCAAGAACCGCGAGAGATGGATGCGATTGGTCAGCGGCTAGAATCCTTGCTCGCCGACGGCGATGCGGCGGCTCGCCGGAAAGAAGACCCAGTCGACTTCGTCCACGACTATCCGTCGCCCGTGGACCAGGAAGTCGTCGGGCTCGTGGCGGCAAGCTTGGCGTTCGGAAACGCGATGGCGGCCAGAAACAGCGTGGGCCGAGTCCTCGAGGCGCTCGGTCCAACCCCAGCGACGGTCCTCGCGAGCGCGACCGAAGCCGAGCTCTTCGAGCGTTTGCGCGGGTTCGTGCACCGCATCTACAGGGACGAGCACCTGGCCGCCGTCCTGGCCCGTGCCGGGCGTTTGATCGACCGCCGCGGCAGTCTCGGCCGGGCGTTCGTCGAGGGGTTCGAGGAGTCTGATGGTGACTTTCGCGAGGCGCTGGCCACGTTCGCTGACGCGTTGCGCGGCGATGGCACGAGTCGAAACCTCCGGCACCTGATCAGTGATCCGCGTGCTGGAAGCGCCTGCAAACGGCTACTCCTCTACGCGCGCTGGATGATTCGACCCGCCGACGGTGTGGATCTCGGCCTTTGGCCGATCGCGCCCTCCAACTTGGTGATGCCTGTCGACACGCACGTCCATCGGATCAGCCTCAACCTCGGCCTGACGAATCGTAAGACAGCGACCTGGGCCACCGCCGAGGACATCACCGCACGATTACGCGAGTATGACCCAGACGATCCGGTCAAGTACGATTTCGCCCTGTGTCATCTCGGCGTTTCCCGACAGTGTCCAAGTCGACCCGACTTGGCCAAATGCGAGCGCTGCGTTCTCCAAGACGTTTGCTCCGTCTGGACGCAGCGATCCGCAGCCTCCTAGCGCAGGAATCCAGTGAGCTTGGGCTCCAGTTCGTGAAGGTCTGCGACGCTCTCGACGCCCGCGCCGCGAGCGAGGGAGTCGCCTGTGATCTCGATCAGCTGGTAGTCCTGCAGGGCCTTGAGCGCGGTCTCGAGTTTGAGCTTCGATAGAGATTCGCGGCGTTCGATCTCCCCCGCGAGGTACATCTGCTGCCCGAGAGCCAGGGTCTTTTTGTACCATTCCTTCTTGGGTACGGGCCCGTCGAGCACGAGCTCTGCGCCGCGAAGCGCCAGCAGGTAGCTCTCGAAGAACGTCTGCAACATGGTCGCGTACCGCTCGAGCTGCTGGCGGCGAATACCCTCCGTCGCTTGGACCTTGCCGTCACGGATCTCGACTTCGCCGGCTCTCTCCATTAGCGCGAGCGCATCTTGGAAGATCTGATCGAAGGTCGCATCGGTGCGAAAGATGAACTCGTGCTTGAACAGGCGTGACAGTTGGCGCACGCGCTCGTTGAGGCGCTCCATGTCGACCCACTCCTCCCGATCGACAAGTAGCGACGACGCGATGAGTGCGCTTGGCACGAAGAAGTGGATCGTCGTGTTGACGTAGTACTCGAGCGCAAGCCGCCGTTCGGAGTCGATCGTGTAGATCGGCTCAGGCCCAGTGTCGTGCGTGACGATGAGTCGCGCGTCGACGAACAGCCGAAGGGCCTCTTCGATCGTGTCCTCGCGAATTCGCTCTTCACCGATGCGAAGCTGGTGTGCGATTCGAGCGTCCATCGACGACAGTGTCGAAAGAAGCTCCTGGCAGGTATCGATCAGGCCCGACTTGGTCATTCCGCGCTTGCGGTGGCTCAAGAGCGCCGTGGCGACGAGCGCCGCAGGGGTCACCACCGTCACCTCGTTGATCGAGTACATCACCTTGTGCGCCAACGCCCTCACGGCTCCGCGCTTCTCGCTTGGGCTGAGGTCCTCGATGCGATGAAGCCCGCTGTCTGAGCGGCGCATGAAGTTCCGAACGAACTCGTCGAAATCGATGAGTTCTCCGAACTGGACGTAGAGGCGACCCCACTTCGAGCGAAGGATGCTCGAACTCTTGATGAGGTCTCCCATGTTCTCCGACTGCTTCTCGCCGCCGCCGAGTTCGTGGACGAACGACCGTTCTTCGATGATGCGCTCGTAGCCGATCGAGATAGGTACGAGCTTGATCTTGGTGGCCGGGAGCTTGAGGGCGGAGTCCACTACCATTGAGAGGAGCCCGTACTTCGGGGGCAAGGCCTTGCCGGTGCGCGAGCGACCTCC
The DNA here is from genome assembly GCA_039030295.1 of Myxococcota bacterium. GTDB lineage: Bacteria > Myxococcota_A > Polyangia > Polyangiales > Houyiibacteriaceae > SG8-38. The sequence goes on along the minus strand of JBCCEK010000132.1, from coordinate 2,207 downwards.
TTCGAGGAAGAACTCGGTCGTGAAGCCTTCAGCCAGCAGCTTTCGCAGGTAGGCCTCGACCAAAGCCGGGTAGAGGCGGTCCCCCTTGAACGATCGGCGGATGAAGAATGCGCCTGCCCGTCTCAGGACTGGACCGATCGGCCAGAAGCTGAGGTTCTCGCCGGCCGCGATCTGCGGCGCCATCATCGCATTGGCGTAAAGCATGTCGCTCAGAACCAGGTAATCGACGTGACTCTTGTGACTCGGCAGCAGGATGAGCGAGGCGTCTCTTGCAGCGACACGGATGCGCTCGAGCCCTTCGTGGTCGAACACGACACCGTCGTACATCTTGGACCAGACCCACGTCAGGAATCGGTGCATGACATCGACCACGAATGGCACCTGGCGGGCACACAGATGGCGCAAGTGCTTCCTGGCGACGCGCTCGGCTTTGGCACGAGAGATGCCCTTGCGTTTGGCGTACTTTTGGATCTCCGCGCGCATTCGCGGACTTCGAAGCAGCTCCTCTTGGATACGAGCAGGGCTCTTCTTGAGAGGCCCGAGCACAACCGTTCGATCGCGCTCCATTCTGCGCAGCAGGACGTAGCGAACCTTGTCGGCGGCTTGGCTGTCGGTGAGATCCTCGTTCTTGTCGAGGAACGCCTTGAGGTCGAACGGCTCGCCCGATCGCAGCTTTGCGTTCCGGTAGTTGAGTAGGAACTGACAGAACACGCGAATTCGGCCTGGCCACTGCACCGGCCCAAACAGCAGATCGAGCAAACCCGGGCTGGCGCTTCCCGATTGCTTGCTCCACACGAAGGTTTGCGGGACGAGCAGGATCGGTTGGGCCGATTGCCGTTGCTTGCGGACGAGTGTTTGAATCAGGTCGACTTCGAGGTTGCGGCCACGGCGCGACTGCTGTCCGAGCTGTGGTGGGCGTCGGAGAAAAAGGAGTGCGCTGTAGCCGTCGCCGACGGTTCGCTCGAGCGCTTCTTCCTCTGGGATCTGCCGGCGAAGGCTGAGGCGCCGCTCACCCTTGCCGAACGGTTCGAGGATCCACAGGCCGAGGTCGTTGACGAAGTGGACGATCGGAAGCCCGAACTTCTTGAGTAGAAAATCCAGGCACAGAAAGTCGAGGAACGACAGCGACCGCATGACGTACACGACGACCCCTTGGCTCGCCGACTCGCGCACGCCGCGGCTCCATTTCTCGTCGACGCGGATGTGTGCGAAGAATCGCCGGTAGAGCCAGCGCAGGATCGCGTTGGGCGCGTACGGCGCCGGCTTTGTCGATTGCCGCGCGAGTTCCGGTACGTTCGCCATCGGACTCTCAGACACTAGCAGTGGCCCCCATCGGGTCGAGTATACGTCGTTTGCGGACCTAGCCTCGGAGAAGTGACGATTGGGCGATTCAGAACTGTGTACGGAGTAGTCGCCTTTGACCCGCTCGGAGGTCGATCTCGTGCCGTTGCTCGCGACCGTCGTAGCGAACCACCACCTGGTACTTGCCGGCACTCAGTTGGGCCGGAACCCCGGCCCCTAGCGTTCCGATCCGCTTTGAGCCCTGGTTCACGGTGACCAGCCCCGTCCCCCGTCCTCCCTTGACCACGATCCGGACCTCGAGCGTCCCCGTTCGGAAGTCGACCGCCACTTGGGTCGTTTTCCCTTGGGCGACCTCCACCGGGACCTGCTTGGAGGGGTTGTCGAGCGTGCCGTCCAACCGCACCGTAGCCTTCCACTTCCCTGGCGCCACTTGAAGCGGGACACCACAGGTGCCGCCGATCTCCTTCTTCTGAGCTTGGCTCACGACGATCGTGCCGCGCGCTGGAGCGCTGTTCGCCGTGATCACGCATTGGACGGTGCCTGTCTGAGCGCGCCCAGGTGCCGCGGACGAAGCCGCGAGCCCGACGACCCAGACGAGTACCCAGGCCCGCAGTGCGCCGGGGCCACGATCTCGAAGCAGACCGGTGGAACGGGGGCTTTTCATCTGCCACCTATGTACCTGATTTCAGGACTTACCGGAGGCTTGGGGCAAAAAGCGCCTATAAACTGGCGATTTCGCGGGATGAGGCCGACGGCAGACGGCTTGACAGTCCGGAAGTCGACGGCTAGGAAACGCGCCCCGAAACGGGGGCTTAGGAGACTATGATGGCTACGCAGAGTGCCAAGGCGTCAGAGATAGAGCGCAAGTGGTACGTCGTGGATGCGGCGGGGCAACCACTCGGCCG
>JBCCEK010000131.1:0-13021 GCA_039030295.1 Myxococcota bacterium | reverse complement strand
GGAGTGACCCCTATTCGTTGGGGGGGGCGGCGAAGGGGGCGTTGCCGCAGGGGACTTCGTAGCGGAGGGTGCCGTCTTCGGTTTCTTCGATGAGCTGCGGGGTTTCGCCAACGGGGAACGCGCCGAGGCGCGTGTCGCCGTCGACGTAGGCGAGGAACTGGCACATCTCGTCCTCGCCGCGGTTGCCCCACGTCAATGTTCGGTCGGTGGTGTTGTTGTAGCCGCACTCGTACTTGAGACGCGTTGCACCCCCAGAGTTGATCGGCGGGTCGAGAGTCACCCCGAGGACGTCGCCGACGTTCTCGAGCTCAGTGATCGTCGTCTCCGTCCCATCGTCGTCGACGAAGCTGAGTTTGAAGAAGTTGCCCCATTGGTGATAGTGCCCGAGCACGTAGTACACATTGAACGAGTCGCTGACGAGCCCCCTTAGATCGCAGGTTTGTGCCCAGCGCGAACGACGCTGCGGATCGATGGCGATGTCGTTGAGCGCGAAGCTGACCTCACGCAGCTTGACCTGAACCTCAGACTCTTCGAGTGACAGGAGCCCCATCGTCATCGCCGTCTCGATCGGGGCGGCAGATACGTTGAAGAGATGCACATCACCGATGATCTGGCTTCTCGGCGGTATCACAACGACAGTGCCTTCGGGAAACGACTGAGTTTCCGCGAACGATTGAGTCGACTGCGCGAAGATCGCACCCCCGAGGACGACCGCGCGCGCCTGCGTGAACTGCCGGTCCTCGCAACGCCACGTCCCGTCCTCGCCGAACATCCCCTCGGGTACAAAGTACCAGTTCGAGTGGTGCCATGAGCCATCGTTCGTTTGGCGGACTTTGTTCACGTAGAGCCGCTCGTCGTTGTTCAGCGTCCAGCTCTGACACCAGTAGTCGTCGGTTCCAGACTCGACCGTGATGGCATCGAACGCGTGCTCCGCAGTCGGGACGAAGTCTGCCTCGCCCACGTTGGTGTCTCCACACCCTCCCAAGACCAGCGCCGTCGCGACCGCCGAAACCAAAGTACGCATCTCGGGGCCAGAGTTCTCCAAAGGCCGCGTCCTGGCAATAGGGTTTCCCGAACAGGTCCGAATCCGCAGCGATTTCGGCGACTCTCAGCGGCCCGAGCGTAAGACCTCCCGGTTACTGTCCCCGGTCCTGCGCCTGCTTTCGGAGAACTTCCTGGTTGGCCGCTTTCTTGCGGGCGGCCTCCCCCATCGCGCGCTCGAGCTTCGGGGGGAGCGCCTCGAGCGGAACCACCAAATCGCCGGCAACCGGCCATTCCTCGAGTAGCTCCGGGTGGTAATCGGCGGGGTAGTAGTTGCGGGGATCGATCTCTTGTTGGCGAACGAAAGGCTCCTGAATCTCGCTCCGCGACGTCGGCGGATGTGGAACGACCAATTGCCCACCCGAGAGATCGAACTGTGGGGAACGGCTGTTCGGAAAGTCCGGCAGCACCCCTTCGCGCACCCAGATCTGGTCTTTGGTAACGTTGACGACGATCCCGTCGGGCGCACCGAAATGGTAGGGGCCCTTCCAGTGCTCGCGAACCTGCGCGACCGCCTCCTCATTGAGGTAAGGGTCGAAAGGCATGTGCGTCGTCATGAAGAGCCGAGGCTGAACTTGGTTCGCGACGTACCCTGCCGCATAACCCGGCGTGTGGTGCGTGTCGATCGTGTAGCGACCTACAAACGGTGGAACACCCTGCACGCCGGAGCTGATCTCGAGGAGCTCGGGTTGCATCTCTGTCACGTACACGTCGCAGCCCTTCGCGTATTTCGCGTCGAGCTTGCTGGGACGGCCATCGCCAGTCCACACGAAACACATGCCGTTCCAGTCAAGACGGTACGCGCTCGCGCCGTCCTTGGCGTGAGACCGCTGCCAGTGGATGACGCGCACGCCGTTCTTGTCGTAGATGACGCCACCGTTGTCGCGAAAGTCAAACTCGGCGACGACGAGGTCCCACGCTTTGCCCACAGGGAACACGCTGAAGGCGTCGATGTGCCAACCGAGCATAGCCTTCATGCCCTCGACCATTTTGGCGGTGCCGTACTCGGGTGTTCTTCCGGACGGTCCGTAGATCTCGAGGTTCTTGTGCCAACGGCCGGCCCATCCGCCGAACACGACGAGGTAAGGAAGCGCGCCAAAGTGGTCGACGTGCAAGTGGGTGATGAACACCTTGTCGAGCTCGTTCAGCGCGAACCCGGCCGAAATGTAGTTGGCGATGGATCCTTCGCCCAAGTCGAAGATGAAGTTCTCACCATTGCCGAGCTGAACGAAAATCGATGTGTTCATCTGCCCGGGACGGATGAAGGGCGCACTCCCCATGAAGATAATTCGCATCTCGTTCGGCTGAACGTCCTCCGACCTTGGGAACCAGTTGGAAGCACTCTTGAGCCAGGGGTGCGGCGACAAACCCTCGAACAGGAGGCCTTCTTTCCAGCGCCCAGCCGGAACGCCGCCCATCAGCGCTGCGCGGATCTCCTCTTCGCTTGACGCGTCGAGAGGTGAATCAGCGGGCGCAGGTGCCGAGTCGACGGGATCCGCGTCATGCGCTTCGACGACGCCCTCCTCCTCGACCGCCTCGACGACTTGCGGCTCAACCTCTTCTTCGGGGGTGGGCACCTCGGCGGGGCAGCCCAGAGCGAAGAACAGAAACCAGACGAACGCTGCCCCGGAGGCGATGGCCGGTTTGCGAGACCCGTGCATCGACGCGACTATCAAACGGACGGATGCCCCGGTCAATGCGGGACATCCGCCAGTCCTTCGCTCGGTTCAGGCCGCGTGATTGACGTCTACCGACTCGCTGCGGTCGACCTCGGCGCCAAGCGCGTTGTCATTGTCGACTCGCGGTGGGCGGTTGAGCGCCGTTCGGTCGCGGTCTCCCCAGCCGGACCCGAGGACTCGATGGAGCCGGTTCATCAGCTCTTCATCGAATGTGGTGTGGAACAGGTAGATCATTTGCATGACGCCTCCTTTCCTGTTGCTGATGAGCAATATAGGTCCACTGGAGCCGCTTTGACGCAGTGCGGCAATGCGAGCCCGCAGCAGCGCCAAGTACCTAATATCACTTGGTATTCCCGCTCAGGTCAGCCCGATCCCGGACTGGAGCAGGTGAGTCGCGGCGAGTGCCAGCTTCCGCGCGTCCTCGGAGGTCAGCGCACTGACCCGTGGGTGGCGGTCGACGATCATGCGGGCGAGGCCATAGGTGAGCGCTTCATTGGTGAGCGCGATCAACTCTGGGTCCGCGTCAGGAAGTAGCCCGGCGTTCTGCCCCTCATAGATGAGCGCGATCAACTTCAGCCGACGGTCATCATCGAGCGCGCCGAGAAAGCCGCGCTGGTCGATGGCGCGCCGGTGCACGAGCTCGAAGAGCGCCGGATGCTCGGAGGCGAACCTCACGTAGGCGACCGTCATGGCGCGAAACTGCGTCAGCGCATCGTCGCAGTCGGCCGTCGCCTCGTCGAGCCGGGCATGAAGATCGTCGGCAACCCGTTCTCCGACGGCATCCAACAACGCACCGCGGTCCGGGAAGTGCCGGAAAGGCGCCGCGGACGAGACACCCGTTTCGCGTGCGAGCGCTCGCATGCTGACGGCTTCGGGCCCAACGTCATCCACGACACGAAGGGCGGCCGCAACCAGCGCTTCCCGGAGGCTACCGTGGTGATAAGAAGGAAGCGGATCTGCCATGAGCGCCACGGTACCAGACCGATGTTACCAACGCTTACTTTTGGGCAACGCGGCGTGTGAGCGCTGCCAACATCGAAGCGCCGCGGCATGTGAGCGCTGCCAACATCGAGACCTCGCGGCATGTGAGCGCCGCTCACTTGAGGAACTGCCGCATGTGATCGCCGCTAACATGCAGTACGGGCCCAGCCAGGGCGCATGTTAGCGCCGCTTACGTTCGAACGGCTATTGGCAGACGCCCCTCGAGAGGTCGCAGCGGTAGTCGTATGGGCAATCGGACGATTGCTCGCATGAGAGCAGCTCGCACGTGCCCGTGTCTTCGTTACAGAAACGCGGTGCCGCACAACTATGGAGTCGGCATCCGATTCGACCCCGCGGAGGACGGCTCGGGCCTTCGGAAGTTGTGCCACTGCTCGGAGAGCGGCTTGCAGTACCGCCACCGCAGCCCAAAACGCTGCACCCAAGGCAAAGGAACCCCAGCACACACAAGATCTGCGACGCTCTGCCCAGCATGCGCAGAGATGATATAGGTTCGAGCGATGGCAGCAAAGGGCCGAAGGGTGTGGTCGTTGCTCGGCAACTCACAACGACTCGACGGAGGGGCAATGTTCGGCAACGTCCCCCGTGCGCTCTGGTCGCGGTGGGTCGCACCCGATGCGCGCAACAGGATTCCGCTCGCTTGCCGTGCGATGCTCGTCGAAGACCAAGGTCGACTGATCTTGTTCGAGGTCGGGATTGGCGCATTCCTGGCACCTCCGATGAGAGACCGGTACGGAGTCCAAGAAGACAAACACGTGCTCCTGCGAAGCCTCGAGACGGCTGGCTTCTCTCACGAGGACATCGACGTCGTCGTGCTCTCTCATCTCCACTTCGACCACGCTGGGGGCCTACTCGCCCCCTACTCGGAACACGAGCCCATGTCTCTCCTGTTTCCGAAAGCCACCTTCGTCGTGAGTGCCGACGCATGGACACGGGCGAAGCACCCTCACGCACGCGACCGCCGATCATTCATTCCAGAGCTTCCAGCCTTGCTCGAGGAGAGCGGCCGATTGGAGATCGTTCATGGTCCTCGGTCCGACGCCCTCGGCAACGACTATCGGCTTTGGTTCTCGGAAGGACACACGCCCGGGCTGATGATCACCGAAGTCCCAAGCCAAGACGGACCGATCGTCTACGCCGCCGACTTGATCCCAGGTCAAGCGTGGCTCCATCTGCCCGTCACCATGGGCTACGACAGGCAGCCCGAGCAGGTGGTCGATGAGAAGGCGGAGTTGCTCGAACGGCTCGCGAGCCAGGGTGGGCGAGTGTTCTTCACCCACGACCATGAAGTGGCACTCGGGCGGGTCACCAGGGACGATAGGGGCCGTTTTTCTTTGCAGGAAAGCTGGGCCGAGCTGCAGGGCGCGCCTCTTTGAGACGCGTGGTAGGGTCTTCTTCTTAGGAGGCAGCATGGCCCTTGGGAACGGCGGGTCGACCCCCCGCATCGAAAGCGGCGACGACTACATCGAGAGCCTTCGTGGCCGCAAGCTGAAGGTTTTTCTATTCGGTGAGCTCGTGGACGAGCCCGTCGATCACCCGTTGATCCGGCCGTCGATCAACGCGGTCGCGGAGACGTACGATTTGGCTCTTCGCGAGCCCGAAGTTGCAACCGTCGAGTCGCCCCTCACCGGGCTACGCGTCAACCGGTTCCTGCACGTTGCGCAAAGCGCGGAAGACTTGGTCGGTCAGAACATGATGCAGCGCAAACTCGGCCAGAACACAGGCACGTGTTTTCAGCGTTGCGTCGGCATGGACGCGTTCAACTCGCTTTACTCGGTCACCTACGAGATCGACGAGAAGCATGGAACCCCGTACCACGATCGGCTCAAGTCGTTCCTCGCGACGATGCAACAGCACAACTACGTCGTCGGGGGCGCCATGACCGACGTCAAGGGAGACCGGAGTAAGGCGCCACACGAGCAGAGCGACCCCGATCTATTCGTCCACGTCACCAAGAGAAACGACGACGGCATCTGGCTTCGTGGCGCCAAGGCGCACCAGACGGGGTGCATCAACTCCCACTGGATCATCGCGATGCCCACCATGCGGCTGGGGCCCAACGACGAGGACTACGCGGTAGTCGCGGCGTTTCCCGTCGACGCCGAGGGAATCACCTACGTCTATGGCCGGCAGTCCTGTGACACACGCGCCATGGAAGGCGGCTCCATCGATGTAGGCAACGCGTCTTTCGCCGGCCAAGAGGCGATGGTGATCTTGGACGACGTGTTCGTCCCCTGGAGCCACGTGTTTATGCACGGGGAGTACGAGTTCGCGTCGATGCTCGTCGAACGGTTCACCTGCTATCACCGGCGCAGCTACGTCTGCAAGACAGGGGTAGGCGACGTGTTGATCGGCGCGGCCGCGCAAGCCGCGGAGCACAATGGCGTCGAACGAGCGTCGCATATCAAGGACAAGCTCGTGCAGATGACCCACCTCAACGAAACGATGTATGCCGCAGGAATCGCGTCGTCTCATCAAGGGAAGGCGACCAAGTCAGGCGCTTTCTTGAACGACGACATGCTCGCTAACGTATGCAAGCACCACGTCACCAAGATGCCCTTCGAGATCGGACGGCTCGCGCAGGACCTCGCGGGGGGCCTCGTGAGCACGGCTCCTTCCGAGAAGGAGATGGAGCACCCGGAGCTGAAGGCGCTCCTCGACAAGTATCTCAAGGGCCGCGCAGACGTGCCGACTGAGGCGCGGATCCGGGTCCTGCGACTCATCGAGAACATGACGATGGGACGAAACGCCGTCGGCTACCTCACGGAATCAATGCACGGCGCGGGGTCCCCTCAAGCCCAACGTATTCAGATCGGTCGCCAGATGAACCTCGACTTCAAGAAGGGGCTTGCAAGAAAGCTTGCCGGAGTCCCGGACGAGCCGACCCCCAAAGATTAGCCACCGGTAGCGCGATGCCATACGGTGGGCCCCGATGTTCGTCAGAGCCCGCGTCGTTGTCTCCATCGCGCTCTGCGTTCCACTCGGATGGGGCTGCGAAAGAGGCGTCGTCGCCGAGGACGCATCGTCGAGAACGCCAGCCGTTTCCGGCGACGCTCCTGCGATCACACGAGAGGCGCGCCCGAAACCGTCTCCGGACGACTCGGTCGCACGCAGGGGAATCATCCTCGGGGAGTACGCTGGATCGAGCGTCTGGGTCATCGACGGGGATACGATCGGCGTCAATGGCTTGAAAGACAACGTGCGCATGCTCGCGATCGACACGGAAGAGGTCCCCAAGGGTCGAGAGAGGGCGTCGATCGAGCGGGATTTCAAGGCTCATCTTCGCCGAGCCCGCGGGGATTCACCACGGCCTCGTAAACCCGGTACCCCGATGGGAGACAGCGCTAAGGCGTTTGCGACTGAGTTCTTCGCGGACGTAGAGGCCGTGCGTCTCGAACGTGATGAGCCGAAACGGCAGCGCGGCCGGTTCGGGCGACCGCTGGCGTACGTGTTCGTCAAGAAGGATGGCCGCTGGACGCATTACAACGTCGAGGCCGTTCGCGCAGGAATGAGCCCGTACTTCACCAAGTACGGTTACTCCCGGCGTTTCCACAACCAGTTCGCGAGGGCCGAATCGGAGGCGCAGGCAGCGAAACGGGGGATCTGGGGCCCGCGCTTGGACCACTACGAAGACTACCCGGAGCGAAAGGCGTGGTGGGACGCGCGCGCCGATTTCATCCGAGCATCGGAACATCGAGGCGCGGGACGAGACAACCACGTCGTGCTGGACCACTCGGACGCGGAAGCGCGGCTCGAGGCACTTCTCGGCGAAGAAGCCGTCGTGTTGGGAACCGTGGGTCGCATTCAGTTCTTCAAAGGGCTCGTGAGGGTCTTCCTCGAAGGCGCCAACAAGCTCGATTTCCCGATCATCTTTCGAAGTCGCACCGTCTTCGCCGAGAGTGGACTTGGGAAGCTCATGAAGGAGCCGGTCTTGGTCCGCGGGACCATCGAACGGTACACGAAAGGCAAGGTCGACACGTTGCAGATCGTGGTCACCGACCCCCGCCAAGTGTCGCTCCCTGAACTGCCCCCCGGCCGCGACGAAACCACTCCGTCCGTCGACCGATAACCTCGAGCGCCCAGAGGGCGGGAGGTGGAGATGGTGGGAATGCTCCGACGGCCGCGGGCCGCCACACGTGAGATCTGCGGGTTGTTGTCACTCGTCTGCGGTTGCGGGGGTGACCCTTTGCCAGGCGACCCTGGGTGCGACGTCGCCGAGGGCGACTTTGTTTTGACAGAGGTCCTCGCCAACCCGGACGGTGCCGACGGCACGAACGAGTATGTCGAGATTCACAACCCTGGCAGCACCGGGAGGTCACTTCGGGGCGTCGTCCTCGCGTCGAGCCGCGACGATGGTACGGGTCGAGTCGAACACCGTTTCGGAGACATCGACGTCGCCGGGGGCGCCTACTTCGTCGTCGGAAACGCGGACGCGGACCAACTCCCTGACCACGTCGACTACAGCTACGGCTCAGGGCTCGGCAACCTGCGGAACGCAACGGCCAAACTGTCGCTATGGTGCGGCCAACGGTTGATCGATGCTGTGAGCTACCAAAGCACGCGCGACGGATACGCCCTCATCCTCGACGGCGAGGTCTTGCCGAACAGCGATCGCAACGACGATGTGGCCGAATGGTGCGAAGCACTCGACGCCATCCAAGGGTTCGCAGGAAACTCCGGCAGCCCGGGCATGGCGAACGCCTCTTGCGATGGGGCGCCAGTCGCAACGACATGCGCCGACAGCAATGGGGTTTCGCTTGCTAGCCCCGTGGTGGGCGACGCCGTCATCACCGAGTGGATGGCGAATCCGAGGGGGCTCGATGCCGACCTCGAGTGGGTCGAAGTGACGTTCACCAGCACCGTCGACGTCAGCGGAGTCCGCCTTGGGACCGGCTTCGACGACCTCGGCGCGTCCCCCTTCACCGGATGCTCTCCCGTCGACGCGGGGACGACAGTCGTCTTCGGGGCGAGCCCGGGGGCGGCTCCCCGGGTCGACGCAACACTCAACGTGAGTCTCGGTAATGTCGGTCCGCGGGGCATCGTCCTTGCCGCCGACGACGAGGTGGTCGATCAGGTCGACTACGATGGGGCACCCGAGGGCCGCGCATGGCAAGTCGACGCCAGCGGCCTGCTGTGTCTTGCCCCGATGGGTCCCGACTATGAGTACGCCGAGGGGAACGCCGGGAGTCCCGGGCTTCCGAACCCGACATGCCCGCCGGCCTTGGGGCCAGGGATGTGCTTCGATGACGGCGTTCCGCGCGATATCCGACCGCCGGTCGCGGGAAGCGTGCAGGTCATCGAATGGATGGCGAGCCCCGTCTCGTCCGAGAACCGAACGGGCGAATGGGTGGAGGTGTTCGTCGGCTCCGATGCCGATCTCAACGGCCTGACATGGTCCGATCTCACGGGGCCGAGCGATCCGCTCGAGTCGACCACGTGCATTCATGTCGCTGCCGGCACCTTGTTGGTCTTCGCCAGGAGTGACGACCCCGCGCTGAACGGCGGGCTGCCGTTCGTCGACTACGTGCTGCCCATCTCGCTCAACAACGGGAACGAATCAATCTCTCTCGAGTTGGGCGGCACGCCGCTCGACTCGGTGACTTACGACAAGAGCGAGCCCGGCACCGCCACGCAGTTCGACGGCTTCGGTGTCCGTTGCCTAGCGTCAACGTCGTACGGGGCCGGTGACTTCGGGACGCCGGGCGCTCCAAACCCCCTGTGCCCCTAGGTAGCCTGCGCTGGCTTGTCGTGCTCGCAGGGGTAGTGAGCATCGAAGGTAGAGCGTCGGCAATCCCATACGAAGTGTTCATCGACGTCGACGACCAAGCGGAGATCCTCGACCTTCGAACCTCGGGACAGATCTCCGAGCGAACGTTCGACGCTCTGATTCTTCTCTTCCAAACGAAGGTGCGGCTTGCCAGTGCTTCGCGAGACCGACTGTACGCCTTGCCAAACCTCAGCCTCGCCAACGCCAGCGCATTGTTCGAGTTTCTCGCTCGGTCGGAGGGCGTTCGGGGTTGGCGCGACCTCGTGTCGGCCGGGGTCCTCGACGAACGCCTGGCCCGATCGATCCGTGCGTTCGTGCTCTTCGACCCGGCGGCGATCGATGCCGCCGCTGCGGGATTCGTCCGCGCGCAGGCCCAGGTGATGGGAGCCCATGATCGACTTCCGCCAGCGATGGCGTTTCAGACGCGGATCGTCTCGTTGCGCGCCCTCGACGTGGGCGTCGGCGCGGTGGTGACCCGCAACGATGTCGGCGGAGTACGTTGGGATGCTGCTCGCCGGGCGCTGTCCGTGGCTCCCGAACGGACGCGGGTCGTCGTACCCAAGCTCTACGTCGCATGGACACGACCAACGTGGAGGGTCGTCCTCGGGACCTACCGCATCGGTTTCGGGCAGCGCCTTACGTTCGATGTGACCGACCAGGCGTTTCCAAACGGACTCTTTGGGGATATAGAACTACGACGGGCAACCGGGACGACACTCCGCTGCAAGCGCTCACTCGGCGAGGTTCGAGACGCGCCCTGCCCGGCCGACGTCGAGTCCCGTGTCAGCGCCGACTATGGTTGGGCCAACCGGCTCACGGGAGCGGCGGTCGGGGCCGATCGCATCGCACTGCGCATCGGCTGGTTCGAGGCGTTTGCGTGGGGCTCGTACCAGGTGCGACGGGTCCAACGGGTCGAACTCGTCGATGCTGCCACCTGCCCAGACCCAACCCAAGACGACCCTGGGTGCGCCGCGCCTCGCGTCTTCGTTCGCGAGAGGTCACACCCAGATCCGCAAAGCGCACTTCGCTTCGGCACCCTACCAAGGGTGGTGGCCGAGGGGCTCGCCGGCGCTCGCCTGGCCTACTCACGTCATGAGCGAGCGCGGATCGGGGTCACCGGGTACGCCGCCAAACCACGATGGCTCGTTCCGGGCGTCAGTCTGGGTTTTCAAGAGACCGCCCGGAGTCCCTTCGGTGGCCTCTTCGGGGCGATCGGAGTCGACGCCGCATACGGCTTTGCCCGCCAGGACTTCTTCGCCGAATTCACCCGGGGTCTCGACTCGCAGCCCGGAGGCGGTGGGTTCGCGGCATTGGTTCGGAGCCTGACCGACTGGCCAACCACCGAACTCGACGTCTCGCTTCGCTACTACGGGCGCGACTTCGCAAACCCGTACGCACGAAGCCCCTCCGCCCCAGACGAACGAGACGGCCTGCGAACACGAGATGAGATGGGGGCCCTCGTACGGTCGACCACCGAGGTCGGGCGACGGGTCTCGGTGCGAACCCAGAGCAACCTTTGGCGTCGAGTCTCGAGGCCAGGGTTCCGGGCTGATGTCTTCGTCCGGGTGGACTACGCGGTGAGTCCCCGTATCGCGGCCGCATGGTGGCTATCTCTTCGCCGAAGTACCACCGCGCGGGCGGCGGTCGCGACCCGCATACGGGTCGAGGTCGCGCGGGGCCTTTGGGCGTCGCTCCAGTACCAACACGAGTGGGTCGCCATCGAGCCCTTCCGAGACGCCTACCAAGGAGTCGACGCGCTCGCATCGGTGGTCGCCCAACCGCTCGAGCTTCTGCGCTTTCGCGCCCGTGTTCGATATGATTCCGACGACCTCTCGAGCCGCGCGAGTCTCTCCGAAACGATTGCTGGGTTCGTCGAAGTTGCAGTTCGATGGCGCGGCAATAACCGGCTCCGGCTGCGTCACAGCGTCGTACGTTACCTCGACGCGCGCCCGTCGACCGCGCGTCGGGAGCCAAACCCTGAGCACCTGCTGTGGCTCGAGTACACGTTCCGTTTCTAGCAGGTGCACACATCGGCGCGTGATAAGGTCCCCGTTCGATGGGCACCGCGGACCAGCAACACCCTGATTGGGAGCCGATGACCGCCTACGTGGCGGACATGTCGTACTTCAGTGGAAAGATGGAGGCGTACCTGCGCTACAAAGAGGTGCCATACCGGCGCCGCATCGTGACTTCGAAGGTCATGCGAGACGAAGTCCTGGCCGCAACGGGGCTGATGAAGGTTCCGGTCATTCGGATGGCGGATGGGCAGTGGCTGAAGGACACAACCCCGATGATCGACTGGTTCGAACGGCACTACCCAGAGCCACCGGTGGTTCCGAGAGACCGAGCGTTGCGTTTTGTATCGAAGCTCGTCGAAGACTATGCCGACGAATGGTGTTGGCGGGCGGCGCTCTACTGGCGCTGGGTTCCCAAAGAGTCACGGCGGCTGCTCATGTCTCGCATCGGTCAAGAGGTGCTCGGCGACTTTCCGGCGCCGAAATCTCTGGCCGGTTGGTACTACGGTCGCCGCCAAATGGCGACGTATCTCCGTGGAGACGGCGTCACGGCCGAAACCGAACCGCACGTGAAGCAGCAGTATCTCGACTTGCTCGACAACATGAGCCTGCTGCTGGAGGATCAGCCCTTCTTGCTCGGTAGTCACCCAACACTCGTCGACATTGGGCTGTTCGGCCCGATGTTCCGCCACTACGCGCAGGACCCCACACCGGGGCGTCTAATGGAGGAACGTGCTCCCGCAGTCTACGCGTGGGTCGGCCGCGTGTGGAACTCGCGGGCGAGCCGGATGGGAGGCGCGATCGCGCTAAGTGATTTCGATCATCCGGGGTGGGCGTACTTCCTGAGGGAGATCGCCGAGAACTATTGGCCGTTCCTGGTACGCTCAGCAAAGGCTTGGCAGGCTGGGCAGAGCCGCGTCGATCACGACGCCCACGGGGTCACTTATCGCGGTCTTCGCGTCCTGCGCTACCGGGTCTATTGCCTCGAGGTCCTTCAGCAAGAGTACGCTGCGCTGAGCGGGCCCGACCGCCAACGCGTCGATCTCCTGTTCGCCCCGTACGGTGCGCTCACACCCATCGACGGTCTCGAGTCCGGCCTGTTGGAAGAGCATGAGCTCCCGCTTCGGCCCGATCGCCCTCAGCCCTCGGCCTTGCGTCGTTTCGTTCTAGGGCTGACCGGAACGCCGTGGGATATGCCGGCAACCCGCAACGACTGAACCCCAACTCGACAAGACTGACCCGTCTCGATTGGTCCTCACGCTTCTCGCGCGTGACTATTCGTACAGCTTCACGACCCGAACGCCTTCGGGGGACGCCTGCATGCAGAGGTCGCACAAGGTGCATTCATCGACGTTGTCTTCGACGATCTCGACCTGGCTCGCCGTCTCCGCGAGCTTGAAGATCTTCACCGGGCACACTTCGACCAGCTTTTCTGCGAGCCCCGTACTCTTCTCGATGACGCCGTTGTCGACATCTACGCGTATGAACATTGCCATGACGTTGCCTCTACCGCTCAGTTT
>JBCCEK010000130.1:0-13113 GCA_039030295.1 Myxococcota bacterium | reverse complement strand
GGGGCCGCTTTCGGCTGGCGGCCCGTTGCACTCTCGTCGCGCGCGTTGAACATTCCTGTCTCAGCCCGCGATGAAACGATCCGTCCTTGCCTCGATCTTCATCGTGAAGGTCCTGTTCGCCGTCCCGGCGTCCGCCACTGCCCAACTGGATCAAGACTTCGCCATGTGGGGCGCACTCTTCTTCACAGGTCAACTGGACCAACGGAGTCCGAGCGTGGCGTTCTGGTTCGATGCCCAGGCCCGTCAGAACGATCAGAGCACCGCGCAAGTGCTCCGACCGGCGCTCGGGGTGACGCTGTCGTCGTGGGCGTCTCTATGGCTCGGCTACGCGTCGCTTCTCACGTGGTTCAATGGCCCTGACGCGCGGACCACCGAAAATCGCCTCTTCGAGCAGTTGATTCTCAAGTACCGAAAGCACGGCGTGTTGTTGATGTCGCGCACGCGCGTCGAGCAACGATGGTTGAAGGAAGCACCGGGGACCGCCCACCGTTTTCGAGAGCTCGTGCGCCTCAACTACCGGCCCCGCGAGCACGTGCCGGTTGGCATCGCGTTCAAAGACGAAGTGTTCTTTCAGGTCGGTGGCGACGCCTGGGCGGCACAGGGGTTCGAACAGCATCGTGTGTTCCTGGGCCTCGCGACGTATCCTGTGTCCAAGCTACTTCGCATCGAGGTAGGCTATCTGAACGTGTTCTTGTCACGCGAGACCAACCGGATGTCGCACGTGCTGTCGATCAACTTCTTCCTTTCGTATCCCGGGCGGCAGCAGTTGTTCTAGATGACCAGCGGCCGGATGGATTTGGTCCGACAGAACCCCGGCTAGCGCTGTCATGCGACGTTGTCCTCGACGCGCAAGCCATCCTCGTCAAGAACGCTGATGCAGGGATGCGCACGCGTGCTCTGTTATGGACTTGGCAAATCGCCTGCACGCCTCTACCGTCTGCCCATGGCGGTGAGCGCCCGCAACGTCCTCTTCCGCCTGGCCAAGGAAACGAGTTGGTCGCAGTTCGTCGACTACGCCTCGCCGGCTCTCGGCGAGGTTATGTCCCTGCGTCAAATCCTCGCACAGGGACGTGAGTTCGTCGGTAACAGTCGAAATCGCCAGCGCTTCGCGCAAACGCGAAGCGAAATCGCCCCCGTGCTTGGCGGTTGCGGCGTTGTCATCGCGCCGCGGCGCGAGCCAGCCGAAGGGAGGACGCTTCGCGAGCTGGAGCCCGGGGAAAAGCAAGACATGGGCACTCGTGTCCTCGAGATTTACTTCGCTCAGCTACTTCGGTCGTCTTCCGCGCTTCTCGACCTTCGCGCCGAGGCCTTTCGGTTCACCGAGTCGTCGCAGCTCAGTTGGCGCCCAAGCGCGCTCTATGTGGCGTGGGATCCCGAGTTCCTAGCAGGGATCCGAGATGTCTATGCCGGGTTCTACCTCGACGATCGCGATCGCTTCGAGCGAGGCCTCGCCGTCCTTGGGCTCGAAGACGCGGAGGACCTTCTTCTGTCCCACCTCGGCGACGGGGACCAAAGTCGAGTGCGCTTCACGACGACCGCGTTTCATGCTTCTTTGCACGAGCTGTTCCTTCGGTGCCGAGATCGGCGGATCTCGCTTCATCGCAACTTTCTCGCGCTTGGAGTCTACTTGGTTTGTTTGTACGACGCGCTCGAATCGCTGGATTCAGAGTTCGATGTTCGAGGCGCTTTCGCGCAAAGCTACCAAAGCGTCGGCACCACCGTGCGAGCCTGCTAGTGTCCTCTCCCATGATTGAAGAGTCCACCACCCAAGTTGAGCCCAGGGCCATCGAACCAGAGTCGCTCTCGAGGCAGGCGCGAATCGATCGTCTTCGGGCGCTCATGGGCCAAGCAGACCCCTCCGTGAGAGAGCTCGCCGTCGGTATTCGTGAGGTGACGAACCGGAACTACGACACCCACGTGATGCCTCTCATACGCCAGCACTGGCCCGCCATGCTTGGGGACCCGTTCGCCGAGAAGATGCGGATCGCCGTCTGCGATCTCTACGCCGCGGCGCCGTATACCGTGCTTTTCTGCGCGCCAACGAAACCGCTATCGGTTGCGCTGATCACGACCCTGGCCAATCGCTTTGCCATTCCCAACCGCGCGCTCGGCCTAGGCGCACGAGCGGCGCTCAACATCCTCGGTCGCGTTGCTCTTTCCGATCAGCACAGGCGCATCGTGCTGATCGCGGCGTTCATCGCCGTCGTCGATCACGCCTTCGACCACTGCATGCCCGAAGCCCCAGTCGAACGAGGTCGCAAGCTTCACGCGCTGCTCGATGGGCAGTGGGAGCCGGACACGCCGGTCTTGCGGTTGACGCGCGCGATTCAAGTGGAGATGTCTCGAGACCTCTCAGAGCGGGAGCGCGAGCCCTACGCCCGGGCAGTGGTTCGTCTCAAAGACTGGGTCGACTCGGAGGTGGCTGGCATGACGGGGATCGTCGACCCCACAGGGGTCGGGCATCGCCTTGCGGGGGTCGAGGGAACCATCGATGGCCTGCTGTTTCCGGTCCACCACTACGCCGGGGAACAAGCACGGCCTTGGATGTACGAGGTCTCGTTGTTCGTTCAAATGATGGACGATTACATCGACATCGATACGGATCTTCAGGACGGTCGCATGACGCCGGTGATCTCGGGTGAGTGGACCTTCGATGACATCTCGCGTACCTGGCGTAACACGGTGCGCGGGGTCGAGGCACTCACGCGCGCCGGCGGCCATGACGCTCCGCACTACGTACGCTTCATTCGAGAGGCGTACGTCATGATGTTGGTCGAGATCCTCGAGAAGATGGCTTCGGGTCTTGCCGACTAACGACGCCAAATCAGTCGCCTATGCACCGCTCGCGCCGGCAGTCTTCGTGACCGGAAAGGGTGGTGTGGGTAAGACGACCGTGGCCGCAGGTCTTGCTCTCGCGGCGGCGGAGGCCGAAGGGGAGGCGGTCTACGTGGAGTTCGGCGATGCAGCGGCCGGTCGTCGAGTTCTTCGAGACCGCCCTGTTGGTCTCGAGCACGTGACTCTCGATCCGGCGCACGCAGTGGTTCGCGCGGCGGAGCCGGTGTTTGGCTCTGCTGCGCTGGCGAAGCTCGCCCTCGACAACTTCGCGTTGCGCCCAGTGATTCGTGCGGCGCCTGCCATTCGCGAACTCGGTGTCCTCGAACTCGCGCGCCGGGTCGTTGCAGAGCACCCAGGGAAGCGGGTGGTGTTCGACATGCCGGCAACTGGGCATAGTGTGGCTTGGCTGAAGGTCGCCCGGCAGGGGCGAGAGCTCTTCGAAAGAGGGCCGCTCTACGAGGTCTGTTCCCGTATCGAACGCGAGCTCGTCTCGGAGGGCATGGCGTCGATCGTCGTGGTGACGCTCCCAGAGCGACTCGTGCTTCTGGAGACACTCGGGCTTTGCGACACGTTGGAAGACGAGGTGGGCCTTCGCGTCGATCGGCTGATCGTCAATCGTGTCCCCGCGGCGCCCCCTCCTGGCATCCTCGACGAGGTCGTGAGCCTGACCGATGGGGAGTTCGCCGAGGCCGCTAAGTCATTCGGCGATCTGCTTCGCATTCGAGACACCGTTCGAGAGCAGGTCATGCACGCGCTGGAAGACACGGTCGCGCGGCAACCCAACGGGCGTGACCGACCCCTCACTCTACTCCCGCTCGCGACGAAGGCTCCCAGCGGAGCCGTCGCCTCTGCGTGGCTGACCGATGCGGGCGCGACATGAGCCGACCGGAGGTGATCGTATGTGCCGGCGGCGGCGGCGTGGGCAAGACGACGGCGTCCGCAGCCCTTGCGTTGTCTCTCGCTCGCAAGGGCCATCGCGTGCTGATCGTCAGTATCGATCCAGCACGACGTCTTGCCGACGCCATGGGGGTCGAGCTCGGGACCTCCGCCCGAGCGCTCTCCGTCGACGTGGGGAGGGGTCAGCTCTTCGGTCTCATGCCGGACCCCGACGATGCACTCCGCACATTCATCGAGGTTCTGTTCGAGGATGAGCCGGATTCGGTCGAACGACTCCTCCACAACCGACTCTACCTCGCGCTCGAAGCCGCCGTGCCTGGCATCCACGAGATCGTCACCATGACACTCACTTGGCGAGCTTCGGTCGAAAACGACATCGAAGTCGTGATCATCGACACGGCGCCGTCCCGCAATGCCATCGACTTCATCACGTACCCGAAACGACTGGCCAAACTACTCGGCGGCCGCGCGGTCGGTTGGATGGCGGCGATGGGTCGGCGGACGCACCTGGGCGACGACAACAAGATGGGACGTGTCGAGAAACTGCTCGTTCGCGCGCTGGGACCCGCTGCACGCGACGTTGCCGGCCTCTTCGCCGAGATGGCGCGGGTGCGCGAGCGTTTCATCATGCTGAACGAGCATACGAGTGAACTGCTGCTCCATCCGGATACGCGCTATTTCCTGGTCGCGTCGCCGACGGCGGCGGCACGTGACGACGTCGATTTCCTGATTCGAAAGCTGCGGAGCCTAAAGCGCGAGGCGCGTGCAATCTTCCTCAACTCGGCGTTCGTTCTGCCTCGCCCTTGGATCGAAACGCTTCAGTCCGCGGAAGGGGTGAGCGGGGCCTTCCGCGAAGCCCTTGCCGATCTTCAACGCGAGGAAGCGGTTCGAAACGCGGCGACCGAGCGGATCTCCCGTTCGTTCGCACACAAACACCCGGAGCTTCGACGGTTGTTACTTCCGCATGTCGAGGCGATCGAGCCCCGCGCGATTGTGCATGCCATCGCCGACCAGTTTGCGGGGAGCGCCATCGCCGCCTTGCCGAACCCACGCCGCTAAGCGCCGCATGCCCTCGTCGTACCGAACCGTTGGCGCGTAGCCGAGGTCGTGTCTTGCTGCCGAGATGTCGTACCAATGCGCCGTCGATAGCTGGCTCACCATGAAACGCGTGACGGGGGGTTCGGACCGCAGTCCCAGCATGTTCCAGATCCACTCGAACACCGTGGCGGCCGCGCGCGCCGTCCGCACCGACACGCGTTTCGTCACGGGCGGCAACCCAGCTGCTGCGAGCATGTCGTTCATGAAGTCTGGAACGGTGGTGGGTTCGCCTTGGGTCACGAAGTAGGCGCGCCCTGCAATCGGGGATTGCGGACTGAGCCGATCGAGTGCCGCCAGGTGTGCGAGGACGCAATTGTCGATGTACGTCGTGTCGATCTTCTGCGGTTCTCCTATGATGGCGACGCGGCCTGCCGTTGCACGGGCTACGAGTCGTGGCAACGCCGACGTGTCGCCCGGGCCCCAGACCAGGTGTGGCCGAATCGCCACCGTTGCGAGCGATGGGTCGTTAGCGGCGAGAACTTCTTGCTCCGCGAGCGCTTTGGTTGCGGGGTAGTGGGCCTCGAAGGCGGCGGGATAGGGCGCCGACTCATCCACGCCGTCGACGGAGTCGCCGCCATGCACCACGCTTGGCGTGCTCGTGTATACCAGCCGGTCGACGCCGTGATCGCGGCAGGATCGAATCACGTTGCGTGTGCCCTGCACGTTGGTGGCGAAGAAGTCTTCGTAACTGCCCCAAAGATCGAAACGCGCCGCAACGTGAAACACGGCGTTGCAGCCCTCGACCGCCGCAGACACTGCGCTCGGATCCGCGAGATCCCCGCGGCGAAGGTCGACCCCGCGTTCTCGAAGCTCAGGGTAATCGCCGCGACACAACACCCGGACCGACCTGCCCTGGGCGAGCAATGCATTGACGATCGACCTGCCGATGAAGCCTCCGCCCCCTGTGACGAGCACCATCATGACGTTGGGATGGACTCAACCCATGCCGAGAGCTTCTCTCGCCCGATCTTCGCGTTATGACGAATGTCCACCGGAAAGGCCGGGTGCCTCACGAACCGCGTCACTGGGACAAGCATCGCGTGGGATTGGGCCAACGCTTGTAGCTCGCGCTCGATCTCCGTCCATCGTTGCGGGTCTACGTCGGGTTCGAGCTCAACGCAGAGCGTCGCCGTACGGTTCCCTCGTCGGTGTGACGCGACGAGCGCCGAACGGTAAACGGCGGGATGGGTATCAAAGATCTTCTCGCATTGCACCGTAAATAGGGTCTGATCGGGAAGCTCGACCCGGTGGCTCTTGCGACCGCAAAACCAGATCCGACCGTCCGCGTCTCGCCAGCCAAGGTCCCCCATCCGATGCCAAACCTCGTCACGAGCCACAATTTTCGCCTTCGTCGTGGCTTCCTCGTCGCCGAAGTAGGCTTCGGTCACCATCGGTCCGCGCACTGCGATCTCCCCAACCTCTCCGTCAGGAAGTTCGAGGTCGCTCGGGAGCTGTTCGATGGCTTCATCCGAAATCCGGATGATCTTCACCTCGATATCAGGGACGGGGGTTCCAACACACACGCCGTCCCCCTGTTCCGTCTGCTCCCAGGTGTCTCGAAGGATGTCGCGGCCTGCGATGCAGGCCACGGGGAGTGATTCGGTCGCGCCGTAGGGTGGGAACACGTCCGCCGAGGGCGAGAGCATTCCGTGCCATCGCCGAAGTGTTGGGCCTGGGAGTGGCGCACCAGCAGCGATGACCCGTCGAAGTGACGGCAGTCGCGTTCCGTGCTGCTCCCCGTATCGCCCCACCGTGTTGAGTAGCGCCGGTGAGCCGAACATCGTCGTGACGCCGAACCGCTGAATGGGATCGATAACGTGCCGCGGATCGACTTGCGCGGGCTTGGTCGGATCCATGTCGGGGAGGATCGTCGTCATCCCGAGGGCGGGGTCGAACAGCGCAAACATCGGGAACGTCGGGAGGTCGATCTCCCCTGGCTCGATCGAGAACATCGACCGAATCGACTCAACTTGCGCGAGGAAGTGGCGGTGTCGGTAGACGACACCCTTGGGGGGGCCAGTACTTCCCGATGTAAACAAGACAGCGGCCACGTCGTTGCCCTGCGTCGGTGTGACCTTGCGCCCAAGCGAAAGCTGCTCGGTGCCAAGCGTCTCGACCTGCGCCAACGTCTTCTGTGCGAGTCCGAATCCTCCGACCGTGACGGTCCTGCGTACCGTCGTTCGTCCCCAGCCGAGCAAAAGGCGCGCGCCGTGCGCGAGAGGTACTCCGATGAAGGCGCTTGGTTTCGCTCTCGCAAGGCATTCGCCGAGGCCCCGCATGCCGAGCCCAGGGTCGACCATGACTGGCACGATGCCCGCCTTGAACATCGCGAACGTGAGGGCGAACAGCTCGGCACTGGGTCGCACCATCAGTGCCGCACGGTCTCCCCGTTCAATTCCAATGGCACGGAGTCCCGCGGCGATTCGGTCACTCCGCTCATCGAGCTCTCGATACGTCACTTGTTCGTAGACGACGAGGCCGTCGCGCCCTCGGCGCTTCGTCGGCAAGTACATCGCCACCGTGTCGGGCTGCGAGGCGGCCATCGTCGGAAGGACGTCGGCCACCGTCTCGCGCGAAGGACTCACGCCGTTGCTCCGACGAATCGCTGCACCAGTGGCACGATTTGCTCGTGCGCGTCTTCGAGTACGTAGTGACCGCAGTCCGCGAAGCGATGCACCTCGGCCCTGGGCAGCTTCTCTTGCCAGGTCTCGAGGAAATGCTCGTCGAACACGAAGTCTTTTTCCCCCCAGCAGATGAGCGTCGGTACGCCTTCGAACTGGGATAGCCGCTCTCCCACGCCGGCCACGGTCGCGTAGCTCGGATCCGATTCGCTGAGCGGGATGTCTTGCACGAACCGCAACACGGCGCGCCTGTTGCTCCAGCTGTCGTACGGCGCGCAAAGGGCGTCTCGGATGTCTTTGGGCATCTTGGTGCGCGTCACCGCGAGCCTCGTTGCCCCGAGGGAGAACGCGTTCATCCCGCGCACCAGCAACGCGCCGAGGCCGGTGTTCCGCGCTAGCCAGAGCGAGGCCGGTAGCCTTTTCGAGCTAGGCAGTGGGAAGGCAGCCGTGTTGAGCACGACGAGGCGAGACAGGAGAGCTGGGTTTCGGTCGGCCCACCCGAGGCCAATCATCCCACCCCAGTCGTGGACGACCAGCGTGACGTCTCGAAGTCCGAGGTGCTCCACCAGTGCTTCAACATCCGCGATGCGCCGATCGAGGCGATAGTCATAGA
This sequence comes from Myxococcota bacterium, assembly GCA_039030295.1. Taxonomy (GTDB): domain Bacteria; phylum Myxococcota_A; class Polyangia; order Polyangiales; family Houyiibacteriaceae; genus SG8-38. The sequence goes on along the minus strand of JBCCEK010000130.1, from coordinate 5,049 downwards.
CATCGTCGGCTGGCTTGTCCGATTTCCCACACCCGATGTGGTCGGGCGCGACGACGCGAGAAGAGGTCCGGAGCGCCGCGATGAGGTGGCGCCAGTAGAAAGACCATGTTGGGTTTCCATGGAGCATCAGGACGGGTGACGCGTCGCGGCGCCCCTCGTCGACGTAGTGCATCCGCGCCCCGTCGGGAAGCGTCAGGAAGTGAGGCGCGAACGGATAGAGCGCTTCCGGCACCTCCATCGACACGTCACCAGACCACTTCAGCCATGCTGCAGTTGAGCCCCGAACCGATACCCAAGAGGCCCACGCGGTTCCCGCGCTCGATCCGCCCCGCTTCCACCGCCTTCGACAGCACGATCGGTACGGCAGCCGGGCCCACGTTGCCAAGCTCTCCGTAGGTGGTCAGGATCTTAAGGGGTTCGAGCTCGAGCGCTCCTGCGAGTTTCTCGGTGTGTGACTTGCTTACCTGATGGAGCACGTACTCATCCAGCGAGCCTGGTCGCCAGCCAAGCTCGACCTTGGCTGCCTCCCACGTCCGTTTCGCGAGCGCGATGCCCTCGACCAGGAGTTCTTTGGTCTTGGTCTCCATTCGATCGACTTGACCGCGACACAGGTCAGCGTGTTCGGTTGCCGCGGTGGTCACACTGCCGACAAACCGATGTCCGTTTGGCGCAAGATCGTTGCGGCCGAGCACCATGGCCGCGCCGCCTGAGCCAAGCGTGAGGGTTGCAAAATTCGCTCGGAACGTGTCCTGGTCGATCTCGGGATCTCGTAGTCGTTTGATCGTCTCGGTCACCACCTGTCGACTGTTCTCGCCATCGACCACCAAGCCAAACTCGACCTGACCTCGTTCGATCATGTTGCCGACGATCTCCATCGCGCTCAGAAACCCGAGGCAGGCGTTTCCCAGGTCGAAGTTGATGCAATGGGGTGCGAGGTCGAGATTGCGGTGTACGAGCGAGGCTGTCGATGGCTCGATGTAGTCTCGACAGACCGAGGTGTTGATCAGGACACCGATTCGCTCTCGGCTGACTCCGGCGCGTTCGATGGCGAGCTCCCCGGCAGCGGTGGCGGCTTGGGAGGGCGGATACGAGCCGTCCCACATCCGCCGCGCTTCAATTCCGGTGAGGCCTTGAAGGATGCCTCTTGGAATGCCTAGGCGCTGCATCGTCGCCTCGAGCTGAGCCTCAAGCTCGGTGGAAGTCACTCTGTGCTCGGCGTCGACGTGACTTACACCGTAGACCGATACTTGCTCAAACCGCATCGAGCAGGAACCTAGTCCCATGGTTTGCAAGGCACAAGGCTGAGGCCAAGAGATCCAGATCCAAACATCCCAGGACACCCGACCCGGGTTGGGATCCTCCGTAATCGACGGGATCCTCGATTGGCGAAGATCACAGGCCTCCGGGGTTCACCAGTAAGGTCCCCACGCGCCCCACGCGCCAACCCACGGGCCCCACGCGGCATCGTCCCAGGCCTCGGCAGCCTCCATGCGTTCCTTGGCGACCTCCTCTTGCTGCGTCAGCTTCGCGTACTCTTGGTAGGCGCTTTGGTTGCCGACATAGAGACACTTACAGTCCGTGGCGTCGGCGTACATGAAATAGGTTTGCCCATTGCTCGAACGCGGCAGGATCTCATGCTGCGGAAGGGTCTGAAGTTGCGTCAGCTTCGCCGGTGTGTCGGCCATACGCATCTCAAAGCCCGCCGCGGCGAGATTTCGCTCACTGTCCAGCGTCGAGCGTTCCTGCGCGGCGGCACAACCGAGCAACAACACGAGCCCCAGCGTGACAACCCATCGGACGTTCATTCGCAGCATGGTCCCCTGCTTTCGTATTCGAGCCGTAGGTGACCCGTCAGACAATCCTCGTAGCACGAATTTGGCTGAGGTCTCGCCCTCCGCCGACCCTACGAAGCGCCCGAGGAGCGCGTTCCAGGGACGGCGCGGGCTAGTCGAGCCGCGCGAGTTCCTCGTCGAGTCGTGCGTCGAACCCCTCGTGCACCCGTTCCGATTCGTTTCGCGGGGTGCCGCCGCGTCGTCGAAAAGAGCGAGCCGTGAACACGAACCAGAGCGTCGACACCAGGAGCGCGACGAGCGGAATGACCCATCCTGATGAAGCGGGCTCGGGTTCCAGATTGAATCCAGGGACCCGCTCTTGAAGTCGCTCTCGAACCTCCTGGGCCGGCACGCCATCTTCGATCCACGCGTTGATGTCTGTTCGCCAAACGGCGGCCTTGGGGCTCGGACACGAGTCCAGGGTCTGACCGGGGCAGAACGGGCTGTTCGTGGCTCGCACGATCGCCTGCACGGCGCGGCTCTTGCCTCTGTCGTCGGAGGATGCCGTGTCGCACGAGGCCGCCGGCCCGAGCAGCAACACCACTGCCAGAAGGGGAATCGTTCGGTCCATGATAGTCACCATAGGTGCGCCTGACCCGACGTGAATGCGTCAAATTGTCGCGCTGCGGCCGCACGGCGGGACTAGCGAGAACCGATGCGGCGCGCGTGCATCACGCGCATCCCAGCGGGTACTCGTAGCCCGGACTCGCGATGGGCAAAGTACATGCGGTCGAGCGCATCGGCGGAGAGGTCTGCCGCCACTTCAAACCCCATCTCACGTAGGCGGGTCGCAAGGACCTGCCGGTCTAGCTCGGCGAGCACAGGCTCGCCCACTTTGGCGGTCATCCAATCGAGACGTCTCAGTACGCGAGAGCTCTTCGGCTCCGCCAATGCGCGGGGCACCTGGTAGTCAAAGAGAAGCTCACTCCCCGGGGCGCAACACGACGCCATCGAGGCGATCGTTGCGTACACGGTCTCTTCGGCCAGGTAATAAGTGACGCCCATCCAGCCAAACACTGCCGGTTCCGTCGCGTCATACGCGCTTCGCCCGAGCGCATCCGCGACGGTCTCGGCTTCGAAGTCGACTGCCACGAGCTCGACGTTGTCCCCTACGTGCGCTCCGGTCGCCGAAAGCCGCTCCCGCTTGACGGCTTGCGTCCCCGGGTGGTCGAGCTCGATGACCCGGAGCCCCTCGAGCCCAAGGGGCCTGCGCAAAGAGAAAGAGTCCATGCCAGCCCCGACCACCACGTACTGGGCACAACCTTCCCGCGCGAGGCGAGGCAGTTGGTCCTCGAGGTAGCGCGCTCGCCCGAGGACCACGGCCGCCCCGCCGCGAAACGGTCGCAAGAGGCCGTCGAGCACCACCGTCTTGATGGCGCGACTGCGAAGCACCCGCTGCCACCCGGGCGAGGTGAGTGCGAGGGCGAACCGATCGTCGAACGTCTCGCCGTCAGCATACAAGTGCTCGTGCGCGCGCACCATCGCGGTCATGTCCGCCGTGGAACTGGCCTGCCCGCGTTTCATGGCTTCGCAGTACCTTTAGCTCTTCGGATGGTAGTCGGTCGCCGAGTGGAGCAGGCGCCACTGACTGCCGTCGCGAACGTAGGTCTGCGTTGCGTGAAAGTCGGCGAAGGGTCCCTCGAGTCGAATCTGGCCCACACCGCGATCGCCGCTCACCTGCGCTTGGACCTCCTGAATCTCCCTGGGCTTTCCGCCGATGATGTTGGTCATCATCAACGCCATGAACTCCTTCTTGTCGACGATCTGGGGCTCCATGTCGGGCCGAGTCACAACCAAGCGAAAATCGCGATGAAGCATCGAGTCGAGGGTCGCCATGTCGTGGTTGTCCGCGGCCTGGTAGAAGCTCTGGATGGCCTGATGAAGTTCGTGCTGGTCCACGTTCGTTGTCGAACAAGAGACAATGAACATGAACGGGAGAAGGCGGATTAGGGGATTCGTGCTCACAGGTGTAGGGGTTGAGGGGGAAGGAAGGAAACGGCAGTGGGCCTCAACGCTCGCTGAAACACTAGGCCGACACGAGTTATTCCATGGCTTCGCCGACCCAAATCCGCCCTCGATACCGGGTGTGCTGGGCATCGTCGAGGACGTCAGCGCCGGAACCTGTCGAGGGGCCCCGCGAGGCGCACCGGAAGCTCTCGGAATGCAACATGATCGTCACTTCTGCGCGTGCGCACTGGCACGATCCGGCGCATCAGGGGATGAACCAGGTTGGTCGCATGAAAGTCCTCTCGGTTTGGCAACTCGTCCTCCTCGTCACTCTTACCACGCTGGGGTGTGGGGGAGGGGACGGCGCGGACGGGGTCGACGATGACGAGCCCGCGATCCCGACGGACGTCAGCATGCTCGATACTCCGGGCATGGTGGTGAGTCCGGGGACGTCAAGCCCGGAGGGGTTCGCGTTCGACACCTCGGCGTTTCGCGTTTCGCGCGACCTCACGCTGCTCATGTCGATCTCCTACCAACCCGGCGACCTGTTGTTGGGCACCGACCAGCTCACCCAGGAGCGCCGCGAGGCCATCGTTGCCTTCGACTACGGACGCGGCATTGCGCGGGAACTCTATGTCGCGCCCACCGAGGACACGTTCGCAGCTTCGCTGCCGATCTTGCTCGACGGTCGGCAGTTCTACACATCGCTTACGTCCCTGGTCGACTCGGAGACGCGCATCGTCGAGCTTGACGTCGAGTCGGGAGCGACGCTCACGCAGAGTGTGGTGCCGAGCCCGTGGGGCCAATGCCAGGCAGTCGCGAACGGCGACTACTACTTCGATTGGCTGGACGAGTTCCTGGTCGCGCGCGACGTCACGACCTCCGGCACGGTCGCTGGCGTGACCGCAGTTGCCAGCGCCGCCGACTTCTGTCCCTCTGCGGGGTTTGGCTCGCTTGATGGCAACCTCGTCGTTCTCGACGCGCCGACCGAAGAGAGGCCGGGCGCGGACACGATCGACCTTTGGGTCGTCGAAAGCGGCGCGCGACAAAGCCCACCGTTGGTGTCGGTGGCGGTGAACGACGTCACGCTCGGCACCGAGGGCGAGCGCGCTCCCAAGGTCGCGATCGCAGACGACGGGCTCTACGTGTTGTCCAGCGACTTCGTTTCCATCGCGATCTGGTTCGTCCCCTACGCCCGCCGGCCAGGCGCACCAGCGGGTGACTACAGCCCTCAACCTCCGTCGCTCGTCACCCGAATCGAGATTCCATT
>JBCCEK010000129.1:0-13251 GCA_039030295.1 Myxococcota bacterium | reverse complement strand
TTTCATGGGCTCGGCATCCACATCACGAAGGCCAACATCGGTGGGTTCGAGGCCTTGATGATCCATTGCACGACGCCGATCGAAGATGAGGTCACCGAGTGGACGCTCACCATGTACATGGACAAGCGCCAGTGGAGCCTCATTCCGAGCTACCGTGATTTCATCAGTCAGATCCACCCTTGGGGGACGTTCGCGCAGGTCTACTATCTGCATACGCAGGATCGTCGCGCGTTCTTCGAAAAGGCCCCATACCGCTTCTACGAGGACGTGCCCAAAGGTTTCGAGAAGGTCAACGCGTTCCGGCGTTGGATCCAGGTCGAGCTGCTTGGTGAAGAGCGACCCATGGGCAAGAACTGCATTCCCACGAAGTACACACCGCTGAACGTATTGCGGGACGACGCCGCAGAGTAGGGGCGCTCTCGGGCACAAGGGCTGGAGCGTGGCCATGTGGACAGCGAGGGATCTGCCCAATTTACGTGGCAGGACGATTGTTGTCACCGGAGGCAACGACGGCCTCGGGTTGGAGTCCGCGAAGGCGTTTGCGCAGCACGAAGCGGAGGTCATCCTCGCGTGTCGCTCGATCGCGCGTGGCGAGGCAGCCAAGCGGGCGATCGTCGCGGTTGCACCGCATTCCAACGCTCATGTGATGCGGCTGGATCTGCAGGACTTGTCGTCGATAGACGCGTTCGCGGTCGCATTCGACGAACGGTTTGGCCAACTCGACGTCCTCCTCAACAATGCCGGGATCATGGGCACGCCGTATGGTCTGACCCGCGATGGCTTCGAAGCGCAGATGGGCACCAACCATCTTGGGCATTTCGCGCTGACCGGCCGGCTTCTCAGCGCGCTCAGGCGCACCGCGGGATCGAGGGTGGTCACGGTTAGCAGCTCGGCCCACCGCGCCGGAGCGATGCGCTTCGACAACCTGCTGTTCGAGGATGGTCAAGGATACAGGCCGTTCAAAGCCTATGGTCGCTCCAAGTTGGCGAATCTTCTCTTCGCCTACGAACTCCAGCGCCGCTTCGAACAACACGACATCGACTGCGTCTCGGTCGCGGCACATCCGGGCGCTTCGCAGACGAACTTAGGCCGGCATATCGACAAGATGTGGGCCATGCGACTGATGGAGCCGGTCTTGAGGCGCGTCGTCCAAGACCCTGCCGGGGGTGCGCTTCCTCAGCTTCGGGCATCGGCGGATCCGCGGGTTCGCGGTGGAGAGTACTACGGCCCAGGCGCGTTCCACGGCATGAGCGGTGCCCCCGTTCGCGTTCGATCCAGCAGGGCGTCCCGGAGTCATCACGACGCCCGGCGGCTCTGGGACGAATCCGAACGCCTCACGGGCGTCCGCTACGAATGGGCCAAGCTCGCCTAGTGGCTGCGCTCAAGTCAGACCATCTCACTCTGCCTGAGCCTTCAACAGCGTGAAGACGAGAGAGCCTCCCGTTTCGCGGAGCGTGAGCGTGTCGTCGGCGACGGCGAACAAGAAAGACAGCATGCCATCGGCAGGGCCAGCACTACCTCGTTGGACGATGAGATCGATCTCGTCTGCCTCTCTCACTGAAACGACGCCGGACTCGGCCGCGAGCTCCACGCCATTGCCGTCGACCTCTCGGTAGACGAAAGAGCCGTCCTCGAGGATCAGGAGTTCGGCAACGGCCGTTCCGGGGTCCCACTCGAGCATGCCCCTTAGATCTGCAGGCATCCCGTCGGCGTGTACGGAGTGAAAGACCCAGGCGCCGACGAGAGACTTGGGCAGCGGAGCTTCCCCGTGGTCGGCGCCGCCGCCGTTCGCATCGTCGCCGCAACCGGTCGCAATGACGCCGAAGAGGGCGGCTAGGCCTATCACCGCCAGCAGTTTCGACGTAAAGAATGATTTCGCAGACACGCGGCGTCCCCACGAGTAGACGTCCCGAGGCGCGCGTTCCTTACACCTCGGCCCGGGGCTCGTTGGTTGTCGCGATCAATCGCATCGCACACGCTCGCAAGCCGTAGGCTCTCGACGAATGACGCAGGGACGTGCTTTCGCCTCGTGTCCTGTTTTGGAATCTTGGCTTTCCCAAAAAGTGAAAAACGCAGTACCGAGCAAATTCCGCGACGAAAGCCTGTCCATTGTGCAACAGGATGAGTTCGAGAAAACCGCTCGGTAGATCCGGTCGCCGTCACCTTCGTCGACCACGCCTCGCGCCGGTGCACACACTGCCACACCCCCCCTTGGGGTGTTCCCGCGCGTTAATCGTCCTCGACCTTCTGCAACTCCGATGCATCAGCTTGTGTGTCAGTCGTGTGTGATATGGCTCACAGTTCGTCCGATCGCAGTCTTGGTGAACGAGATGACACTTGATTTTTCGGAGAGCGATGACCTACAAACGACGTCCCCGCGCAAGGAGTGAGGCAATGAGGACAATCACGAAGTTAGTGTTTGCGCTTTCGTGCGTCGTGGCGATCGCAGTCGTCACGACCTCAAGCGCATCGGCCCAGACCTGGAGCTATGGCGAATCAGGCACCGGCAGGACCATGGACAATGCAGGCGGCATGTGCACGTTCGATCGCACGCGCACGTTCTGGGACATCTTGGTATGCGAGGTGATCGAGGAGATCCCACTGATCTATCCCGACACCAACACGTGTTACCTGATCAAGATCACGCCGCCGCAGAGAAACACTGCGTTCCGTGTCGACTTGACGGTTCCGTACGCGACCTTCTCGTCCACGGTGACGTACGAGGATACCAAGCCCGTCGCCCAACTTCGTGCCAGCAACTACGTCATTCCGAACCCGCAAGCGAACTCGAAGGGTACCAACTGGTGGGACGCCTGGAACCGCGGGAACAAGTACCTGCCCAACCCGTACGAACCGGGCGAGTTGATCATCACCCCGCGCGACGAGCGGCAGGTGTCGCTCTATGTGACGCCGGCGCCCCTCTATCAGGTGACCCGCAACTCCGGGGTTCCTGCCTGCGAAACCCGCAACGGGGAGGAGATCTGCAACGTCATGGGGATCGGGACCCGAGAAAACCGTAACCTCATCTTCCAGCGTGTGTACTACCCGCTCCGGAACTTCCCCTTCGGAATTCGCGACGGTGCTCGGTTCTACGCGTTCTCCGACTTCGCCCGCTTCGGGTACACGCTTCCGCGGCCGATCACCTGCGTAGACCCGCGTCGCCCGGACCGAACGAAACGATGCCCGCGCTTCGAGGCTTTCCGAGACTTCACCCTCATCGATCACCGTATCCCCGACATTGCGCCGGACGGCACCAAGATCGAAGAGATCGGAAACACCGAGCCCAACATCACCATCGGTCGACCGACTCCCCCGCAGCCTGGGAAGAACTGCCCGAACCGTCAGCGGTGGGACCGACCGCAGCTCTTCTACACCCACTGGGCGGGCCCCGGTCAACTTGGCCCAACCGGCCAGAACATTCCTGATCCGGCGCTCGAGTGCACCGGATACGTCATCAGCCTCCTCACGAACGCGACCGATGCCGTGTACCTGACCCGCATCCGGAGGCCGCCAACGTTCGTCAACGTGCAAGAGTGCCGAACCGATCGGTCGTGCACGGTGCCTGAGGCGGGCGATGCGGACTTCAAGTACGTCGGCATTCAGAACTACGGGACCTTCGGGGGCGACGTTCGCTACCCAGAGCAGTCACGTGCGGTCGGCGACATCGTCCAGTTCTGCGGGATCGATGGTCCGAAGGGTGAGCGGTGCCAGCGCCGAACAGACAATCGCCGCTACGAGTGGATCTTCCTCCACTACACGCGCCCCCTCCGGCGAAGGAGCTTCCGCTCCACCATTCGCGACTGGGCCAATGCGAACGATATCAACGTTCAGCAGCTTGCGACCTTCTTCCCACCGCCGCCTGGCCAAACCTGCGACGAGGCTAGAGCGAACGGCCAGATCAGGTGTGACCGACACCCTCCGTTCCTGATCTACCGAAACAAGCAACGCGACCCGAATTTCGAGAACGGCTACATCCGTGACAAGGTCGCGTGCAACCCGGCCTTCGTGAACCCACGTGCACCTCGCCGACCCGAGCGCTGCACCCCGGGTATCCTGGGCAGCTGCCCTGACGGACAGGTCTGCGTCGAAGACACAGGGCTGACCGACGGTCGATGCTACATCCAGGGCGACTGGACGATGTCGAACCTCGCCAATGCGTCGGATGGCAGGCGTCCTGCGGATCCGAACGAGCCTTGTACCGAGGACAACCCGCGTGGCTGCTGCACCGAGGACAACACGTCGCAGTGCGGCATGGGTCCCTACTCACCCATTACGATCCGCTGCGGGTACGGACGTCCCAACGCTCGGAACCAGTACGGGGTTCGAGTCAACTCGATCCGGTTCCGCCAGCCTACCGAGGAGTTCCTCGACCTGTGTCTGCAGAACCTGTTCGCCACGAGCCCCAGGTGGGGTTTCCGCGGCGGGATGCCAGGCAGCAACTGCAACGAACCCAACCTGCCCGAGGACTTGAACGGCCTCTGATTCGAGGTCTGAAAGTCTGACAACCTGCGCCCGACCCGGCATCATGCTGGGTCGGGCCTTTCACTTCGTCTCGGCCGTGGCCCGGGCCACCCAAGAAGAGGAGCGACTAGCATGAACAAGGCGATCGTGGCGGTGCTGCTGGCTGCAGTGGTCGGAGCGGGCATCTATCTCTACACGTCGAGACCCGACCCGCAGGCTGAACCAGACGCGACCGGCGTTCCCCCCGGCGCCGAGAAACCCGAGGAGCCTCCACGCTACTACGTGCCCGTCACCGATGCGCAGCCGTCTGTCGGGCCTGACGACGCTCTTGTGACCATCGTCGAGTTCAGCGATTTCGGATGTGTGTACTGCGCCCGTATGGTCGACACGCTCAACGAGCTCCGCGAGCAGTATGGGGACAACGTTCGAATCGTGTGGCGGAACATGCCGGCGGACATGCACCCGAACGCCGAAGCCGCATCGCGGTTGGCAATGGAAGCCTACAGCCAGTCAGGAGACGAGGTCTTCTGGCAGGTGCACGACACCCTGTTCGACAACATCGAGAAGGGGCTCGACGACGAGTTCTTGCAAGACGTGGCGCGCGAGTTCGGGCTCGATCCCGCGCAGGTGCTCGATGGGAACGCACAGGCGTCAGTGGTCAACGAGGACATCGAACTCGGAGTCAAACTCGGGCTTCCTGGCACGCCGGTCTACTTCGTGAACGGGATCGAGGTGCAGGGCGCGATCCCACGGCCCATGTTTCGGTCGATCGTCGAGCACGAGATCGCGAGCGGAACGGCGCTCGTGGAGAGCGGGGTGCCGAAGGCTGAGGTCTACGCGACACTGATCAAGGACGGTCAGCGCGAAGCAGACCCGCTTCCGGATGAGATCGAGGCCCCCGACCTCGAATACCAATCTAAATGACCTAGTCGTCAATCGTTGGGCGGGGCTTCGTTGGGCGGGGCTTCGTTCGAGACGCCGATGCCGAACGAAGGCGTGTCCCCGAACGCAAGCAGCTCCACGTCGAATACGAGCATCCCCTTAGGCTGGCCCGGTGGCGCTTCGCCTTCGGGATAGGCAAGCACTTCCGGCATCCAGATCCGGCGCTTCTCACCGACGACCATCAGGTTGAGCCCCTCCACCCAGCCAGGCGGCATCTTGAACAACGCCACGGTGAGCGGTTCTCCCTGAGTGATCGACGTATCGAAGAGCTCGCCGTCCTGCGTCCATCCTGCGTAGTGCATCGTGACCTCGCTGGTGACGGTCGGGTGTTCGGACCCAGTTCCTTTTCGGAGTCGGCGCGACGCGAGGCCGGTCGGGCTCTTGAGGGCGTCCTTCGGAATAGAAGCGACATCCTTTGGTGTCTTGGGCGGGCCCGGCGCGGGCCTGGTGCTGACGAGCTTTGTGTCGAACACCAGGTCGCCCGCGGGAGACGCGCCATCGGGCGAATCCCCTTGGCCGTGTGCCAGTGCCGCGGGCACCCAGAACCGTCGCTCCTCGCCCGGCGCCATCATTTTGATGCCGTCCTGCCAGCCAGGGATCAAGCGGTCGAGCTGGAACACCTGAGGGCGCCCGCGCGGTTTCGTACTGTCGATCATGGAGCCATCGCTCCGCCATGCTGTGAACTCCAACGTCACGAGGTCACCTGGCTTCGGCCGCGCACCCTTGCCAGGCTCGAGAACGAGCCAGGCGAGACCCGAGTCGATTCGCTTGGCGTTGTCGGGGGCGGTACCCACGTCCGGGGGCGGGGGCAGGGGGGCGGGTTCGTCGTCCATCCACGCGTCTTCGGACCCGAAGTCCCCCGTGTCCTCGGCCGACTCCACGGGCACCTCCACGGCCTCCACGGCTTCCGGGGCCTCCTTCGGTTTCGAAGAGCAGCCAAGGGTCAAGGCGACCACCAGCAGGCCGGACGAGCTTCGCTGCCAGGCAAGCCGAAGCCGGGCCTGGTCGTTACGTCTAGACATGCTTCTATCTCGTCGCTCGGTCCGCCGTTGTCAACCAAGGGTCGCCTTCGCTGGAAGCTGCAAGCGGCAGAAGATGAAGAGGGATCGCACCTTGGTCGACGATTCGGTGGAGGGGGTTGGGGAGACCGCTGCGAATTCGCGGCTGTCGGGCGACGGGGGAACACCCATCGTCTTCACCTGCTACCCTGATCAAGGGGCTCATAGGTGTTGAACGAAGCACGAATCGAGTGGCCCAGCGCCAAGCTGGCCTACGCAGCCTGTCTGATGTCTCTTGTCGCGGTCGCGGCATGCGGTGACTCCGAGGACAGCGGCCGACTCGATCAGGCGTTCCTAGACGGATTCGAGGCGGGCTACGCCGAAGGCCTGGCCGACGCGCAGGCCGCGGTCGGCACCGGGGGCGTTGGCGGTGCACCGGGTGACGGGGGCGTTGGCGGTGCACCGGGCACCGGGGGCACAGCTCAGACGCTAAGTCTCGAGGAGATCGCGCTGAACGTCGGATCGTCCCATGGGCTGCTGATGCCGCTCTATCGATGCGAAAGCGATGCGGGCTGCCTGAAGGGCGAGGTGTGTTGGGAAGACGGCGGGTTTTGCGGTCCCCCGCCCGCATGCGAGATGCCCCACCCAGACAGCAGCGCGGCTGAGTGTCAACGACTCTGCTTCTCGCGCTATGACGTCACAAACCGATACATCCCCTGCATGGCGAACTGCCGTTGTGAACCCCACATCGGCGACGAGGTGGCCTGCGATGGCGAATCCCAGTGTCGGCTTCCCTGGCGACCCGAGTGCATCGACGGTTTCTGCGGTGGCGAACCGATCCGGCCGGACGAATTCTACCAGCGCGTCATGGCCGACAGGTTCTGCGACGACCGAGAGAGCGTTCCTGACGGCTTCACCTGCGACTAAGAAAGGCCGCGAGGATTCATGCGTCCGCCCGACGCACGGAACTGGACGCGATCGGGCAGGCACGTGAGGCTTCGTCGAGCGCGAATGCGCATCTCAACGACGGGGTGATTTCATGATTCGGTTTCTGGTTCTTGTAGGTGCTCTGGTGACTGCTGTCGGATGCGGCGACAACCAAGGGCAGGCCGGTGGCTCCGGCGGCGACGCGGGTACGTCTGGGACTGGCGGTGACGGGGGGAACGCAGGAACCGGGGGTGGCGGTGCGTCGGGCGCCGGAGGCCAAGGAGGCGCAGGGGGCGCCGCGCCTTCGATCGCCATCGCAGACGTCTCGTCAGAACAGTGTGTGGGTGCCAGGTTGTCGGTGGACTACACGCTCGTCGGTGCGTCGGGGAACCTCGCGCTGCAACTCTCGTCACCCGACGGCTCGTTCGGTGAAAGCCCGGTCGTGATCGGTTCGGTCAGCGGGAGCCCCGGCTCGGCCACGATGGTCGCATTCCTTCCCGGTGACGCGATGCTTGGAGGCATGTACCGGCTCCGGCTCGTGTTGAACGACGGAGAACTCGTGTCCGAGCCAACCGCCACCTCGTTCAACCTCAACCCGAACAACCCGCCGGAAGCGTCACCAGAGCCCGACGCCTTCTTTCATCAGGTGGGGGACACGGTCTCGTTCACGGCCAACGCACCGGACGCGACCGGATTCGTGTGGAACTTCGACAACGGCGCATCGTCCACCGATGAGAATCCGGAGACCACTTACAGTGGGACGGGGACCTTCAACGCGGAGCTCACCGCGCGGGACGCTCTCGGCTGCACGACGACCGAGACCGCTCAGGTCGTCATCGTGAGTTGCGACGCGACCATCTCGAGCGAGGCCATGGTCGTCACCGACACGGGCTCTTCGATCGGCGGCGGAGGCTCGTTCGAAACCTGGGTCTGTGATGGGGGTCAGATCGAGGCCGGCCTCGGTGGGAGCTTCCGTGCCTACGTCGAGAGTGGGGGCGAGATCGAGATCGGCAGCGGAGGGCGCTTCGTGGTGCACGTCAAGGCTGGCGGCACCGTGACCTACGGGACGGGCGGCGCCTTCGCGATCCTGGCTGAGCCGGGCGCGACCCTCGTTTCGATCGGCGGAGGCTTGGTCGAGATCTTCGACTGCCCGACGATCGACTTTGACGTCTCGTCCGCGCCCAATCCCGGCTGCCCGTAGGGGCGCTGCGGATGCGGGGGACGCGATAAAGCGTTGGGCGAGCCTTCGTCGTCGACCGCGGCCTAGATCCAAGCGAGAGCTTCGGCGACGATCTCTGCTGCGCCTGACTCAACGCACGTGCCGTGTGCGATGACCAGGCGTTCTGGATTCCATCCGAGGATCTTGTCGCGGGCTTCGCGCGCCTCGCCGTGCCGAAGAAAGCTCAGCCGCCAGTCGAGTGGGGTCGTACCGTGGTCGCCGACGACGCCGCCCAAACGCATCGCGGCGCTCTTCCAACCGGAAAACTGCTCCTCGGGGTTTCGCTCGATTAAGTCTCCCAGACCTGATCTTGAGGGGAATGCCGTAGAATGAAATATCCGGCCCCTCGGCGAGGTACAGAGACGGTCCAAACGACTGGAGCATCCGCGGAGGATACCAGTCAATTGCATTGTCCCACCTCGTCAATGCGTTTGTCGGACTGAGTACCGACTTAGGCTGATTCTCGAATCTGCAATGTGGTACATACGGTGGCCAAATCCCCTATGCCACCCCGTCGCATCACCGTGTTCGGCTCGAGCACCGTCTACGGCACGGCTGACGACGAGATGGGAGGGTTCGTTCAACGGCTTCGTCTTTGGCACGAGGCCCGCGACCCCCAGAACCGAGTCTACAACCTGGGCATTTGGGGTGAACAGACTTCGGCCCTGTGCGAGCGCATCGCCTCGGAAGCTCAGGCGCGCCAGCCTCACCTCATCCTGATCTACGCCGGCTTCAACGACAGCCGGCGCGTCGGCTCTGCAGAAGGCCCCAACGCGACGCCCATCGATGCCTTCGCGCAACTGCTACGCGAGCTCCTGTCGGCAGCGCTGGGCGTAGCGCCGACCGCGGTGATGACTGGCTACCCCTTCGACGAGGAGCGCACGCAGCCTTACCCCGGCACCCCAGCGTACTACCGCCTCGAAGACGCGCTTCTCTACAACCAGACGCTGACCGACGTTGCCGAGTCACTCGAAGTCAAGGTCATCGATTTCTTCGGACACTTCCGCAACACCGACATGCGACCCTTGCTTGCGAGCGACGGCCTTCATGGCAATGCGGCCTGCCATCATCAGCTGTTCGAGCTGACGAGGCAGTTCCTCGAACGGGAGTACGCCTAGGAGCCTTGGGCGTCGCGAGCGAGCTCGCGAATCTGCCGCTCGTAGTCCTCGTACTCGGGGGACCCGTCGGGGGCGTAGTTCAGATTCTTGTAGAGCCCAGTGATGCGGGTGAAGAAATCTCGCGCGGCGTCTTTGTTCAAAAAGCTGTAGTCGCTGTCGATGAGCCACGAAAGCAGCTCAAAGCTCTTCTGCTGACGCTCACGCGGCATGGAGGCGTCGACGTCGTCGAATGCGTCTTGCTGCAGGTAACACATGTCGAGGAGGAGAGACTTCTGGTACCGGACGAAGTCCTCTTCACTGATTCCCTCTTCGCCGGTGACCTGCATCATCTGGTAGATGGTATCGCCCTCGACCAAGAGCTCCTGGTATCGTTGCACGGTGGTCACCCACTCGGCGCCCAGATTCTCCGCAAACCAACCCCGGAGCTGGTCGAGGTAGCGCGACCACGAGATGAGCGGATCGATGGCTGGATAGAACCGCTTGTAGGCGCGGTCAGAGGACAGCCCGAGAAAGCACTTCACCGTCGCGAGAGTCGCCTGCGTGACCGGCTCTTCGAAGTTGCCGCCAGCCGGGGAGACGGTTCCCACGATCGTGAGACTTCCAGTTTCGTCGTTTGGGCTGTGAATGACCCCAGCGCGCTCGTAGATGTTCTTGATCGACGAATCGAGGTAGGCGGGGAACGCCTCTTCTCCGGGAATCTCCTCCATTCGGCCTGAGGTCTCGCGCATCGCCTGCGCCCACCGCGAAGTCGAGTCCGCAATGCAAAGGACGTCGTACCCCATCTGCCGGTAGTACTCCCCGAGCGTGATGCCGGTGAAGATGGACGCCTCGCGCGCCGCGACCGGCATCGACGAGGTGTTGGCGATGATGATCGCGCGCTCCATGAGCGTGCCGCCGGTCCTCGGGTCCTTCAGCTTCGGGTAGTCCGTGATCGTCTCGACCACTTCGCCCGCGCGTTCTCCGCAAGCGATGATGATGACGATGTCGACCGTGGAGTAGCGTGCGATGCAGCTCTGAAGGACCGTCTTCCCCGCGCCGAAGGGGCCCGGAATGCAACCGGTCCCGCCGCGGGCCAGCGGGAGGAACGTATCGATGATTCGCTGCGTCGTGGTGATGGGTTCTTGCGGATAGAGTCGCTCGGCGAACCGGCGCGTGAGCATGTTCTCGGGAAGCGGCCTTCGGACCGGCCACGTCTGAAGCATCGTGAGCTCGCGCTCGGAGCCATCGGCACGCTTGATACGCGCGACGGTCTCGTCGACGGTGGACGACCCGGTCCGCACCCAGACGAGCTCGACGGGCTCCTGCTCCTCGAACGGCACCATGATCTTGTGCTCGAAGGGTCCCTCGCGAGTCACGCCGATCGTCTGACCTGCCACGAGCCGTGTTCCCTCAGCCTGCTGCGGCTCGAACTTCCACTGCCGTTCGAGACTCACCGGGGGCACGGCGATCCCACGGGGCAGAAAGAAGCCGTACTCGGAGGCGACGACGTCGAGAGGGACCTGAAGGCCGTCGAAGACCTGGCCGAGCAGCCCGGGCCCGAGTGTGACGGAGAGCATCTCTCCGCTCAGCTCGACCTGGTCACCCACTTTCACCCCCCCGGTCTCTTCGAACACTTGCATGTCCGCCGAGTTGCCCTCGACTCGGAGCACCTCCGCCTTGAGTCGCTCCTCGCCGACGAGGATGTAGCCCACCTCGTTCTTCATGACGGGGGTCTCGCTGACGTCGATCGTGACTAGACTCTCCTTCACGCCGACGACGGGCGCGGTCGGTCGAGGCGCGCGCTCAGGCGAAGAGTTGCTGGTGGTCACGAGTTACCTCCGAGGTGAGTTCCTGGAACCGCTCTTTCGCGACTGCCGGATCGTAGCTGAGCCAGCGCTTGAAAAGGTCCCATTTGAAGACGAACGCAATGATGCGTTCGAAGCCGAAGGGTGTCCGCCCCTCGATCTCCGTAAGCCTGTCCCAGATGACGCCCAACAGAGTTCGCTCGAGCTGGAGTGCGTTGCCCGAATCGACGAGCGACCGCGCTTTCTCGACCCATGGGAAGACCGCCCTCACCCCGAGATCGGCGTCGTCCCAATGCTCTTCGACGGTACGCGTCCAGCGCCCCACGCCCCACGGGACGTCCGGCTGAGGACGTTCACCGCGCTTCCGCATTCGGAGCGCGACCATGACGGTGCGTTCGCCCATGCGATATTCGACGATGTCGCGGAGGGCCGGGTGTTCGATGACCTTCATCGCCTTCGCGTACTGCGAGATGATGTCGGCCGTCGTGCGTTCGCGCGGTTGGCGCTGCCAGCGAGTCAGTTTTCCGGCGGCTTGTAGCTCGGTGAGGTGCGCCGGATCGAGCGTGCGCAGGCGGCTCTCGAGCGTCTGCCGCGTAATCGGAACGTACTCGCCCTGCTCGAAGTGAGGCAGCTTCGGCAGGCTGGCGACGAGGGCGTAGTAGCGGTGCTCTCCCATCGTCGGTCTATTCCGCTCCCGTGAGCAGCGCGCGAAACCGGGGGAGCAGATTACGCAGAAGGAGTCGAGACACCGCCTCACTCGTAAGGTCGATCTCGAGATGGTCCTCCACGACCTGAACCCGGACACCGCCCTGGATGTCGCTCGCAGGCACGAGCTCCACGCCCTCCCGCAGCATGTCGCTCGCAATGGTGAGGGCCGCTCGCCCAGCGCCTTCTTTCACCTCCGGATCATCGCCGGTGCCGAACGCGACCTTGTTCGCGAGTAGCTTCACGTCCTTGTCCTTGATGTACTCGTCGGCGCTGTGGCCGGCGAGTACGAGTACCAGCGTCTCCAGGAACTCGCCGTCGAGTGTGGTCTCGGAAACCAGCCGGTTGACCTTCTGCTCGAACTGACGAACGACCGCCGATTGCAGCTCGAGCCCGGTATCGCGAGCGGCAAGCTTCAGCGCCTCGAGCGCCGCAGCCTTCTCCGCCTGGATCTCTGCGGTTGTCTGCGCTCGAAGCGCGGCGATCTCGGCCTGCGCATCCGCGAGGAGCTTCGCGGCCTCGCGCTTCGCGTTTTCGACCAGTTCGTTCGCCTCGTCCTTGCCGGCCCTGACGCCCTGATCGCGAATTCGCGTGATTAGCTCTTGAACCCCTGACGCGTTCGACGTGTTTGCTTCTGCCATCGTTCCGCCTCTCAGCTCGTGAGTCCGCCGCCGAGCACCAAGGCGAAGACGAATGCGAAAACCGCAAAGCCTTCGATGATGGCCGCAGGGGCAATGGAGATTCCGTAGATTTCAGGTTTGCTCTTCGCCGCGGCAATCGAGGCAGCGAGTGCATCGCCCTGGGCCGAGGCGCTCGTCAGCAACGCGAGTCCGCAGAGGAATCCGAGGGCGAAGATGC
Organism: Myxococcota bacterium; assembly: GCA_039030295.1. Taxonomy (GTDB): domain Bacteria; phylum Myxococcota_A; class Polyangia; order Polyangiales; family Houyiibacteriaceae; genus SG8-38. The sequence goes on along the minus strand of JBCCEK010000129.1, from coordinate 239 downwards.
CTGGAGCGTTGTCCATCGTGAGCGGCACTCTGAAGGAGAGCATGACGACGATGCCGTAGATGGTCTGCGACGAGGGCATGGCCGAGAGCCCGATGTAGCGTCCGTACCCTCCCTCGACCTCGAGCAGTGCGCCCGCCGCCGCCATTCCGGCTTTGGAGCAGCCGATCATGCTGCCCATCGCGCCCAAGGCGAGCGGCGCGTAGATGCCGACCCAACCGAGTCCGATGATTATCGGTTCC
>JBCCEK010000128.1:0-13271 GCA_039030295.1 Myxococcota bacterium | reverse complement strand
TCTGCTCTGCCCCTCTTCTCTACCCTTTTCAGCATCTGGACAGTGGAGAGACCCGGTGAACAAAGGTTTGGTGCGTGTGAAACACGCTGGAGTGGAGGTAGTGATGACTAAGGTTCTTTCGATAGCGGTGGCGTGCGGACTGGCATTTCCCGCAATGGCCCTCGCGCAGGACGTGATGGTCGAGGAGGATGTGGAGACGGTCGTTGTCGATACAGTCGAGACGACGGATCCGCCCCCGACGCCAGCCATCGAGGAGGTACCGCCCCCGAAGGTGGCCGCCGATGACATGACGGAGGAGTACGCAGGGGACGAGCCCGCAGAAGAGAGCTCGCTCATCGACGGACTCTCCTGGCAGATCATGGCCAGCGCGTTCTACAACTTCAACGGATACCGTCGGTCGGGTACGTACAACAATCTCGGCTACCCCTACACGAACTACATGGGCTTCGGTGTCAACTTCGTCGGCGGCATGGTCGCCTACACCGGCGAGAAGTGGGGAGTCGTGGTCGACCTCCGCTGGGGTACTGGTGCCCCGCTCTTGACCCCGTTGAACCCCGTCAAGCAGGGCTACGCGAGTTGGTTGCCCACCGAAAAGCTCTCGATCGACGTTGGTTTCTTCGACACGATCTACGGTGCTGAGGTCGCAGACGAATGGGAGAACGCGAACTACTCTCGCGGCGCTCTCTACTTCCTTCGCCAACCGTTTAACCACATGGGTGTCAGAATGGGCACGGAGTTGTCGGACGCGGTCGGGTTCACTTTCATGGTGACCAACGGCGGTGTCCTCGGCGGAACTCCGGTCGATCTCGACAACCAGGTTCCGGCTCTCGGCTGGCAGTTCTCGTTCGCTCCTGGCGACGTGTTCGGCCTCTACATCGGCGGCAACCACGCTCCGAGCAGCTCCAACGAGAACAAGGACTGGGAGCACTTCTTCGACGTCGTGTTGAGCGTGTCGGTCGACTGGTTCACGCTCCTCTTCAACGGCGACTACCAGATCAATCCGTTCGTCAGCAACGGGCTGCTGCCTCCGGAGAACGTGACCGCGTTCGCCTTTGGTCACAGCCTCGCTCTCATCTTCGACGTCAGCGACAAGGTCTCGATCGGCCTTCGTGGCGAGAACCTGAGCGGCAACGACAACCAGCGGAACCTGGTCGACAGCTTCGGTGGTCTCACGACCGGCACGATCACTCTCCGATACAAGCCAGCCGAGTACCTCGTACTGAGCTTGGAAGGACGTGGCGAGTGGACCACACGCAACACCTACTTCTCTCGGAACGCGCCAATCGAAACCGACGCAGACGGGTTGGAGACCGTCATCGCCGACCGCGACAAGTACTACTCGATCATCCTGGGTATCTCTGGGCACATTGGGAACTAGTTAGAGACCAGAACAGAACACACGAAACGGGCAGCAAGGGCCGGCTCCTCTCGGGGAGCCGGCCTTTGCATTACTTGCTGCCTGTGGTTCAGAGCTCAGGGTCGGGACTGGACGACCGGGAGGCTTACGGGTAGCTGTCAGACGTGGTTGATCTCGAAGACGTTATCACTCGTGGCGGGGGGCTCACACTCTGGCTTACTGGAGCGGGCATCTCCGCCGAGAGCGGCATCCCCACCTTTCGTGGCGAAGAGGGGTATTGGCGTGTGGGGTCACGCAACTACCAGCCAGAGCAGATGGCTACGCGGGCGATGTTCAACGAAATGCCCGGTGAGGTGTGGGCGTGGTACCTGTACCGACGCGGCATTTGCCGCTTGGCGGAGCCGAACCAGGCCCACCGAGCGCTCGCGTCACTCGAGGATCGAGGCCGCGACGACTTTCTTCTGGTGACCCAAAACGTAGACGGGCTTCACCTGCGCGCGGGCAACACGACCGATCGCACATATCAGATTCACGGCAATATCGACTTCATGCGTTGCCTGAACGAGTGCCCCAGTGGGCCGATTGCGTTGCCCGACGCGATCGACGTGTTCTGGGAAAGAGGCCGACCTCTGAGCGGTGGCGAGAAAGATGCCCTCCGATGCCCGTCCTGCCAGGCACCGACCCGCCCGCACGTTCTATGGTTCGACGAGAGCTACGACGAGGAGAACTTCCGTTTCCAGAGTTCCCTCAATGCGGCAGAACGCGCCACGGCAGTCGTCGTGGTGGGAACCACTGGCGCGACCACCCTTCCGGTCCACATCGGACGTATCGCCGCCAGCCGGGGGACACCACTCCTCGTGGTCAACCCTGAGCCCAACCCTTTTAGTGACGAGGTGGCCCGGTCCGGCAGAGGGCACTTCTTCGAAGGCACCGCCGGAGAGTGGGTCCCGAAGATCGCGAATCACCTGACGAAGGGCTGACCCACAGCCGTAGACGGGCAACAGCCCCCGCCGGCAGGCCCTGAGGGCCCTTGCTCGAAGGTGCCTTCGGCGATACCTACGGCACTATGCGCTCGTTGCTCACGCTCATGCTGATTCTCTCGGCAGGTCTGGCCAGTTCCTGCACAAAGGAGAGTGAACCCGCCAGGTATCCCGACCGCCCGGGCGGCGAATGCAGCCGAAGTCCTGGGGACACGTGTCAGGAGGGTTCACTTTGCCACTACACGCCGGCTGCGGCCTGCGGCGAGACCGGCGCGAAGGGCGCCTGCTTTCCGATCCCGATCACCTGTACCAAAGACTACAGCCCGGTCTGTGGGTGCGATGGACGAACCTATTTGAACATCTGCGTCGCTCACTCGCATGGTGTCTCTCCACGCGAGCAAGGGGTCTGCCCCGATGCCGTGCCGGCGGGCCCGGTCGCCTGTGGTCCAGGGAGCGAAGTCTCTGACTGCGGGGCCGGCGCGTTCTGCCGATACACCGAGGGGCAGTACTGCGGCGAGGTCGACAAAGCCGGTCAATGCAGCGAGCTGCCGACCGAGTGCACGAAGGAATGGGCCCCGGTCTGCGGATGCGACGGGCGCAATTACAGCAACGACTGCGTCGCACACTCGCACGGGTCTTCGATTCGCCACCGCGGACTGTGTCAGGACACGCCGCCGGCCGCGGCCGGAGAGGCGGGAGACGCCTGTGGCCCCAACAAGGGATGCGCCACAGGTCTCTACTGCAGCTATGCGCCCGCGGCAGCGTGCGGAGAGCGGGGCAAGGCGGGCAAGTGCCGGACCCGCCCGCAGGCATGCACGCGCGACTACAAACCGGTCTGCGGATGCGACGGGAACACGTACTCAAACGGATGCTCCGCGAGCGCCGCAGGCGTGTCGGTGCGCAAGAAGGGCGGTTGCGAAGCTCCCTGAACCCCGCTTATGCCTGTCCAACGGCTCGATGACTCACTCCGGGCGCGGATCTCCGCCAACCTCGCGGCCCACGATCGGAACGCGATCGCCGACGCGTCGCTGACGTCTGCCGCGGTAGCGATCGCCTTGGTCACAGACGACACCGGCGAAGCCTCTTTCGTGATCACGCGACGGTCGGCGTCGCTACGAAAACACAGTGGGCAATGGGCACTCCCCGGGGGCCGACTCGACCCTGGCGAAACCGAGGCGGTAGCCGCGCTGCGCGAGCTTCACGAAGAGATCGGCCTTGAACGGGAGGACGACCAGGTACTCGGAATGCTAGACGACTACCCTACGCGTTCGGGGTTCGCGATCACACCCGTGGTCGTTTGGGGCGGATTCAACTCGGTACTGCGCCCCAACCCGGCCGAGGTGGCCGAGGCGCACCGGGTTCCGATCGCGGCCCTCGACGCACCAGGTGTGCCCCGAATCTTCGACATCCCGGAGAGCGACCGTCCGGTGATCTCCGTTCCACTCCTCGATGACTTCATTTTCGCCCCGACCGCCGCGGTTTTGTACCAACTGCGCGAGGTCGCGATCCATGGTCGAGACACCCGAGTCGCCCACTACGACCAGCCCGTGTTCGCTTGGCGGTAGCTTTACGGCATCCACCAGAGCCTTAGAGAGACGATTCCAGTGACTCCCAGTTTCGACAACAGTTTCGTGCGTGACCTCCCCGCGGATCCGGATCACTCAAACCGGAGGCGACAGGTCCACAACGCCTGCTTCTCGCTAGTGTCGCCGACACCGGTTAGCGGCCCCAAGCTCGTCGCCCACAGTCGCGAGGTCGCGGAGATGCTAGGGCTCACGTCGGACACGATCGAAGAGGCACGGTTCGCCGAGGTGTTCGCCGGCAACGCGTCTTGGGACGGCATGACCCACTACGCGGCGTGCTACGGGGGCCACCAGTTTGGCAACTGGGCAGGCCAACTCGGGGACGGTCGCGCCATCGGTCTCGGGGAGATCGTCAACGACGACGGTGACCGTTGGGAGCTGCAACTCAAGGGTGCGGGCCCCACGCCGTACTCGCGAACGGCGGACGGCCGCGCGGTTCTTCGGTCTTCGGTCCGCGAATTCCTGTGTAGCGAGGCGATGCACCACCTCGGGGTTCCGACGACGCGAGCGTTGACTCTGACCACCACGGGCGACCAGGTCGTGCGGGACATGTTCTACGATGGGAACCCAAAGCCAGAGCCAGGGGCGATCGTGTGCAGGGTGGCACCGACGTTCATCCGTTTCGGGAACTTCGAGATATTCGCGGCGCGCGAAGAGCTCGACGTCCTCCAGACCCTTGCCGACTACACCATCCGCACTCACTTCCCGGAACTTGGCGACCCGTCGAAAGACACCTATCTCGCGTGGCTCTCAGAGGTTGCTCGGCGCACTGCGGTCATGATCGCACACTGGATGCGGGTCGGGTTCGTACACGGCGTGATGAACACCGACAACATGTCGATCTTGGGCCTGACCATCGACTACGGCCCGTACGGTTGGCTCGACGATTTCGACCCGAACTGGACCCCCAACACGACGGACGCCGCGGGCCGTCGCTACCGTTACGGACACCAGCCGAACATCGCGATGTGGAACCTCGTGCGGCTGGCCAATGCCGTCTACCCGCTGGTCGGCGAAGCAGAACCGATAGAGGCCGCGCTCCGTTCGTATCCGGAAACGTTCGAGGCCGAGTATCGAAACGCGATGACGGCGAAACTCGGACTCGCTTCGTTCCGTCCGGACGAAGACGACGCGCTCGTGACCGATCTGTTTGGCGTGCTGCAGGCCGCCGAGACCGACATGACGATCTTCTACCGCCGGCTCGCCTCGCTCGACCCAAGCCAAGTGTCCGACCTTGATCCCGAGGCGCGCATCGCCCCCGTGCGCGATGCCTACTATCGCCCGGAGCAACTCAAGGGCGATGCGATTTCGAGAATCAGCGGGTGGCTCGAACGGTACGCCCGACGTATCTCCGACGACCCCCTCGATCCCGATGAGCGCACGGCCAAGATGAATCAGGCCAACCCCAAGTACGTGCTCCGCAACTACCTCGCGCAGCTGGCGATTGACGAAGCCGAAGCCGGAGACCCCTCGATGACGCGAGAGCTTCTGGAAGTGATGCGTCGCCCCTACGACGAACAGCCCGAGTACGAGAAGTACGCTGAGAAGCGCCCCGACTGGGCCAGGACGCGGCCTGGTTGCTCCGCCCTTTCGTGTAGTAGCTAGCCCTGGTATGGTCCGGCGCTGTGAGTACCGCGATCACGGCTCTGATCATCTTCATCGCTGCGTTTCACGTCTGGGCACTGATCCTCGAGATGTTCTTGTGGACCAAGCCGCTCGGCCGAAAGACATTCGGGATCAGCAAGGCGGACGCCGAAACGTCGAAGAGCCTGGCGATGAACCAGGGTCTCTACAACGGCTTCTTGGTGGCCGGGCTTGTCTTGAGCCTGATCGTCTCGAACCCAGACACTGCGTTCACCTTAAAGGTGCTGTTCCTCTCGTGCGTGGCCGTGGCCGGTATTTTCGGCGGCATGACCGTCAACATGCGGATTTTCTTCCTGCAGGGACTGCCGGCCATCATTACGCTCGGGCTCGTCCTGTTCGCAAGCTGATCCCGCTCTGGCCCTCGTTGGGTCCGATCTAGGCTCCTCTGGAATTGGCCTGAGGGCTGCGTTATTCTCGCCGGCCCACCGCGGAGGAGAGACCACCATGACAGAAGAACAGGGACTCGGGACGCTCGCATTGCACGCGGGCCAAGAGGCCGATCCAGCGACCAACGCACGAGCCGTGCCGATCTACGCAACGACCTCGTACGTCTTCAACGACACCGACCATGCGGCCGCGCTCTTTGGATTGGCCGAGTTCGGCAACATCTACTCCCGGATCATGAACCCGACGGTCGACGTCCTCGAGAAGCGGCTCGCGGCGATGGACGGCGGGGTGATGGGGCTCTGCTTCGCTTCGGGTCAGTCGGCGATCAATGCAGCGATCCTCAGCCTTTGCCACTCGGGCCAGAACATGGTCTCGGCGACGAGCCTCTACGGGGGCACGTGGACCTTGTTCACCCAGACTTTCAAGAACCTCGGGATCGAGGTTCGGTTCTTCGACCCCGCTCACCCCGAGCAGATCCATGATCTCGTCGATGAGAACACTCGCCTCGTGTACATGGAGTCGATCGGAAACCCGAAGAACGACGTCCCCGACATTCGAGCGATCGCCGATGCGGCACACAGCGCTCCGCACGGGGCCCTGCCCTTGATCTGCGACAACACCGTGACCACGCCGGCGCTGCTCAAGACCTTCGATCACGGCGTCGACATCAACGTGTACTCGACGACGAAGTTCATCGGTGGCCACGGAGCACACATCGGTGGGGCGATCGTCGACTCGGGGAACTTCAAATGGACAGACCAACGGGACAAGTGGCCGGAGCTTTGCGGACCCTCGCCGAACTACCACGGCCTCGTTCTGGCGGACGCCCTCGAACCGATGGGGAACGTCTCCTACCTCTTGTATGTCAGAACGCACTGGCTCCGCGATACAGGCGCGGCGATGAGCCCTTTCGCAGCATTCCTGTTCCTGCAGGGCATCGAGACACTCCATCTTCGGATGCCACGCCATTGCGAGAACGCGTTGGCCGTGGCCAAGTTCCTCGAGGACCACGATGGCGTCGAGTGGGTCAACTACCCGGGACTCGCGTCGCACCCAGATCACGAGAAGGCCAACCACTACCTACCTCATGGCAAGGGCGCGATTCTTGGGTTTGGGATCAAGGGTGGCATGGAAGCCGGCAAGAAGTTCATCAATGCGTGCAAGCTGTGCTCCCATCTGGCCAACATCGGCGACGCCAAGACACTGGTGATTCATCCGGCGTCGACGACACACCAACAGCTCTCCCCCGAAGACCAACAAGCGACGGGTGTGGTCCCGGAGTACGTGCGAGTCTCTGTGGGCATCGAAGACGTCGCTGACATCATCGCGGATCTCGACCAAGCGTTGACCGCGGCCACTGGCTAGCCGGCGCGGCCACCGAATGAGCCTCGACTTCGACAGCACGGACTCGGTTCGGACCGGCCGTCCGCTGCCGTACGTGCAGACCGCCGCATTCCCTTCCCCGCTCGAGCTTCGGCTCGGCGGGGTGCTCCCCGGTTTCGAGGTCGCGTACGAGACCTACGGCACCCTGAACGCCGACCGCAGCAATGCGATCTTGATCTGCCACGCGATATCGGGCGACTCGCACGTCGCGCGGCACGGCACGGACGACGATCCCGGGTGGTGGGACACGCTCGTCGGGCCAGGTCGACCGGTCGACACCGACCAGTTCTTCGTGATCTGTTCGAACGTGCTCGGGGGCTGCCGAGGAACCACCGGTCCGAGCACCCTCAATCCCGAAACCGGGGCGCCGTACGGCCCGGCCTTTCCGCTGGTCACGGTGGAAGACATGGTCGATGTTCAAGCGCGACTCGTCGACGTCCTTGGCATCCAACGACTACGCGCCGTGATCGGCGGTTCTCTTGGTGGCCACCAAGCCCTTTGTTGGGCGACGCGATACCCGGACCGTGTCGAGACCAGCGTCGTCTTGGCGTCCTCGTCGAGACTGACGGCTCAGGCACTCGCTTTCGATGTGGTCGGCCGGAACGCCATCCAGACCGACCCGAGGTTTCACGACGGCCAGTACTATTCCACCGGTGAGTTTCCGCACATGGGCCTCGCCCTCGCAAGAATGCTGGGACACATCACCTATCTATCTTCGGAGTCGATGACCAAGCGTTTCGACGTGAACCGGCACGAGCCGCGCGACATCGCGACCGAGTTCGAGAAGAGGTTTTCCGTCGGGTCGTACCTTGCGTATCAGGGCGATCAGTTCGTCGGCCGTTTCGATGCTAACTCGTACGTCACGATCACGTTGGCGATGGACCACTTCGACATGGGGAGCACGCTCGAAGAGCGGAAGCGCGCGCTCGCGTCTGCCACGTGCAACTGGCTTGTCGTGTCCTTCTCGAGCGATTGGCTATTTCCACCGTTCCAGTCTCGCGACCTCGTGGCCGCGATGACGTCGCTCGATCAACCCGTGTCGTACTGCGAGATCCAGACCGATGGGGGCCACGACGGATTCCTGCTCCCGGGTGACATCGAGGGATACGGGCCCCTGCTGAGAGCCAAACTCGGAGACCGAACGCCCAGCAAGCCGGAAACGCGGGTCGCGGACGACCGAATCCTCGAGCTCATCCCGCCGGAGAGTTCGGTGTTGGATCTCGGGTGCGGCCAAGGGGACCTGCTCGGACGGTTGCGCGAACGGGGCGACGCGCGCCTCGTCGGTGTCGACGTCAGCACTCCCTTGATCGCAGCGACGATCCAACATGGCGTCGATGCGATCGACTGCGACCTCAACCTTGGCCTCCCCGAGTTTCACGACGGCACGTTCGATTACGTCGTCATCTCATCGACGCTCCAGGTTGTCCCCAATGTCGAGAAGCTTCTTTCGGACTCGCTCCGCGTTGGGAAACGAGCGATCCTGAGTTTCGCGAACTTCGGCTACGAGAGCCTTCGAAACATGTTCAGCGACGAAGGACGGGTGCCGAAGGGGCCGGGACCCTACGCGTTCGAGTGGTATGACACGCCCAATCGTCGCTTCCCGTCGATCCAGGACGTCCTTGATCTGTGCGACAAGATCGGGGCGGTGGTCGAGGACGCCCGGTACTACGACGACCAGAAAGGGATCCCCATCGACGAGGATGACGACCCAAACCTCAAAGCGGACAACGCGGTCGTGATCCTCGGCAAGAGAACCGGCTGACGCGTATGGAGGATGCACCTGCACCTGAAGGGTTCATCCGGAACGGGCCGAGCGCGTCGGAAGTGCGTCTCGTCCTTGCGCACGGCGCGGGTGCACCCATGGACTCCGACTTCATGAACGCGATCGCATCCGCGGTGGGCGAAGCCGGCATCTCGGTGGTTCGCTTCGAGTTCGAATACATGTCCAGACGCCGTCAGGACGGGAAACGCCGCGGACCGGACCGCGCGCCGAAGCTGATGGCGTACTACCGGCACGTGGTCGAAGCACTGGGACCCGCGGAGCGCCTCGTGATCGGTGGCAAGAGCATGGGGGGCCGAATTGCATCGATGATCGCGGACGAAGCAGGGGTGCGTGGGCTCGTGTGCCTCGGGTACCCTTTTCATCCCCCGGGCAGACCGGAGAGGCTCCGGACCGCGCATCTCGAGCGTCTTCGGTGTCCAACCTTGATCGTCCAAGGAGATCGGGATCGGCTAGGCAACGAAGAGGAGGTTGCGGAATACTCGCTTTCCCAGTCGATTGAGATCGTTTGGCTGCCCGACGGCGATCATTCCTTCAAACCTCGAAAGAAGAGCGGTCATACCGAGAGCGAAAACCTTCGTGACGCCGTGACGAACATCGTTCGTTTCGTGTCGCAGTTAGGCTGAAGCCTTCCCGCCTTGGGCAAGTGCGGTGTAGTCGTCGAAGGCGCCGCTCGCCGGATCGGTCCTCGCGTAGTGGTACTGCTCGACGCGTCCTGGCCGCACGGCCGCCAGCGTCGCGGAAACGGTTCCGTACACCGGGGTGCGAACGCAGAGGGCCTGGAGGTGTCGAGCCAACTCTTGGTCGAAGAGGGCGTTGTCTGGGATGGGCGGAACTTCACTTGGGTCGGGAAGTGTTTCATCGCTGAGTACCTCGGTGAGCTGGCTCTTCAGGGCATCCCAAGGTTCGGGCCCGATCGAAAGAACGCGTTTGCGCGCCTTGAGGGCCTTCGGAAACTCGGGAGAACCGAGCCGGTCGTTGCAAAGGACGTGGACCCCCGAATCTAGAGACTGCACTTCGACGCGATCTTCGGTACGTCGCCCGTAGGCCACCGCAAGCGAGACGCCGTCCCCAAACACCAGGTTGAACTCGTTGTACAAGCGTGGATCGGTGCGCTCTAGGAAGGCGCGTATCCCTCGTTGCGAGCCCGTCTCGAGTGCACGAAGCACGAGTTCGCCTCGCGACTTGAGTGAACCGTCGGGCCAGCCGAAGTTGCGCTGATTGGTGAGACCCACGAAGACGCCCTGGTCCGTCACCCCGAACCAAGTTCCACCCTTGCTGTCGTCGCGTCCCCCGACGACACGCGGGTCGTCGGAGAGTACCATGGGCGATGTGGCTTCACGGTCGTAGAACTCGTCGCGGTTGGCGGCGACGAGCGTCGTGCACCAACTGTCGATCCCGTGTCTGACGATGATCGTACACATGGCCTAGGAACCTCGGACGGCCATGGCGAAGCGCTCTCCGAAGAACGTGCGCGAAGGGTTGGCTCGCGTGTCGGTGAACTGTTGCCAGCCTCGAGGGCCTTCGTCGTAGTCGACCCGCCAGGCGGGCGCGAGCTCGCGTTCGAGCTCATCGGGGGAGAGGGTCGCGCCGAGCGGTTCGCCGCCGATCGAGAAGACCCAGGGAATGGCAACCTCGCCGAGACGTCCGAAGGGGAGCGCGTTCGGGATGCGGTAGGTCATCAGCAAAGCACTGCCATGAGCCGACAGGTCCGTCATCTGGGCGAGGCTGTCGATGACGGCCTCGCGCCGGAGATACATGGCGACGCCCTCCCAGATCCAAGCGGTGGGGCGCTCTCGAGCGAAACCCGCGCGGCCAAGGGCGTCCGAGAAACGCTCACGTTCGAAGTCGACCGGCACGTACCGGACCTCCCCCGGCGGTGGGTAGTCCTCGGTCCGAGAGCGCTTGAATCGTTGGGTTGCGGGGTGGTCCACCTCGTAGACCTTTACGTCTCGGAGTGCGGGTATGCGCCACGCGCGAGCGTCGAGCCCCGCACCCAAGATGACCACTTGGTCGATCCCGGCACCGAGAGCATCGATCAGCTTCGCGTCGATCACCTCGGTGCGCAGCACCATGTGGTCGATCATGCCCAACGAGGTGGCGCGTGCAGCGGTGCGATAGACGTGTGCGCCGAGGCCGAGGTACTGCGGCGCCTCGACCAAGCGACCCATCCACCAGGGCAGCCACTTGCTTGCCCAAGGGTCGATCGGGCGGCTCCCGACGCCTAAGCCACGCGCGAAAGAGACGAAGAACGATGTTCCGCTGGGGACGCCTTCTCTCATGTCATGCCCATAGCTCGCGCCATCTTCCGCCAACGTCGTCCGCCAGGCGTCGAACGCTAGTGGCGTCGGCAGCGGTACCACGCTCGGTCTCGATGCGATGCTTCAACACGACCGCGTCGTCGCCGCACACACCGACCTGCTCGGTGTGAACCGACACGGCCTCGCCCGGAAGAACAGAGTCTTTGAAGGTGACTTGCTCGGCGACAGCGCGCAGCCGCGAGGGCTCGATGTCATGCTCGCGTAGGTAGCGGCTGGTCCCCTCATCGCACCAGTCGATGTAGTCCGGATGGTTGGCGTGGCCGAGCGGGTCCGCCCACGACTGCCACATCCGGAACTCGAACGAAGTCGACGCGCCGGCATGCTTCTCGAAGGGAGGGAGAGCGACCGACGGTTCCACATCGACGGGCGGAAAGGCTGCCGCGGTCGACGGTTCGGCACGCTTCGGCTTGCGCGTTTCTGCATCGACATGGACCCACTCTTGAGTCGCCGCCGCGACCAGGGCCCCTTCTGAGCGCAATCGCACCTCGCGGGTCGAGAGCATGTCCCTCCGCAGGCGTGACACCCACGTGGTGGCGTCGAGGGCGTCCCCGAAGGCGGGCTCGAGCTCGTGAACAACCACCATGCGATAGACGATGAAGAATACGCCCTCACGTCGAAAACGGCTCGGGGGCCATCCTGATGCGATCGATGCCAACGTCGCCGTGTCTTGACATACGCGCCACACCCCACCGGCACGCGCGATCTCTCTATCGGTGTAGGCATCGCGCGGCAACCGTACGGAGAACTTCCAGACAAAGTCAGTCACGCCCGTGCCATAGCACCCCGCGAACCCGACACCACTCGCTCCAAGATCCGACGTAGAGGCGCACGCCTTGCAGGCCTGCGGCCTCCATGCCGAGAATCAGATGGCACGCGGTGACACCGGATCCGCAATAGCAAACCAATTGTTCCCAAGGCGCGTCGCCGCGGAGGGCGTCGTATTGGTCTCGACGATCGGTCACCGAAGTGAATCGCCCCGACGGTTCGGTAAGCGAAGCCCACGGAAGGTTCTGCGCTCCGGGAATGTGACCGGCCACGGGATCGATGGGTTCGACCACGCCTTGGTAGCGTTCCGGGGCCCGCGCATCGATCAGTCGCCAGTCGGCGTCGCTGGCGATCTTGGCGATCTCATCCATCCCGAGGTCGGGCCAGGCGCGACGCGCCGTTGAATATGGAGGCAACGACCGATGCGTCGGCGGGTGTTGGTCAAGCTGGAGTCCGTCGGCCACGAGCGCCGCGAGCCCTCCGTCGACCACCGCGACCTTGGCGTGACCGACAGCTCGAAGCATCCACCAGGCCCTCGCCGCGGCCATCGCGCTCGTCGCCGCATCGTAAATCACAACGGGTGTCTGGCTCCCGATACCCCAATCGCCGAGCTTCGAGAGCCACACCGAGAGCGGTGGAAGCGGATGGCGACCGCCACGGCTGGGATCCTCCGGATGCGAAAGGTCACGCTCGAGGTCGACGTGAATCGCGCGGGGCAGATGACCGGCGTCGTAGTCGTCGCGCGCCGTCGGGCCAGCACGCGCGTCGAGGAAGACCACATCTTCTGGAAGGTCCGGCACGTTTTTGGGGTCGATCAGAGGTCCGAAAGCCATTGAATTTGTTACAGTATAGCCTACGGTGAAAGTAAAGTGTCTAGTCACACTTGACACTTCTTGCTGACTCCGTCATCGTCGACTTGTATGAAGGGCAATCGTCATCGGCGTCCCGGTACCCTCGACGCGGCCGCTGCGCTCGCGGCAAGGGCCCTTCCAAAGCGCTGGGGCGGACGAATCGACCAGGCGCGACTCGACGCCCGTATGATCCTCGATCGGGCACGAGGTCGAACGGCGT
>JBCCEK010000127.1:0-13344 GCA_039030295.1 Myxococcota bacterium | reverse complement strand
CGTCTCGGGCCATTCTCGGTTCAGGGCCTGTTCCACAAACGGCAGGCAGACGTCGCCAAGGCGTTCGGCCACACCGTGGCGACGCGAGTGCTCAACGCCGACAACATCGTGCTCAGCGTGATGTCGAGCCCGGGCGCCGCCCGCATGGACGCCATCGTCGAGCGCCGCCTGACCGAACTGATCGAGAAGTACGAAGCGCACCCGATGGCAGCCTTGGTCTTGCCCCCCGATAAACGCCCCGCGCTTCGGGAAGAGATTCTCGCGCGCATCCGCGAAGAGTGGCCGAAGCCGGGAGGGTTCTTCCATACCTTCGCTGGGCAGTCGGTCGACCTCGCGGGGGAGCTCGAAACGCGGATGGCCGCGCTCGACCGAGCCAGCTACGAGGGCGTCCTACGCCCAGCGTTCCAGCAGGACGAGTGGAAGCTCATCATGGCAGGTGCTGTGCTCGGGGCGGGCGCCGGGTTCCTCCAGCTGGTCTATATCTTTGGAGACGCGATGGAGCGGCTGAACCGCTGAAAGACACCGCTTGGCGAACGGCTCCCCAGCCGCTAGAACCTCGGGCTGTGGAACAGAACGCCACCCTTCTCGTTTGCTGCCCCGACCGCAAGGGGCTCGTCGCCGCCCTGGCGCAGGTCCTTTACGGCCATGGCGCGAACATCCTGCACGCCGATCAACACACGGATCCTGTGGCCGGGCAGTTCTTTCAGCGGATCGAATTCGATCACTCCCAGCTCCGCACGGACCGAACGAGCCTGAACGCGGCGATCGCCGAGGTCGCCGACCGATTCTCGATGACTTGGCGCCTCGCAGATGGCGACAAGAAGGCCCGCATGGCGATCTTCGTGTCGAAGTACGACCACTGCCTCTACGACTTGATCCTACGCCAGAAGTCGGGAGAACTCGCGGCCGAGATTCCGCTGATCATCAGCAACCACCCGGACCTCGAGCCCGTGGCCAAGCAGTTTGACATCCCGTTTCACCACTTGCCCATCACCAAAGAAACCAAGCGGGCTCAAGAAGACGCCGCCATCGCGCTGATGAAGGAAGCCGACGTCGACCTCGTGGTGCTGGCGCGGTACATGCAGATCCTGACCGGCGAGTTCCTGTCGGCCTATCCAAACCAGGTCATCAACATTCACCACTCGTTCTTGCCCGCCTTCATGGGAAGTAAGCCTTATCACCGGGCCTACGAGCGCGGGGTGAAGCTGATCGGTGCAACGGCGCATTACGCCACTGCAGATTTGGACGAAGGGCCGATCATCGAACAAGACGTCGTGCGCTCTTCGCACCGCGATTCGGTGCAAGATCTAGTGCGCAAGGGGCGTGACCTCGAGAAGGTCGTGCTGGCCCGGGCCGTCCGCTGGCACCTTGACGATCGCATCTTGGTCTACGACAACAAGACGGTAGTCTTCAGCTGACCAGCCCAAGGAGCCCGACATGTCCGAGAGAGTGCATCTGACCATCGACAACGCCGTGGCCACCGTCCGCCTCAGCCGACCGGATAAGATGAACGGCCTCGACCTGCCGATGTTCGAGGCGCTGATCGAAACGGGAAAGAAGGTCGCGGCGGACCCGAGTATTCGGGCCGTCGTGCTGCACGGGGAAGGCAAGGCGTTCTGCGCCGGCCTCGACTTCATGTCGTTCATGGGTGGACCGGAGATTGGCGAGCGCCTCCTCGATCGGGGAGACGAAAGCCCGGCCAACATCGCTCAGCGGCCTGCTTGGGTTTGGCAAGAGGTCCCGGTGCCGGTCATCGCGGCGGTTCACGGTGTTGCGTATGGGGGCGGGCTCCAGATCGCACTGGGCGCGGACATCCGGATCGTCGCGCCGGACGCCAAGCTGTCCGTCATGGAAATCAAATGGGGGTTGGTTCCCGACATGAGCATCACGCAGACGCTCCTACGGCAGGTCCCCCTCGACGTCGCGAAAGAGCTGACCTTCACCGGTCGAGTCATGAGCGGCACCGAAGCGGTCGAGCTCGGCATCGCCACCCGCGTCTCGGACGACCCGCTTCGTGAAGCCTTGGATCTCGCGAAGCTCATCGCGACGAAGTCACCGCATGCAATTCGTTCGGGTAAGGCACTGCTCAACGAGGCTGCCGAGCTGTCTCGTGCAGACGCGCTCCGCCTCGAGACCGACCTGCAGAAAGAACTGCTCGGAAGCCCGAACCAGATGGAAGCGGTGCAAGCCAACATGACCAAGCGCGCGCCCAAGTTCGCCGACCCGGAATAGATCCCATCCTTCGACATCCCCGAGGCAGTCGCTCGCGAGAAGCGGTCGGGCCTACGTCGCTGCGGGAGGCCGCGACACGCGCGGTTGGTACTGACAGCAGTCTGGCGGGCACACGTCGTGGGACGGTCCTCGCTTCCCCACCGACTGGCGGGTCTCCGTTCG
Organism: Myxococcota bacterium; assembly: GCA_039030295.1. GTDB lineage: Bacteria > Myxococcota_A > Polyangia > Polyangiales > Houyiibacteriaceae > SG8-38. The sequence goes on along the minus strand of JBCCEK010000127.1, from coordinate 10,950 downwards.
CCCGAGTCGCTCCTCGATCAGCTCCCGGATCATCGACACAAACGCCGGATTGGTCCCCACGGTGGCGGCGCGAGTCAGGGTGATCCCGAGCTCGGTCGCTCGTTCCCGCGCTTCCACGTCGAGGTCCCAAACGACCTCCATGTGATCCGAGAGAAAGCCAATCGGTGCGACGACGAGATCCTTGACGTTGATCTGCGCGAGCGCGTCGAGATGCTCCAGGATGTCCGGCCCCAGCCACGGGATGTGCGGCGGTCCACTCCGGCTCTGGTAGACGAGCTGCCACCGGTCGTTGCGAGCACCCTCGGCCACCAGCCTCGCGGTCTCTTCGAGCTGGTCCGCGTAGTCGGACGTCTCGGACATGGAGCAAGGAATGCTGTGCGCCGTGAACGCGACGCGCGCGGCCTCGCGGCGATCTTTGGGAAGGGTCTCGAGCGCGGCGAGCAACCCATCGACGCTCGCTTCAATGAACCCCGGATGATTGTAGAAGACCCGGATCTTGTCGACCGTGGGGGCGCCCTCGCCAACCTCCTTCCGAGCCCGCTCGATGTTCTCGCGATACTGACGGCAGCCGCTGTAGCTGCTGTACGCGGAGGTCACGAACGCGAGGGCCCGCTTGCGGCCATCATCTCGCATCTGCCGGATCGTGTCTTCGAGCAGGGGCGTCCAGTTTCGGTTCCCCCAGTAGATCGGCAAGTCGACGTCGTGTGCAGCGAGTTCTTCCTCGAGGGCCGCGATGAGCGCCCGGTTCTGATCGTTGATCGGGCTCTTGCCATCGAAGTGATAGTAGTGTTCGGCGACCTCCGCGAGGCGCTCTTTCGGTACGTTCTTCCCGCGGACGACGTTCTCGAGGAACGGCATGACGTCATCCCGCTGCTCGGGGCCGCCGAAGGAAACGAAAAGCAGACTGTCGTACGCAGGAGAGGCTTCTTCGCTCACGGCCGAACTCTCACCCCTATCGGGGTCGGTGGCAAGTGAACGCCCTTGCCATCGGATCGGAGCTGTGCTCTAGGTCGTTTGTGCAGGTCACGATTCTCGGGAGCGGGAGCGAGGGGAACGCACTGCTCTTGGAGTCCGAAACGACGTCGGTCGTCGTAGACGCCGGAATCTCACATCGGCGCTTGGTCGCCCGGATTCGGTCCCTCGGGAGGGACCTCCCGACGGTAAGCGCTGTGATTGTGACCCACGGGCACACCGACCACGCCGCTCACGCCTCGGTCTACGCGTCGCGCTTCGGCTGCCCGATCTACGCCACGAAGCCGACGCAGCGCGCGCTTCGCGTCAAGAGCGCCACCGAGGTCCGGACACTCACGGTCGGCCGCCGGCTTCGGCTTGGCGACATCACAGTGATGAGTCGCTCGGTGCCCCACGACGCGCCCCAGGTCGCTCTCCGACTCGAGAGCGCGGCGACCTCTGTCGGTCTCGTGACCGATCTCGGCCACGTGCCTTCAGACCTCGCCAGGTTTCTCGACAGCTGTGACACCCTGCTTCTCGAGAGCAACCACGACGAGGACATGCTGGACCAGGGCCCATACCCCCTCCCGCTGAAACGTCGCGTCGGGGGGTCGCACGGCCATCTATCGAACGCACAAGCGGGCGACCTGCTCGCGAATCTGTCGACGGCGCCTGCGCGCGTAGTCCTCATGCACCTGTCCGAAACCAACAACACCGAGCGCCTTGCGCGAGCGTCTGCCGAGGCGGCCCTCGGTCACTGCGGCACGGAGCTGAGAGTCGCCCGCCCCCGAGATGCGATGGCACTTCCGTTCATGGGCAGTCGACAGTTGCGGCTCGGGCTGTAACAGGATCGCTTGGAGCAGGGCACATGGGACTTTGGTACGACGAAACCTTCGAGGAACACACGAGGCTAGGCGTCCGAGTCAAAGAAACCCTCTTCTCAGAACGCAGCCGGTACCAGCAAATCGAAGTCATCGACACGGTGGCTTTCGGGCGCGTCCTCGTGATCGACGGCGTGTTCATGACGAGCGAGTACGACGAATTTCTCTACCACGAGATGCTCGTCCACCCGGCCCTCACGACGGCCAAGTCGATCGATCGAGTCCTCGTGATCGGCGGAGGCGACGGCGGCACCGTGCGAGAGGTCCTGCGGCACCGAGAAGTCGACGCGTGCGTCATGATCGAGATCGACGAGCGGGTCGTCGACGCCTCCAAGGCGCACCTCGCAAGCATCGGGACAGCATGGGACGACCCTCGCCTCGACGTCCGGTTCATCGACGGCATCGACTACGTCAAACGGAGCGAAGACGCGAAGTACGACGTGATTCTACTCGACGGCACCGACCCGGTCGGCCCCGGTGCCGTGCTGTTCGACGAGGCGTTCTATGAAGGATGCAAGCGGATGCTCGTGCCTGGAGGGGTGATGGCGCTGCAAAGTGCATCACCTCTCTTGATGATGGACGTGTTCGTCGAAACCCAGCACAAGCTTCGGAAGCTATTCGCGGAGGTTCACCCGTACATGGGTCCGGTCCCGTTGTACGGGACGGGCACCTGGAGTTGGACCTGGTGCTGCGATACCGGCGACCCTCTCCACGCGCAGGCGGAGCGACAGGCGGTCGTTGCCGAGGTTGCGAAGGCCTACAACGAAGACGTTCACCGCGCCGTCTTCGCGCTACCCAATTACGTCAAGCGTGCGCTAAAGCTCTGAGCGCACGGTGGCTGCTACCAGCGGAGAACCAACTTGCCGAACGTTTGGTTGGCATCCATTCGTGCGTGAGCCGCCTGAACGTCTTCCATGGGAACGATGTCGTCGATGACCGGCGCGAGCTCGCCCTCTTCGAACCGAGCCAGCATCTGAGTCGTGAAGGCTTCGGTGAGGGCGGCTTTCTCGTCAGAGCTTCGGCTCCGAAGCACCGACCCGACGACAGTACCGCGCTTCGCCAACAAGGCGCCGAGCGGGAGCTCGCCTTTGACCCCACCCATCAGCCCGATGACCACGATCCGCCCTTGCTTCGCAAGCACCTTCACGTTCTGGCCGAGATAGGCTGCGCCAACCGTGTCCAGGATGACGTTGACGCCTTTGGACGCCGCGCTGAGTACCGCATCGGCAAACTGACCTTCACTCGCCAGGACACCGTGGTCGAGCCCAAGAGCCTCGCAGCGAGCGAGCTTGTCGGCGGTGCGCGAGGTCCCGATGGAGGTGGCCCCAAGCGCGGCCGCGATCTGGATCCCCGCGGTGCCGATCCCGCTGGCAACCGCATGAAACAAGACCGTGCCGCCTCGGCTGAGGCCGCCCTGAACCACGACCGCGTCGAACACCGTCAGAAACACTTCGGGAACCGCCGCGGCTTGGACCAGCGTCAGCCCTTGAGGCACCCGCATCAACTCGCTGGACTCGGTCACAAGCATCTTGGCCATGCCACCACCGCCGACGATGCCCATGACTGGATCACCGACCGACCAGCCGCGTACATCTGACCCGAGCTCGGCCACGGTGCCGGCAAACTCCAACCCTGGGACGTCGGCGGGGACGCCCGGTGGGGCCGGATAGAAACCGCGGCGCTGCAAGCAGTCGGCTCGATTGAGCCCGGCCGCCGCGACGTCGATGAGCACCTGTGTCGGGCCCGGCTCGGGCAAATCGATCTCGCCGAGTTCGAGGACTTCGGGTCCGCCTGGTTTCGAGATCACGACGGCTCTTGTGCGTGGCATTCGCGGCATCGTAACGCGTCCCGCCACGACGTCCAGCCATCTCCCCGTGCTATCTTCGCGCCCATGAATGCGAACGTGGGTACGTTCTTGCATCGGTGGGCCACGGAAGATCCAGACCGCACGGCCATCATCGACACGGGGCGCGGGGGGCTTCGCGTCACCTACGCGAGCCTCGACGCTCAAGCATCGATGGTGGCTGGCGCGCTGGCCGCGCGAGGCCTCGAGCCGGGTGCGAGGGTGGCGATCTGCATGGACAACGGCCTCGAGTTCGCGGCGGCATGGTTCGGGTGCGTGTACGCGGGTTGTACAACCCTTCCGATTCCAGCCATGTCGACCGCGCGGGAGATCGCATTTCGGTTGGGCCATGCAAACTGTCGCGCACTGCTCTGTGACGACACGCACAAGGCGATCGCCGCCGAAGCCAAGGCGCTGGCAGGCACGGCCACTGAGATCATGACCGCGCCGGAGGCGACCCAGGCCGAACACTCAACGGGGGGTCCGGTGGACTGCGATCCTGATGCGATCGCGATGATCCTGTACACGTCGGGAACGACCGGGTCGGCCAAGGGGGTCTGCGTCAACCATCGATCGCTCGCCACCCATACCAACGCGCTCGTCAACCACACGCTCCGCCTGACGAGTCGTGACCGTATTCTCGGCGTCCTGCCGCTCACGCACTCGTACGGGATTCGAATGACGCTCTTGGTGCCTTTCTACGCGGGTGCGAGCACGGTGTTCGCACCTCGGTTTATCGCGGAACGCGCTCTCGAGCTCTGTTCGGAGCACGAAGTCACATGGCTGCCCGGGGTCCCCACCATGTTCATCGCGTGGGCCAACATGGCGCATGGCGTGGCTCCCGCGTCGCTCCGGTGGTGCATGAGCTCGGGAGCGCCGCTGGTGGAGGGTGCACGTCTCCGCGCAGAGTCCCGACTCGGGGCGCCGGTCCGGCAAGGATACGGCCTGACGGAGGCGACGTTCTCCACCATCAATGCACCTCCTGACGAGGCCGTCCCAGGATCGGTCGGAGCACCCGTCCACGGGGTCGAGCTCCGGATTGAGACCGAGGCGGCAGTCGCAGGCGCGGCCGGGGAGCGGGGCGAGGTTCTCGTCCGAGGGCCGAACGTCATGGCAGGCTACCTTGACGATGAGAAGGCCACAGCCGCGGTGGTGCACGAGGGCTGGGTCCACACGGGGGACATCGGGTACCTCGACGATGAGGGACGGCTTACCGTCGTCGATCGAAGCAAGGACCTCATTCTGCGGGGCGGCCACAGCGTGTACCCATTCGAAGTGGAAGACGCGCTCAGCGGGCACCCCGCAGTGGCCGACGTTGCCGTCGTTGGGAAGCCGGACGACTACTACGGAGAGGAAATCGTCGGCATCGTCGTCGCCCGTACCCCCGTCGATGTGCGAGAACTCGACACCTGGGTTCGCGATCACCTATCGCCGATCAAGGTGCCGCGCGCCTACGCATTCGTCGATGCCCTTCCCCTCGGCCCAAGCGGCAAGACTCTGAAGCGGGCGCTACGGGGGAAGGTGGCGGCAGGAGAGATTCCGCTACGTCTCGTGGCGGACGACAGGCCGGCTCAGTAACTCGAAGCCGCCGATCATCACGAGGGCGCCGACGGCAAGCCCGACCGAAGGCCCGTACCAGCCGGACGCGACTGGGATCTCGGCGCACAACAGGCTCACGCCGCCAACTGCAAGCGCGTACGGAAGCTGCGTCCGAACGTGGTCCATGTGATCGCAGCTCGCCGCCATCGAGCTGAGAATCGTCGTGTCCGAGATCGGGGAACAGTGGTCGCCCCAGACCGACCCCGCGAGGATCGAGGATACGGTACCGAAGAGAATCCCTTCACTGCCCGGCGCCAGTTCATGGGCGAGCGGGATCACCAAGGGAAAGAGGATCGCCATCGTGCCCCAGGATGTCCCGGTCGCGAAGCTCACCAGCGCCGCCAGGACGAACACGGCGGGCGGAACCCAACGCGGCGTGAGCCAGTCGCCAATCGCGCCGATCAGGAAATCCGCGGTGTGGAGATCACGGCAGACGTCGCCAAGGGCCCATGCGAGGACCAAGATCAAGGCGGCGAGAAGCATGCCTCGCATTCCCGAAAGCCACGCCTCGACCGCTCGCCCGAGGGAGAGCGCCCGACTTGCGAGGGACATCATGAGCGCGGCCAGGCAGCCTGCCCCCGAGGCCCACAGCAGCGCTGCACTGGAGCTCGCTTCACCCACGATGGTTCGAAGGGAGGGTGCGAGCCCAGCTTCGGCGACCTTGGCCTGCCCGTCGACGTAGATCCCGATGGCGGCGACCGCAACGACGACCACCACGGGTACGACTGCGTTCCAAGGCCTTGCAATGACGTCCTCCGGGACGGCTTCGTCGTGAAAATCCGAAGCCGGGGCCGCGCCCGGTCGCACCAAGAGGCCTTGCTCCACCGCGCGACGCTCGGCACGGAGCATCGGCCCGAAGTCCTTCCCACGCCAGGCCACCCAGGCCACGAACAACAGCATGAGCAGGGGGTAGAACCGGTACGGAATCGTCTCGATGAACGTGAGGTAGGCGTCACGTTCGATTCCAAGATGCACGAACTGATCCTCGATGTAGCCCACCTCAACGGCGATCCACGACGAGATCAACGCGAGGCTCGAGACGGGGGCGGCGGTCGCATCGACCAGGAAGGCGAGCTTCTCTCGGCTGATGCGAAGGCGGTCGGTCACCGGGCGCATCGACGAACCGACGAGGAGCGAGTTGGCGTAGTCGTCAAAGAACACCAGTAAGCCGAGAAACCAAGTGATCACCTGGCCGCGTCGGCGGCTGCTTCGCTCGGCGCGAACCCAAGACGCAAGCCCGCGCGCGCCACCATTGTGGGTCACCAGCCCGAGCATGCCGCCCAGCAACAAACTGAAGACGAGGATCGACGCATGACCGCGGGTGGCCACTGCACCGACGACATGGTCATCGAGCAATCGTGCGAACGATCCGACGATCGAGAGATTTGTGAGGAGGAATGCGCCGAGCCACACGCCCGCGACGAGCGCCAACAAGACTTGCCGGAACGCGAGCGCCAGCCCGATCGCCACCAGCGGAGGCAAGACCGAAACCCAGGAGGGAAGCCACTGATTCTCGCTAGTTACGCTAGCTTCAGGCACGCTCGCAGAGACGTCGGTGGCGAGGCTCGATTGAATGCTGCCTTCGGCGCCCTCGTCTGTCGACTGGGCAAACGCTGTGGCGCACCCCATACAAAGGAGACCCGTGACAAAAAGACGACCCAACCAGCTCACGAGCTTCAGACATAGTCAGGTTCATGTGCGCCGGTCAATTTTGGCTGGGGTCATCGCGTTGTCGGGACTGTGGGCGGTCGGCACGCTGTCCGTGGCCAGCGCGCAAACGGGCCAGCTGACCTCCGAGGACAAGGTGCTCCTCGCCTCCGGTGAACTCGTGATGCACCCGAAGAACGAACAGCGAGGTTCTCTCAAGCTATTCGGAGGCCAGAGCTGGCAGGTCGTCGATGTACCCACCGACCTCGCGTGGCGCGCGCTACAGGATCTTCGTCGATACAAGCGCTTCATTCCCCTTGCGACCGAAAGCAAGATCAAAGGTCAGCACGGCGAGGAGATCGACCTCGCGATTCGCCAGCAGTGGGGCCCGGTGGACATCAGCTACGTCCTGCAGACCACTCTGGATGGAGACAAGCGGGCCATGGTCTTTAGGCTCGACCACTCGCAAGGGCACGAACTCCGCGCGGGCTGGGGGTTCCTTCGGGTTCGGCCACTGAAGGACGGGAAGACCCTCGTATCGTTTGGTGCGATGGTCGATATCGGCGACGGCGTGTTGGTCTCGGTCATCCGCCCCGCGGTTCGCAAGGACCTGCTTCGAATTCCAACCCGGTTCAAAAAGTACGTCGAAGGCGACGGCCGCGCCCTCTACAACCAGTAGGGTGGATTTCTGAACCTCGGCTGCGAACGTCCACAATCCTGATTGATTTCGGCCGTTTGTGATGCTTACGAAACAATTCGGAAACTAGCCGGATTTGGATATAATCGACGCTCGGGGTTCGACTTAGCCCGTGGAGGCCCCCTCAATGAGCATCGAAGAAGCCAACTGGGAACCCAATCGCAGGCCCGCACCGTGGTGGGCGCATATTCTCCGCTGGTGGCTCTGAGCCACTCGGAGGATCGCAACCGACTCTCGCGCCAGTAACGCTTACTGGCTTGCGTCAGGCGGCCAGCCTGAGTTCGTCGTTGCCGGTGGAAGCTTGCGGTGGCGCCGCGTCAGGCTCACCTCGGTCGCGGCGACGGCCTTCTTCGAGAACATGATCGGGCACGCCGCGGATGTCCCAGACCAGCCCCACCCAGCTCATCATCTTGATGATGTAGTAGGTGACGTCGATCTCGTACCAGTAGAACCCGTTCCGGCATGACGATTGATAGTGGTGGTGGTTGTTGTGCCACCCCTCGCCAAGCGTGAGCAGCGCGGTGAGCCAGTTGTTTCGGCTGTCATCCGTCGTGTCGAAGCGGCGCTTGCCCCACACGTGGGTCAGCGAGTTGATCAGAAAGGTATTGTGCCAAACGAGGACCGTGCTCAGGAAGAATCCAATGAATAGCCCCGACCAACCTGCGATGAGGAAACACGTCACCGCGAGGACGGTGGGAGGCACGGCCCAGTACTTGTTGAGCCACACCAGCTCCGGGTACTTCGAGAAGTCTCGGATCTTGTCCCATCGCGTGGCGCCGGTATCGGCGAAGATCCACCCCAGGTGGGCATAGAAGAACGTGTCCTGCACCGGCGAGTGCACGTCGCCAGGTTGGTCCGAGAGCTTGTGGTGCACACGGTGATGCGATGCCCACCAGAGGACGCCCTTTTGCGAGCTGCTCTGAGCCAGGACCGCCAGCACAAACTGCATGGCGCGGCTGGTCTTGTAGGTCCGGTGGGAGAAGTAGCGATGATAGCCCGCCGTGATGGCCCAGACTCGGACGAAGAAGAGCACGACGCAAAGCGTCACGGCCTGCCAGGTGACCCCCGACCAGATCGCCCCAAACACCGCGAGGTGGGAGAGGATAAAAGGAATGGCTTTTCGCCACATCTGCGCCCGGGTGAGGGGCGAGACCGGCTCAGCGGCAATTGCGGCTGCTTCCATGCTCAAGAGGCTATCGTAGGGCTCAACGAGTCGCCGTCACGGTTCAGTCCCGCTCTGTCATAGTTCTGTCATTTTCGTCGCGTGGAGCGCGTCCTAGGCGATGAACTTATACCCGGCGCCGCGAACCGACAGGAAATGCGTGGGTTGACTCGGGTCTTGCTCGAAACGTCGACGAAGCCTCGAGATGAAGTTGTCGACGGTCCGCGTGTTGCTGTAGTTGCGAAGCTTCCAAACGCGCTCGAGGAGCTCGGTCCGGCTGAGGACACGACCGGCGTTCTCGGCGAAGTAGCGGAGAAGGTCGAGCTCGAGCTGGGTGAGCTGCACGAGCTCGCCACCGACCCTGATCTCATGCGTGTCGAAGTTGATCTCGGCATCGCCGAACGCGAGGGTGGATGCCTTGACGTAGTTGCCAGCGTCTTGTTCCCACTGACGGCGCCTGAGGACGGAGCGCACGCGTGCGAGTAGCTCACCCAGTTCGAACGGCTTCACCATGTAGTCGTCGGCCCCGGCTTCAAGCCCCAGCACGCGATCCTCAGGCGAGGAGCGCGCTGTCAACATGATGACCGGGATGAAGTTTCCGGCCTCCCGGAACTTCTTGCAGAGCTCGAAGCCGTTGAGGTCGGGAAGCATCACATCGAGGACGATCGCGTCGTAACCCTTTGGATCGAGCAGGCGCTGGCCGGCCTCCTTGGCATTGGCCGCCACGTCGACCCGGTAACCTTCGAGCTCGAGGTTGAGCTTGAGACCGGTCGCCAAATGATCCTCGTCTTCGACGATCAGCAGCCTCTTCTCGACGCTTTCGTTCACGCGGCCCCGACCTGTGTCTGCGGGAGTTCGACCCGCATGGTGGTCCCCTGCCCCCTACCCTCGGAGAGTGCCTCGACGCGCCCGCCGAGCTGCTTCACGAGCGCCCAAACGACGAAGAGGCCTAGGCCGGTTCCACGTCGCTCCCGGACCTCTTGGTCTTCGACCCGGTAGAAGCGGTGAAACACGCGCTTGAGGTTCTTGCGATCGATCCCGATCCCCCGGTCCCGCACTTCGATCATCACGCGCCGATCGTCTTGCCTTCGCGCGCTGACTTCGACGCGCGCCGGCCTTCCCGAGTACTTCGCCGCGTTGTCGATGAGGTTCTTGACGACGATCTCGAGCGCAGCGCGATCGGTGCTCACGACGATCTCAGGATCGATCTCGACGACCACCTCGGCCGGAGCCAGTTTGTGGCGCATGCGCACCGATGCGGCGCACTCCTCGGCAAGGTCGAAGAGGGTCACGTCGCTGACGTTCAGGATGCCTGGGCGCGCGTAGGAAAGCCGGTTCGCCTCGAGGACGTCGTCGATGAACGAACGAAGCCGATCGACGTCGTCGAGCATCATGGTGCGCAGATGCTCTTCGTCGTTTGGAGCAAGCCCTTCTCGACCTAGGGTCTCGAGGCATAGTTGAATCGAGGCCAGGGGGCTCTTGAGCTCGTGGGTGACGGAATCGATGAAACTGTCTTGCTTCCGCACTTCGATGATCCCGCGCGCGAGAGAAATCACGAACAACACCAGGACCACGATGATCAGCACGAACGACAGCGCGCCGAGCACGAGGAGCCAGACGTCACCAGCGATGTCAGCGGAGTTGGCAATGCGGGTCGCGAGCAGGAAAGACCAGCCGACCAGCAGCGCAACACTCAGCAGGACGGTGACGGCGCCCAAGGTGATGGGAACGGAGATCGAGGACCGGATTCTTCGACGTCGCGCCATGCTTCAGATCCGTCTGGTTACTTGCCACGAAGAAGACGCCACAGGTTCTCCTTCTCCCAACGCTGGGCTGCGCCGTAGTGTTCGAAGGTACGCTCGCGACGCTTGAACGCGCGCGTGTGGTAGTGCCGCCTGCCGTTTTGCACGACCGCGGGCATGTCGTGATGCAGGAGCTCGTGAAAGACGACCGCCTCGACGAAAAACCGAGGCACCCAAGCTTGGTCGAGCACGGGGTGAATCCGAATTAGCTTCTCGTCCGGGAGGTAGGTGCCCAGCTGGAGTGAACGTTGGGTCCGCTTGGGTTGGACCCGCTTGCCCCAGGTGATCTTGACGTCGGCAGGATGGCCGAAGTAGCGCACCGAAAGGTCGTCGACGATCTCCCGGAGCTCATGGTGCTCGCCAGCGGT
>JBCCEK010000126.1:0-13352 GCA_039030295.1 Myxococcota bacterium | reverse complement strand
GTCGAAGCCGCCAAAAAGGACTTTGGCAAGTGGCGACCGGGCAAGCAGCATGTCCCTGCATACGCCGACATGCCCGAACGTGACGCGCGCGAGATCCTCGTCGTCGATCGCCCGGGTTCGGTTCAGTCCGTGATCTACATCGGCAACATCGCCATCGCGCGCGCCAATCGCGTTTGGATCCCGCTGATGGTCGCGAACCAGGTCCTTGGAGGGTCCGCCGCGTCTCGTCTGTTCATGGACCTACGGGAGAAGCGAAGCCTCACGTACGGCGCCTACAGCACGATCGGCGAGCGGGTCGAAAAGGCACCGTTCATCGCATACGCTTCGGTGCGCACCAACGTCACCAAAGAAGCGATCGGCGCCTTCTTCCAACACCTCAACGACATCGTCCAGGAGCAGCCGCCACCCGAGGAGCTCGCCAACGCGAAGCGATACCTGAGCGACTCGTTCCCGCTTCGGGTCGACACCCCGGGCAAGCTCGCCGACCTCGTCGTCGAGTTGCGAACCTTCAAGTTGCCGGACGACTACTGGGATCGGTACCGAAAGGCGATTCGGGCAACGAGCGGTTCCGAAGCGCTCTATGCCGCGCGCGAAACGATCCGGCCCGACGAGGCGCTGGTGGTGGTAGTAGGCCAGGCCGCCGACTTCGCCGAGTCCCTTCGCGAGTTCGGACCGGTGACGGTGGTGTCGCCCGACGGTGAAGTGAAGGCCAGGTTCAGTCCGAAGGGCGCTTCGCCCAAAGCGGACCCCAAAGGTGCGCCGGCCACATCCATCCACTAGATTCCCAATATGTGCGGAATCGTTGGCTATGTGGGTGAAGAGCAAGTCGCGCCAATCCTGATCGACGGGCTTCGGAGGCTCGAGTACCGAGGCTACGACTCCGCGGGCGTCGCGATTCACGGCGCCCAGGGGATCGAACTCACCCGCGCAGTCGGGAAGCTCCGGAACCTCGAAAAGCGACTGTCCGAGTGCCCGCTCGAGGGCACCGTCGGCGTCGGCCACACCCGGTGGGCAACCCACGGGCGGCCTTCGGAGATCAACGCTCACCCTCACGTCGCGGGGCCAATCGCGGTCGTCCACAACGGCATCATCGAGAACCACCTCGATCTTCGTCACGAACTCGAAGCGGACGGCTTCTCGATGAGCAGCGACACCGACACCGAGATCGTCTCCCATCTGATTCACCGAGAGGTGCGCGCCGGCCACGACGTGACCACGAGCGTGCGACGCGCGTTGGCACACGTCGAAGGTGCGTTCGCGATTGCGGTGCTCTCGTCCGAAGAGCCGGATCGCATCGTCGTCGCCAAGAACGCCTCGCCGTTGGTCCTCGGGGTCTCCGAGGGCGCCGCGTTTTGCGCGAGCGACATCCCCGCCCTCCTCCCGTACACCGACGAGATGGTGTTCTTGGAAGACGACGAGATCGCGGTTCTCGAACCTTCGGGGCTCACGATGTCGACCCTCGATGGCGCCCCGGTCGAACGCCCGACGCAGAAGATCTCGTGGTCCCCGGTGATGGCCGAGAAGGCCGGCTACAAGCACTTCATGCTGAAGGAGATCTTCGAGCAGCCCAGGGCGCTCGAGGACACCTTCCGCGGCAGGCTGGATCGCGAACACGCCGATGTGAGCTCACTCGAGGTCGGCCTCTCCGAAGACGATGCCCGCGCTATCCGCCGGGTCGTTCTGCTCGCTTGTGGCACGAGCCACCATGCCACGGTGGCGGGCCGGTACTGGATCGAGGAGTTGGCCGGCGTACCCGCCATCACCGAACTCGCGAGTGAGTTTCGGGGTAGAGACGCCGTGATTGGCGAGGGCGACCTCGTGATTGCAGTGAGCCAGTCCGGCGAGACGATCGACACGTTGATGGCGGCACGAGAGGCCAAGGAGCGAGGGGCCAAGGTTCTCGCAGTCGCCAACGTGATCGGGAGCGCCATTCCGAGAATGGCCGACGCGAGTTTCTACACGCATGCTGGTCCCGAAATCGGGGTGGCGTCGACGAAGTGCTTCATGACGCAACTCGCGAATCTGCTGATGTTCAGCATCTGGTTGGCGCGGCGTCGGAACGCGATCAGCGCCGAGCTTGCGAGCGAACTCGTCGAGGGGCTCGCCAGGATCCCACACCTCATCGAGGAACGCCTCCAACCCACCCATGACGCGGTGACCAAGATGGTCCGAACGTTCGCGGAGGCTCAAGACGTGCTGTTCCTTGGACGCGGCTTGAGCTTCCCAATGGCGCTCGAAGGGGCGCTCAAGCTCAAGGAAATCTCCTACGTCCATGCCGAAGGGTACGCGGCCGGGGAGATGAAACACGGGCCAATCGCCCTCCTCGACGCACACGTTCCCGTGGTGGTCCTGCTCCCCCGGGACCGTCACTACGACCGCGTCCTCAGCAACCTCCAGGAAGCGAAAGCCCGAGAGGCCAAGATCATCGCGGTGACGGAAGAAGGCGACACGCAGGCTCAGTCCTTGGCAGATGCCGCGCTCGAGATCGCGCCATGTCACGAACTCCTGACCCCGTTCCTCTCGGTCGTACCGCTTCAACTCTACGCGTACTGTGTGGCCGACCACAAAGGCACGGACGTCGACCAGCCGCGCAACCTTGCGAAGACAGTCACGGTCGAATAGCTCGCGCTACACCGAGTGGTTACGGCGAGACCCGATGCGTGCCTTTGGGTGCGCGGAAGTTAAACCGTTTGTCGGGCACGTCACGATTGAATTTGATCTTCGAGAAATCGAACCGGTTGCGATTCCCCTCGGCGTCGATGATCAACACGCGTTGCACGACGCCGGCTTGCTTGCCGCCAGACTCGAGCGCGCGAACGTAAAACACGAGTTGCTCGTAGCTCGGGCTCGGCTTGCGCGGGACGAGCTGAAGGACGTACCCATCCTGAAACCTGGCATCGTCGTGCTCGAGTAACCGAACGTCGAAGTCCTTTTCGAGGCTCCCCGAACCTGTCAGAAACGAGAACGCCGACGGCAGCTGATCCTGTTCGAGGGCTCGTTCGATGAGCTGGCCGTTCTTCTCGCCGGGTTCTGGGGGCTGGTAGATCAGCAGTCGGTCGCCTTGCGTCACGAACACCTGCCCGTTTGGGCGCTCATAGTCCCAACGCATCTTCCCGGGTTTCTTGAAGACGACCTTCCCCTGGGCGCGATCGTACCGATCGTAGAGTCGGGTGTATCGAGTCTGATTGAAGTTGGCCTCTAGGGTCTTCGTCTGCTCATAGAACGACTGAACGAGCCGCACGACGCCGGTCGCATCGAGCGCCCTGGGCGCGTCGGCGTGAGCGTAGGGCACAGCCGCAAGTCCAAGGAACACCAGGGTTATTGTCGCCAATCGCTTCATGACTTGATCGATGGAACGCACTTCGAGCGCCAGTATTCAACGCGAGCACACCGGCACAAGCCGGCGACCTTTGGCCACAAATCCCCCTAAAGTGGGATTGATCATTACTGCTCAGATCCTTAGGATGAATGCAGGGCATAAACGCGTGCCCGCCTTGGTTTAGCTTGTGAACCACCCAGCGCCCCCGGAGGTGATATGTCCAAGCACCAGGCTCGAACCCTTCCCGCGGAACAAACCGTCTCGCACCTCGAAAAGAAGCACGCACAGCTCGCGGAGCGGGTTGCGGACCTAGACGGGCGCAGAAGCCTCACCCCAGGCGAGGAACTCGAGCTCCATCAGCTCAAAAAAGAAAAGCTTTGGACGAAGGACGCCCTCCAAGACGCGATGCAATAGCGCTTCTCGGCCGGCTACACGACCTTCCCGGGTCTCTCCTCTTCCACCAGTCCATCGTCCTACACCAGCGGCTCGCCCTTCGTCGGCGGGCCGCTCTCTTTTTGGGGCCCGATTTCGGCCTTCGCGGGACTATCCGAGTAAACTCGGCCGTTTAAAGAACAATGGGCCACCGTACGGTGACCCATTCCCAACTCAAGAAACGTGCTACACTCAAAAAGTTAAGGGCAAGCCAAACTTGTAAATAAGGACGACCCAACGCCGCGCGGATGCCGGGCAAGCTGGAAAGTGCGCGGCGTGGGTCTTAAGCAAGTGGCTGATACCAATGCAATCGCGGTGCCAACTTGGCAGAGCGCGAAAACGCTGGGTTTTTTGCCTGGGCATGCGGAGCCGGTAGGACATTTCTGTCATGGGTCGGGCCAGATTGTTGCCGTCTGGTTACGGTGATGCGGCCCGCCGGGCGGCACACATCGACCTACTGCACAGGTTGAAGTCGCCCCGCCCCGCCGCGTATGATCGTGGCGTAGCCTGGCTGGAAACGCGATGCCGAAGTGCCATAGCTGTGATGGGGACGTGCTCCGAACGGACGCTTTTTGCGGAACGTGCGGCGAACCCGTGCCCGGAGGGAAGCCGGTCGTGCCGATCGCGCGTGAGGCGCGAGCAAGCGGCGTGCACGAATCTCCCGAACCGCCGAGCGCCACGTTCGAAGCTCCCAAAGTCGTGACCAAGGCCGGGGGCCACGTGGCGGCACAGGCAGCGGCCGTGGTCGCTCTTTCAGACGCACCGCCCGATCGTGATGTGACAGATCGTCACCCGGATACGACCAGCCTCACTCAGACGACGATTCGGGAACGCGAGCCGAGCGAGCCCGCGCCGGTACTGCCCCTGCATCGCAAGAAGGTGGAGGCAGTCGACACGACCGAACGACAATCGTTTCGGGCCTCGGACGCCGGTCGCGAGCCCGCAGCCAAGGGCAGCGCGGATGGAGACGCCAGTGTACCTGAAGTCTTGGTGCCCCCCGCGCCGCCGATCCTTGCGTCGGACCTCCTGCGCGAACGCATGCGCCCTCGCGCACCCGGAGAAACCACCCTTCGGCGCGTCGCGGTGGGGCTCAGCACGGCCGGCATCGTTGCGGCCTTGTGGAGCGGCGGTGCCCACCCGCTGACCCTCGTCGCGCTCGCTTTCCTGATCAGCATGCTGACGATCGGGCTTACGCCGATGTCCTATGCCGGGAGAGCCACCTCTCTCTTTCTCGTCGGCGCGGTCGCCACGGGCGTCGCGCTTTGGCAACAAGCCGTTCACGGCATTGCGCCAGATAGCATTCTCTTGGCTGCCGCGACGATCCTTCTCAGCGGAAGCCTCCTATTTCGCGCTTACTACCGCGGAGCGAGGCTTGCGCGTGTCGCGGTGAGTGCCGGCGTGGTGATCCTTGGGACTTGGTTCTTCATGTCTGGCGGGCACGAGAGTCTGATCCGCCTCGACGGCCACTGGCAGTCATGGGCGCCAGCCTCAACGCACGTGGCGTTCGGACTGCTCGCACTGCTCGCGCTCATGGCGTTCATGGACAGCACGACGCGCGCGGGCGCTCACTGGTGGGCGTACGCTCTGCTGCTTCTCTACGCGACGCACATCGGCCTCCTGCTCGCGATTCAGCGCTGGCCTGCGACAGGAGTCGGTGCTGACCTACCGGGCACCGCGGTCGCTGCAGTCATTGCGGGAATCGCCGGAACGACCATCGCCGGGGTGGCGCTCGCACAGGTCTTGGTAGTCGCTTACAACGCCACCAACCGACGGCCGCGGCAGACGGCCGCCTGAATCAGGGGACCTTTCGAGGCCAAGCCGCCAACAAGACGACAGCGCACGTGCGTCCTTTGTCGTCCTTGGCCTTCCCGTACCCCGCATCCGTGAATCGCGGGTCGATCACCGTGAGACGATGACTCGGGCTGTCTTCGATCGCGTGCAGGGCGTCCCGCATGCTTTGCGCACGCGCGACGGCTTCGCCCACCACCCGCGCTTCGATGCCGCGCTTGAGCAACCGCGCTTCGGGGTCGCCCCAGGGGTCGACCTCGTGGCCGAGTCTGCCTGAGTCGCATACCGACTCGGCATGGCTCGTTGCCTCCTGGCTCAGGAGTCGGTTCGAGCGAAGTGACCCCGAGCCGGCAGCGCGCCGAAGCTGGGTAAGCCAGGCTTCAGGAGACTGAGAGCCGCGACGTGTTGGCTCGCGCTCAGGCATCTTGCCGACCCATCGCTCCGCGACCGGTCGCGGGCCGGTGGGCCCAGTAGCGACCAGCTGAACAAAGAGGGGCCGACTCCATTCGAGGGGGAGGCTCACGGTCGACCCGAAGCCCTCTCCCTCGACGGCGATCCTTCGCGAGACACCACGCGCATCGCGCACGACCAGATATGGGTCTCGGAAGTCCTCGATGACCTCGGCGTGGAGGCTCCGCTGATCTCGAACGGTCAGACTCCCCGCACGAACGGCGGCGACGAGCACCACGCGATCTCCCGCCCGCGCTCGGCCGCAGATCAAGGGCGCGTCCGCGGTCTCGTCCAGGTCCTCGAGCCATTTCTTGAACCCGGAAACTTCGTCGACCACGCCGAACTTCGCGTACACGGGGTTGGCGTCGACGCCGTGATGGCGTGCCACGCGAATCAGCTCGGGTGAAGGCGGAATGTACTGGAGCTCGGCAAGCTCCTGCGCGACGACGACCAACCGCTGATCTTTGCGACAGGTCGTCTTCGGCTTTGGCGCCGGCGCGGCCTCAGCGGCTGGAGGCGCAGTGCCTTTGTTCTTGTCGGCCGAAACCGTCGAGAAGAGCGCGAGCCATACGAGCCCGATGAGAATGAGTCGGTGTGTCATGTCGGATCACGTCCGGTAGTCGGCGTTGATCCGAACGTACTCGTGACCGAGGTCGCAGGTCCAGTAATGACCAAGGCCCCGACCCTTACCAACCTCGACAGTGATCTCGTACTCGGGGCGTCGCATGACACGCGCGGCCTTGGCTTCGGTCTTGGGGGGCATCGTGGGCCGGCCATGGTCGAAAATTCCGACCGAACCAATTGAGATCGACACGTGATCAGGATTGAGACGTACCCCCGCTCGGCCCGCGGCCGCAAGGATTCGGCCCCAGTTGGGATCGGCGCCGTGAATCGCAGTCTTGACCAACTGCGAGCCGCCAACGGTGCGCGCAATCTGTACGGCATCGTCGTGCGTGCGGGTGCCCTGGACCGTTATCCGGACGAGGTGCTCGGCGCCTTCTCCGTCGGCGACGATCATCTTGACCAGCGACTCGAGCACATCCGTCAGGGCCGACCCAAACTTATCCGCATCGGCCCCTCGCGAAGAAACCGACCGGCTCGCCGAAGCCCCCGACGCCAGCGCGTAGATCGAATCGTTCGTGCTGGTGTCGCCATCGACGGTCGCACGGTTGAACGTTCGTTCTGCTGCGCGCGAAAGGTGAGATAGAAGCGCGCGGTGGCCGACGGCCGCATCGGTCGTCACGAAGGCCAAGGTGGTCGCCATGTTCGGATGGATCATTCCGGCACCCTTGGCGACACCCAGAATGCGGCACCGAGTCGACCCGACGACGAGTGTCGCGCCCGCCTCCTTCGGGCCTCGGTCCGTGGTGAGGATCGCGTTGGCGAAGGTCGATGTGTCCCGTGCACTCAGAGCATCGACCAGCTTCGGCACTGCAGCCTCGATCTGACCGTGGGCGATCGGAACCCCGATCACTCCCGTAGATGCCGGCAGGACCAGCTTGGCAGCGACCCCAAGGCGCTTAGCGACAGCCCGGGTACTCGCGATGGCGACCTCATGGCCAGCCCGGCCCGTACAGGCGTTGGCGTTTCCGCTGTTGACGAGGATCGCTTGCGCGGCTCCGCCTCTGAGGCGCCGCTCGCTGAGCACGACCGGAGCGGCGCGAACGAGATTGCGGGTGAAGACACCGGCAGCGGGGACCGGCGCGTCGGCCGCAATGAGTCCGAGGTCGAGCGCCCCGGCTGATTTGATGCCCGCCGCCACGCCGGAGTACCGAAATCCCTTGGTCGGTCGCGTCATCGCGACTCCTTAGCAAACCCGGCTTACTGCGGCGAGGCCGAAGCCTGGTCTTGCCGGTAGTGGCAGTTCTTGTATTTCTTGCCGCTACCGCAATAGCAGGGATCGTTGCGACCGAGCTTTGGGTGCTCCCGCTTGACGGTCGGGGCCGGCCCCTGCGCTCGCTGCGGCGGCGCGGCCGCGGCACCTCCCCCGCCTGCGCGCCGATCTCGCCGCGCGGCCGCCCGACGCGCGCGCCGACTCGGCCCCGAAGCGCCCTGTCCGGGCTCGGCGCCTGCCCGGTCGTCACCGGAGTGGCTTGCCCGAATTCCTCGCTGGCGCTTCTCCGTCGCCTGCCGCCGCTGCTCCTCAAGCCGCTGCAAGTCTTCTTCGCGCGCACGCTCCACCGTAAACATGCCGATCGCGACCGACGACTTCACGCTCTGCACCATCTCAAGGTACATGTCGAAGCCCTCGCGCTTGTACTCTTTCTTCGGGTCACGCTGGCCGTACCCCCGTAGGCCAATGCCGTCGCGAAGGTGATCCATGGCCTGCAAGTGATCCATCCACTGCTTGTCGATCTCTTGGAGGTAGAGGTCTCGGAAGAGGCGAAAGAAGTTCTCGGTCCCGAACTCCTGCTCTTTTCGGTCGAGCACGGCCGAAGCATCGCCGTAGAGCTTCTTGAGGAGCTCCTCGCGATCGGCAATCTCGACGATCCCGGTCGCAGGCAAAGCGAACTGTTCTTTGTAAGCAGCCTCGAGCGCCGGCAGGTCCCAATCTTCGTAGTGCTTGCCCGGCGGACACGCGTGGTCGGCCATCGTGACGACGATCTCGTCCACCAAGTCGAGCAATCGCTCCTTCTGCTCAGTGAGAGACATCCCGACGGCGTCTCGGAGTCGAGCGTAGGCGCCTGAAGGATCGGTCCGATACTCGTCGAGGGGAACGACACATCCAAACCACAAGTACACGTCGCGCTCGAGCGCCTTGACACGGACCTCTTCGAGCGAAGCAAGATCGGCCTCGAGCGCACGCTTGCGATGCGCCGGCATCTCTTCTTCGGTGAACCCTCCTTCTGGAGGAGGATAGGCGTGGAACTTCACCATGTTCTCGATGGTCTTGTCGACCCGAGAAAGGAGCGCTTCGTCGACCGAGTCCACGAGAGATTCGGGTTCGATCCCCGCTTTTCGCTCTTCGTCCGATGGCACGCTTCGGTACTCGCCGCGGAGGACCTGTTTTCGCAGCGCGTACATGCTCTTGCGCTGCTGATTCATGACGTCGTCGTACTCGAGCAGGTGCTTTCGAATGTCGAAGTTGCGTTCTTCGACCTTCTTCTGCGCGTTCTCGACCGCGCGCGTCACCCAACGGTGCTCGATCGGAACATCTTCTTCCATCCCGAGCCGGTCCATCATTGTTTGAACGCGCTCGCCTGCGAAGATACGCATGAGGTCGTCTTCGAGCGACAGGAAGAACCGAGACGCACCCGCATCGCCCTGACGCCCCGAGCGGCCTCGAAGCTGGTTGTCGATCCGGCGCGACTCGTGGCGCTCGGTCCCGACGATACGAAGGCCGCCGGCCTCTTTGACCCGCTTGGCGTCTTCCTTGCACTTTGCGACGAAGTGTTCGGTTGCTTTCTCGATCGCGGCTTCGCGACGCTCGGGATCAGACAAGACGTCTTCGGATGCGTTCTCGAGCACTTCGATCCGCGCCAGCATCTCGGGATTGCCGCCAAGGACGATATCGGTGCCGCGGCCCGCCATGTTGGTGGCCACGGTCACTGCGCCTGGCGTACCCGCTTGCGCGACGACGTAGGCCTCACGCTCGTGCTGCTTGGCGTTGAGCACATTGTGGGGGACACCCTGTCGGTTCAGGAAGTGCGACACCGCATCTGACTTCTCGACGCTGGTCGTGCCCACCAACACCGGCTGGCCCTGGTGGTGGGACTCTTCGATCTCGTGGCAGAGCGCCTTGAACTTCTCTCGCTCGGTCTTGTAGATCAAGTCCTCGCTATCGACGCGTGCGATCGGCTTGTTCGTCGGAATCACCACCACGTCGAGCTCGTAGATGTTGTGGAACTCGGTGGCCTCGGTATCCGCCGTTCCAGTCATGCCCGAGAGCTTGCGGTACAGACGAAACAGGTTCTGGAACGAGATCGTTGCAAGCGTCAGGTTCTCGCTCTGGATGGACACCCGTTCCTTGGCTTCCACCGCCTGGTGGAGGCCGTCAGACCAACGCCGCCCGGCCAGCACGCGACCGGTGAACTCGTCGATGATCATGACCTTGCCGTCTTCGCTCACCATGTAGTGTTGGTCACGGTGGTAGAGCGCGTGCGCCCGGAGGCATTGCTGCAGAATATGGAGCGTCTCTAGGTTGACCGGATCGTAGAGGTTGTCTCCAGTCCCGCCGAGCAACCCACGACCGCCGAGCAGTTCTTGAGACCGCTCCATGCCATCCTCGGTAAGGGTGACGCTGCGATTCTTCTCGTCGAGGTCGTAGTGTTCGTCCTTGCGCAGGCGCGGGATGATCTCGTTGATCTGCTGGTACTTGTCGCTCGCGGTTTCGCCGGGGCCGCTGATGATCAACGGCGTGCGAGCCTCGTCGATCAAGATCGAGTCGACCTCATCGACGATCGCGTAGTTCAGATCACGCTGCACGTAGTCGTAGATGCTGAACTTCATGTTGTCGCGCATGTAGTCGAAGCCGAACTCGTTGTTCTGGCCGTATGTGATGTCGCAGTTGTAGGCGCGCT
Organism: Myxococcota bacterium; assembly: GCA_039030295.1. GTDB lineage: Bacteria > Myxococcota_A > Polyangia > Polyangiales > Houyiibacteriaceae > SG8-38. The sequence continues at coordinate 2,843 of JBCCEK010000126.1, read as the reverse complement.
TCTTTTGTGCGTTCGGCTGTCCCGGGATGACCACGCCGGTGTCGAGTCCAAGGAAGCCGTAGAGCCGCCCCATCCACTCCGCGTCACGACGAGCGAGGTAGTCGTTGACGGTCACGACGTGCACGCCCTTGCCTTCGAGCCCGTTGAGGTAGCAGGGCAGCGTCGCGACCAGGGTCTTGCCCTCCCCGGTCTTCATCTCGGCAATCTTGCCCTGGTGAAGGACGATCCCGCCCACCAGCTGGACGTCGTAGTGGCGCATCCCGAGGACGCGGCGGCTCGCCTCGCGAACGGTGGCGAAAGCCGGCACCAACAGGTCGTCGAGCGAGGCTCCGTTGTCGATCTGCTGCCGGAACTCGGCGGTTTTCGCACGAAGCTCGTCGTCGGAAAGCGCCTTCATCTCGGCCTCGAGCGCCCCGACAGCCGCCACCATGGGCTGCATGCGCTTCACTTCGCGCTGGTGCTTCGTGCCGAGGACTTTCTTGATGACCGAACTGAACACGGCTGCAATCTAGGTCGGCGGGAGGACCAGCGCAAACTAGGGTCAGAACCACCCTTTCGAGAGCGCCAGGACCGCAATCAGTACGAAGATGAGGAGCACGAAGGCCCACAACCACCTCTCGACGGGCGCTCCGCCCGGCAGCGGATCGAGCGGCTCCCCCACCCCTTCTAGGATCACTCGCGCGCGCGATTGTGCCCTGAGCTCCATCCTGAAGAGGAAGAGGCTCACCAGCAGCCCGATGAAGACGATCAGCGCGGCGGCAATCCACTGCATCAGAATCTGACGCGTCCGCTTCGGTTCGAGCTCGAAGCGGGACACGACTCCAGAGAGCGAAAGCACACCGAAGTTCTGTGGCCCGAAGAGAGCGAGAACCGCGTCCTGCGCATGCTCGGCCGACACGCGTCCCTCGATGACCGCATCGGCCAGCGGATCGAGCCCGTCGCGGGAGGCGTCGGCGAGGACCGCGCGCGCTGCCAGTTGGGCTGCCTCTGCGGCGCTGTCGGCGACGACCACGTGAACGACCCCGGCCGTGTTCGCGGAGAACAGACCTTCACGCACTTGCAAGCGCCAGACCCCTTTGTCGAGCTGCACTGGAAGCCATGGCTGTTCGGGAGTCACCGAAAGCGCGTACGTCCACCGATTGCCACGGTACGCGTCGACGAGAACGGGTCGTCGCCCACCGAGGCTTTCCCAGCTCAGCCGAACGCGTCGGCCGCGCACATGCGCCCGCACGCTGGTTCCGCCGGGCACCACGGGGAGGCGCACTTCGCGCGCGGCGACGACCTCACCATCTGGCCCGAGCGCCTCCACCTCGACCCGTGCTTCATGACCCACGACCACGATGGGGAACCGAAGAAACCCAGAGCGCGGACCGACCTCGTCCTGCTCGACTCGCACGCCGGTGATCGGGCGGACGCGAACCCGCGCCTTCTTCTTACCGACCCATACCGAGAGCCAGCATGCGAGCTCAGGAACGCACGCCCCCTCTTCGATGCGCGGATCGAGCTCCAAGGGTGCGCGGCGTCGGTTCATGGTGCGAAGCGGTCCGAGCTCGTAGACATGGAACGGGCTGACCTCGCGCCCGGGCTTCGCCGATGCAAACGCGTCTTCGGTCTCGAGCGACACACCGTAACTGACGCCGATCGCCTCACCCTCGATCGTCGACCGGGCCGTCAACAGCACCACGCCTCGAAGACCCTCAGGGAGCGTGACCTCCCCCTCCGCCCCCTCGGCGAGCGACGCCGTGAGCGACGACATCGACACCACGTTCCCTTCACTGTCCCGCACCTCGATGGACGTGGGTGGGGCGACGATCCCCTCCTCGGTGAGTTGCCAAGCTCGCAGTCCCACCTTCGAGCCAGACGCAACCACGCTCGGCGCGCTCAGCGACAAGCCGATCGCAGGATCGGGCGTATCGCGCAGCCACAGCGCTGCGAGAATGCCGCACACGAGCAGCGGTGCAATGCGCGCAAACCAACCGAAACGGGGGGGATCGGATGCGTGGTTTTCGCTAGAGATGGACAACGCGCGGATGTTACCTTAGGAAGGTTCCGGGTAAAGCGGGCATGGGCACACACGGGGAACAAGACCTAGAACAGCTGAGATCCCGGCTGAACGAGTACATGACGCACCACGGGCTTCGGTCTACCGGTCAGCGACGGGTCGTCACCGAGGAGTTCTTCGCAAGCCACGGCCACCTGTCGATCGAAGACCTGCTCGAGCGAGTCCGCCGCATCGAACCCAAAATCGGCTACGCCACCGTCTACCGAACCCTGAAGCTCCTCAAGGAGTCCGGCCTAGCCAACGAACGCCACTTCGGCGACGGCGTCTCCCGCTACGAAGTCGCCTGGGAAGACGAACACCACGATCACCTCATCTGTCCCCAATGCGAGAAGATCATCGAGTTCGAAGACATGAAGATCGAAGAACTCCAAAAGAAGGTGGCTCGCCGATACGACTTCGAGCTAGTGAGCCACAAGCTCGAGCTGTACGGGGTTTGTGCTGAGTGCCGGAAGAAGCGGTGAGGGTGCGGGCGTCTTGCGCTTGGTGGGCTGTGGGGTCGTTGGGGTCGTGCGCGGGAAGGCTTCGGGGGGTTGCTGTAGCGGGCGACGTGGTTTGGTTTAGTTATATCCAACCCACCCACCCCCACCACGTAATCCTCCCTCCGCGGCAGTCGCCTTCGGCTCTGCCTTGGCGGCCCGCTCGCGGGCCGGCTCGCTCCGCTCGCGCTCACGCCCTCCCCGTCAACGGGCGCAGACCTTGCTAGCGGCTCGCCTTCGCTCGCACTTGGTCGCGCCGAGCAGCCGATCCCACTTCGAAGACAAGCCCGAGCGCAGCGAGCCGG
>JBCCEK010000125.1:0-13488 GCA_039030295.1 Myxococcota bacterium | reverse complement strand
GATCGAACGGGTCAAGACGCTTCTCCGAAAGCGGGGGCTGAAGACGGATCCAGACGTTCAGCTACTCGAAGACGTCATCTGCCTCGTGTTCCTCCGCTATTACTTTCACGACTTCGCGAAGCAGCATATGGAAGAGAAGCTTATACCCATCGTCCAAAAGACTTGGAACAAGATGACCGACTCGGCCCACGAAGCCGCTCTTGGGCTCGACTACGCCCCGGAGGACCTCGCGATCATCGAGAAGGCGCTGAAGGCCCCTTGATCCCGTCAGGCGGAATCGAATACGTCACCGTCGCGTGTGCGACCACGTCTGGGCTTCCATCCGAGTAGATCGAGACCTCCCCGACCGCGAGCCGGCGGCCGAGTTTCAGCATCTTGGCTTCCGCGATGAGGTCGCCGAGCTTGGGCGCCCGAAGGAAGTTCATGTTGAGGTTCGTCGTGAGTGCGAGGGCGACTGGGCCGATCATGGAAAGGACCAGGAAGTACATGGCACTGTCGGCCACGGCCATCAGTGTGGGACCTGAGATGGTGCCTCCTGGCCGGAGGTAGCGTTCTTTGGTCGGCACCCGCACGCGAAGATAGTGGTCGTCAATCGCCTCGATCTGGCTCGGGATGTTCCGCGGAAACACTTTGTCCATGAACTCGTGGATCTCGTCTGCGGTCATGACCGACATGAGGGGTTGCTCCGGCTTGATGGTTACAGTTTCAGTCGTCCGTTTTGGACGTCAGCCCACCGCTCTGGGGTAAGGCGTTGGTAGCCGCTGTCGGTTCTGACGTAGAGGCCGTCGTCGACAGTGCTCGGGTCCACTCCTTCGGCACGCAGGGTCGTCTTCTGAATCTTGAAGGTGCCGGTCTTTGCGAGATCTCTCATGACGCGCACAAAGCGAGGCTGCGCGTAGGTCGGGAGCTCAGAAGCCACCTTGCCAAAGGCGGCCGGGTCGAAGTCGCCGATGGGGACGATGGCCGCGAGCCCTGCCTGCCCTTCCATGTTCGGAATCTGAATGCCGGTGACCGTCGCCTCGGCGACGCTTTGGCTCTGGCCAATGACGTCGGCCACTTCTGCCGTCGAGACGTTCTCACCCTTCCACCGAAACGTGTCTCCGATGCGGTCGACGAAGTAGTAGAAACCCTCCGAGTCGCAACGGAGGAGATCGCCCGAACGGAAGTACTCGTCGCCTTTCTTGAAGACGTTCCGCATGACCTTCTTGTCGGTGGCGGCCGCGTCGGTGTAGCCCCGGTACGCCAATCCGTCGGACACGGTGGTGATGCGAATCAGAAGCTCGCCCGGTTCGTTGGCTTGGCAGGGGATGCAAAAGCCTTTGCGGTCGCGAATGTGGGCGTCCGCGTCGATGTCGTATCGAACCAGCCGGTACATCCCGCCGAGCCCACCCATCGGCACGCGGCCGACCGAACCCTCCCGACCGCTCAGGTTGGCGATGAAGCCGGGGGCCTCGGTGGCGCCATAGAACTCACGAACCTTGTCGATCCCAAACCTGCGTTTGAACTCCGGCCACACATCGGGCCGAAGCCCATTGCCCGCGGCGACGCGGAGCGGGTTGTTTCGTTCTTTGGGTTGGGATGGAGAGTTGACCAAATACCGGCATAGCTCACCGATGTAGAGGAACGCGGTCGCGTTGTAGCGGTGCACATCATCCCAAAATGCGCTCGCGCTGAACGACCGGCGGATCGCGGTGGGGATTCGCGAGAGGATACTCGTCATGGCCCCGAGCAAGAGGCCGCTGCTGTGATAGAGAGGCAGCACGCAGTAGAGCTTGTCTCCGGGCTGGTAGCCAAACATCAACGGTCCGAACCCGGCTCCCGCGAATATCGTTCGTTCATGGGACATACGGCACGGCTTGGGAAGCCCGGTGGTTCCCGAGGTGTAGATGTAGACGAAGTCGTCGTCGATGTTGACGCTGGCGGGTTCGTACGGCGTGCTCGGCGCGTCGCCGATGACCCCAGCGTAGGGGCTTTCGTCCAAGACGATCACCGCGGCGAGCCGCTCGCAGGTGTCCTCGCACGCGTGCAGCGCTGGTGCGAGTGACTGGCTTACGAGCGCGACCTTGGCGTTGGAAACCTCGACCGCATGAGACAGAGGCCTTCCCGTGAGGTTCGTGTTGACCAGTGCACCTATCGCGCCCACCCGCGTGATTCCAAGAACCGCGGCGACATAAAAGGGCGAGTTGTCGGCGATCAGTGCGACGACATCCCCTGGTCGTACGCCGGCGTCCGCCAACACGTGGGCGACACGAGAAGTTGTCGCATCGAGGTCGGACCAAGTGAGTCGTTCGTCGTCCATCTCGAACGCGAGGTCGTGAGGGGCTTCGACGGCGTTGCGCATGGCCGCGTCGAGCACCGTAGACACCTTGCCTCGACGCGTTCGCCACAACCAAGGTGCGGTGCCACGAAGCGCGCGCGGGCCCGCCATGAGTTCTTCGGCGACAGCGGCGCGCCAATCTTTGGATGTGAGCCGCTCGAACATCCGCCCAGTGTACGCGCTCCGGGTACGCGTTCGAGAGGTTTTTTGCGCGTCCTATGCTATGACGAACACTCGATGGCGACCTGGTCGGAGCTCAAGGATTTCGCGCGTTCGAGCTTCAAGCTCGCCGAAGAGCGGGACTACAGTTTCAAAGTCGTCTTCAAGTACCCGGGGGGGCGGCTCCAAGCCGTCATCGCGTCGCACTACGAAGCCATGGGTCGCATTTGGGTCGACTTCTCTTCGGCGTGCTGCCGCGCCGACCGCATGGACGCGAAAGATGCCCTCGAGCACGGGTTCAATCTTGCGGTGGGCGCTTTGTGTCTTGACGGCGATGTCTACGTGGTTCGGCATACGGTCTTGCTCGACGGGATCCGGCGGGAGGACGTTCCGCTTCACCTTCACGCCGTAGCCCGTGCGGCGGACCAGATCGAACGGTCGCTCCGTAGGAGTCAGTCGGTGCGTGCCTCCATGCTCGAGCTTGCGGACGACCTTCAGTAGCCGACGTCGCTGAGCCGCCCGCTGTCGCCTCGGAATAAGACTCCGATGTACGGCTCGACCCACCATTGCGTGCGCTCGAAGAAGTTCCCCTCTGCTGACATCGAGTACTTCATCCCCACGTCGATGAACCAAGGACCCTTGATTCGAACGCCGACGCCCGAGCGAGCCGTGAACCCGGGTGCGAAGCGGAACCTGCTGTCCGAGCGACAGTAGTACCACCCGCAGGTGGTCCCCAATGCTTCGAACTGCCAAAGGTTCGCGTCAAACGCCGCCCCGATGTACGGAAGTACGCGGTCAATGGTTGGGACTTGAAACCGAACGCCGGGCGAAAAGTGCCACCGGATCAGAGGTTGGTCGCCGAGGTTCAGCGCGATGGATTCAATGATGTCGTCGGTGGAGATGACGTTGAACATCAGTCCGAGGCCCACATCGAACACCACCCAGCCGATGTCGAACCCGCCCCAGCCGTTGATGCTTGCGCCCGGCCGAACGATACTGCGATCGACGTCGAGGAAGATCGGAACGCCCACGTCCGCACCTCCCTGAAAGCGGAGTTCGACGCGTCGTCCTTGGGCCGAGCTCGGCGCCGCGCACGACAAGAGGCCGGCGAGGATCACCGACATCAGAACAATCTGCCTCATCCCCGCCATGAGTGGACGCACCTTATAGGCCAGGGTGCGGCGGAGCAATGATTTCTCGCCTTTGTGGCTGGACTCTCCTGGTTCGCAGGGGTAGACCCGGACCAAGCCGTGATTGTCATCAAACCCAAGTACGGCGTGGGCCAAGTCGTGCACCACCGGCTGTTCGACTACCGCGGGGTCGTCGTCGACGTCGACCCGGTCTTCTCGCTTAGCGACCAGTGGTACGACGAGGTCGCCAAGAGTAAGCCTCCGAAAGACGCGCCTTGGTACCGTGTCCTCGTCGGTGGCGCGCTCCACGAGACGTACGTAGCGGAACGGAACCTCGAAGCCGACGCTCTCGGTGCACCGATCGATCACCCGCTCTTGAGCGATTTCTTCGATTCCTTCGAGGATGGGCACTACGTCCGCAGTCGTTCGTTGAACTGACAACCCCCGCGAAATCCCCGCGATCCCGGCCGTTGGGCGGCTTGGTCGGTTTTCCGCAATAATGTCTGTGTGAAAACTACGGGGTTGGGGGTGCCACCCAGGAGGGGCCATCCGTCCGATGGCGACGGGCTGCCTCGGGTAGGGGACGTCTTGGATGGACGCTACCGGATCACCGGCGTGCTCGGGTCCGGAGGGATGGGGTGCGTCTACCGGGCCGAGCATCTCGCGATCGGAAGGCCGCTCGCTCTCAAGTTCCTGCGCCCCGAAGTCGAGGGGATCGCCGGCATCTCCGAACGGTTTCGAAGAGAGGCGTTTGCGATCGGTCGTGTCGATCACCCGAACTGTGTGAACGTGTCGGACTTCGGCCAACTCGAGGACGGAACGCTCTACATGGTGCTCGAGGTGTTGGACGGGACTTCGCTTTTCGATCTGATGGCGGAGGAGCACCGACTCGATTGGCGGCGGGCACTGCACATCAGTCGTCATGTCTTGAGTGCGCTCGGGTATGCCCATGGCGCGGGAATCGTTCATCGCGACGTGAAGCCCGAGAACGTCATCCTGGTCGAGCAAGGCGGAGACCCGGACTTCGCCAAGATCCTGGACTTCGGGATCGCGAAGCTGTTCGACGAGGCGCAAGCCGAGGCAGGCAACCCCGGGCTCACCCAGCTCGGGGTGACGATTGGCACACCAACCTACATCGCGCCCGAGCAGGCCTTCGGCCAGCCGGTGGACGCGCGCGCGGATCTCTACTCGTTGTCCGTGATGCTCTTCGAGATGGTCGCGGGAGCGCCCCCGTTCGACGCAGACGACGTACTGGCGCTTCTGACGATGCATGCGACGGCCGAGGTGCCGAGGCTCGCCGACGTGGCAAGTGGGGTCGGCGTCCCCCAGCCTGTCGAGGCACTCGTTCGCTTGGGGCTCGAGAAGAAACCTGAGGACCGCATTCCCGATGCGGCGACCTACATCGCCAAGATCGATGCCCTGCTTGGCGACGACACGCTCGAGTCTTCGCCCCGGCAGGGCGACATCGACGCGGGCTCACAAGACGGTGTCGCCTGGTTCGAGGGCGCGATGACGATGGCGCAAGACGTACGGCATTCGATCGCGCCGGCGGTCGCGCGGGCTGCCACTGGGATTCGATCGATGCCCAGACGGCGCAAAAGGCGAACGATGCTCGCGACGATTGGACTCATCGCCGGGTTCTTGGCCATCGTGGTCTTGGGTCTGGGTCAGAGCGGACCTGACTACCTTCCGACGAGGACGCGCCTTCCGTTGATGACCCCGAAGCACGGGCCCGAAGCAGAGGCTGCCGCCAGGATGCTCGAGCAGGGCAAGCCCAAGGAAGCCGCCGCCTACCTTCAGTCTCGTGGAGGCAAGGTTCACAAAGAGCCGTACGCCCAGTTGGTGCTTGGTCATGCGCATGCTGCCGCTCAACGGAACCTACAGGCGTTGCAAGCCTATGAGCGGGCCATCGCCCTCGAGCCTGGCCTCGGGAAGGACAAGCTGCTTCGCACCAATCTCGACCTGATGTCGCACAAGGGTGACGCGCGCGTGGTCGCGGCGTCGCTTGCGATCTTGGGTGCCCTCGCCAAGAACGGTGACAAGGATGCCAGGAAACGGCTCGTAGAACTGGCATCGCAGGACCTCAATCTCGTGACCCGCCGCGGAGCCATGTCTGTCGCAAGCGCGTCAGGCCTCGGCGATCGCGTCGATTGGCTGCGGGCGTACTCGCTAGACCTTCAGCAAGGTCGAACGTGTGCCGATCGTCGTGATGCGGTGGCCAACCTGCGTGCGCTCGGAGACAAGGCGGCGATCCCCGTACTCGTGGCTGCCCAGCAACGGTCCCGGACCGAGGGGCTGCTCAAGCGCAAAGTCAACGCCAACGCCTGCCTCCGCCAGGACGCCGCCGAGGCCGTTCAGTACTTGAAGAGCATCTGAGCGCTGCCGGACTACCACATGCAGGCGTTTCGGAGTGGCGGGAGCGGAGTGCCCTTCGACCAGTGGAGCCACATCGACACCCGGCTCACCCCGCCGAGAGCGCTGACGTCGCTCGGAGAGAGCGACACCGTGTCTCCGCCCCTCGTATACTCGAGCGAGAAGGGCGGCGCCCCCTCGGCCCGAAGCTCTTGGGCTCGGGCTCGCACCATGAAGAAAGGAAGCTCGAACCGCGCCCTCTGTCCCTCGGTGATGAGGGTGGTCCAGTTCCAACGCACGCGGTGTTGCGGGCGGGCGTACTTCACGAGCTCTGGATCCGACGAGTCGAGGATCTCAATCTGGTCGTCGAGAATCGACCACGGTGTCTCGATGACGGGGAGGAACAGGTGGTTCGACGCACCGTTCTCGGTTCGTAGGTTGCTGAACATGCTGAACGCTAGGTTGTTCCTGATTCCGAGGTACGGCACCGCGCCATTGATCGCCACGAGCAAGGCGATCGCTACCGCCACGATGACGCCCGGTCGTGTCGGACGCGGCAAGGAGATCTTGAAGTCGCACTCGACCAAGCCCGAGACGAGCAGCAGTCCTACCGCGACAGCGACGGGGAGTAGCAGCGTCTCTTGGGGTGAAAGACCTCGGAAGGTGGGCAGGACGGTCAGCCCCCCGACCGCTGCAACGACGCCGACGACGCCCACGAGCTCAGCGAGCCAACCTGGTACTGCACGAAAGAAGGATGGCGATCCGAGTCCTTGCCCGATGCGTCTGCCCCCTCGGCGGATCGTCTCCACGGCCCTGTCGAGTGCGTCCTCCGGCAACCACATGAAGTACGTCGCCCACATCAAGAGCGAGAACCCTGCGACGAACAAGCCGAAGACGTAGTGGAGGCCGATGCCGAGGAGGATCGCCGCGGCGCGCCCGTGGGCAGTCATCAAGAGGAGCGGCATCGCACCCTCGGTGACCAAGACCATCCACACCGCGACCGGTGCGAGTCCTAGACCCGGCCTCGGGAGATCCAGTCGTCCGGCGAGGGACTCGACGAACACAGGGCCGCAGCTGGTGGTCGGGTCGAGGAAACCGGCGTTCAACTTGTGTACGAAAGTCCAGAGGTAGACGACCAAGCCGGTCCCAAGGAGCATGAGCCTGAGGGTCGCGATGCGACCGCGTGTCTCGCGCACCACGAGCGCCACGGTCAGGCTTCCGGTGTAGACCGCAAGCTGCACGATCCAGTGATTGGGCACCCGAGGCAGCTGGGTCAGGATGACGACCGACCCTAGCAGGCAAAGCGTCCAGAAGCGCCGCGTCGACGACGGTCGAAGCAGTGCCGACGCCGCGGCGGCGAGCCACAGCACCCGTAACGCAGCGTCGATGGCGAGTGGTCCGGGCTGACCACCGAAGACCTGCTCGACCAATGCCCGAGGCATTCCGGTGTGGTCGGCCATCGTACCGAGACACCACACGACCACGAACGCCGACCACGTGGCGGGCGTCTTCGGGTCGTCAGGACGCTCGCTCGGTCCATCGCGCGACAGCATGACGCGCGAGTATACATGAGGCGCGGTGGTTCCGAGCTAGGTGTGCGTCGAGATCCAGTCCGCGTAGGTTCGGTACCCGACTTCGGTGTGTCGCTTCTCGATCGCGGCGGCGAGCGCTCGCATCGCCTCCGGGGGCATCGGACGCCCCTCGGCGCTGCGTTCCGCGACGGCGCTGGCTTCACTCGAGGGGGTTGCTTCGCTTTCGGTGGGCGCTTGGCCCACGCCGAGATAGGCGGCCACGACGTTCGTGATGATCTCGATCGCGTTCGCGCGGCTGTCTTTGATGTTGCCCTTACCGGTGAGCACGTTTCCGAGGCCGTACACGCCGGCTAGCCCGTGTACCTCTCCGGTATCCCAGCTGTCATAGTGATAGAGTTCGCCGCGGGTCGGAATCCCTTCGATCGGGCGTGGGATGCTCCCGATCGAGCTGATGACCATCGGGCTTCGAACCTCGAACTCGGTGCCCTCGAGCCCCCGGACACGACCGTCGACGACCTCCGTCCGTTGGAACGTGAGGCCACGCAGCTCAGAGCCTTCGGTCAGTGCGGCGACGGGCTTACACAAGGCCTCGAACTTAACGAAGTACTTACGGATGACACGGTCCATGATCTTCGCCCGCGCGGTCCGCAACTTGGCGAGCTGTTCCGGGGTAGGATCGTCGAGGCTCGCCAGCGGCATGTCCTCTTTGCTTCTGCGGTAGTAGAGCGTGCACCCTTCGATCCCGAGTTCTTCGGCGCTCACGCCGTGTGCTTCAAGCGTGCGCGGGATTCCCTTGACCTCCATTTCGACGATGTCGACGTCGATGCCCTTTTGCCGAAGTGCTTGAGCGTAGAGCTCGAGGTTGATGATCTTGACCACGTCGATCGACGCGAGGCCTCCACCGACGACGATCGTTCCGTCGCGGACCTCGAAGCGTGGCCCGTCATAGCCCTCGTCCTCGTAGTGATTGAACCAGTAAACGAACTCGTTCTGGTAGACCAGCCCGCGGCCCTCGTAGGCCCCGACCCCATCGACCGGAAGCTCGCGGTCGCGCCAAGCGCCGTTGGCCAAGACGATCGCGCTGAAGTTGTTGTCGTCGTAGAGCCCGGACCAGGCGATGTCGGTGCCGATCTCTGTCTTGGGAACGAACACGACGTTGTCTGATCCCAAGTGCTCGTTGATCTTCTGGTACTCCTTGTCGCGGAGCTTCTCGTGCCATCGGGGGAGGCCGTCTTCGATCTTGCCGTATGGACGCGCGCCCTGTTCGAAGACGACTGGGATCACGCCACGCGCAGCGCAGGCGGCCGCAGCCTCCGAGCCGGCCACCGCACCCCCAATGATTGCGACGACGGGCTTCGGGTCAGTCGCTTCCCGCAGAAGATCCAGCGCATTCATCGAGCCTCGGTCTAGCCGGTTTCATGGCGCGGAACAACCAATGCCCGCGGGCTCAGATGAAACGAGAGGTTCCTCGCACGCCCGTACTCTCGAGATCGTCGCTGAACTGGTACTCCGGGTCGAGCAGTTCGTTGATCCGCTGCATGACGACGTCGACGGATCCCTGGAACTTGTCACGATGGGTATGCTCGGCTTGCGCCGAGAACGGTTCGAACGGCTCGTCGATGTGAAACTCCGAGAGCTCGTCGTACGTGATCGGCTTTCCCACGCGGTAGGTGACCTTGCCCCGTTTCGCGACCGGGAGCGAGCCGGGGTAGATCAAGTCGCACCCGTTGCATCCGACCGGGACGATCGTCTTCTTGTAGCGGAGCGCAACCTCCATCATTCCGATGCGTCCGCGCGGGAGGCGAATCGACCGGGTGCCTTGCGGGAAGACGAGTAGGTCGAGCCCGAGGTCGAAGGAGCGTTCGTTGAGCCGTACGAACTCGCGCATCATGGCGTCGAATACGTTGTTGATGCCCTTCGCGTAGGACTCGCCCGAGGGGTCGAAACCCACGCCCAGGATGTCTCGCTTCGTCTGTAAGAGTTTGTCCGGCACCGAAGAGAGATCGACCACATCCGCATCGGCTGAAGGATCGGCTTCGGCGTTGACGACGGCACGAAGCGCGTCGTACTCGGCTTCTGTCGGCCGCCGTCCCATCGTGAGAGCGAAGTCTTTGGTGATGATGTAGCCGCGCGAGACGGTGGGAATGTTGCTGGTGAGTTCCATGAACATGCCCACGGCCGCGGTCTCGTAGTACTTCCCTTTGACCCACACCGTCATGTACCGCCCAAGGGTGCGCCAAAGCTTGTACATGAAGGGGAAGTAGTTGAAGCGATCGGTGTGGTTCATGGCGAAGATCACCGGCTCGCTCGGGATCCGCTCCATCCCTTCGATCTCGACGTCGACCCCCGGGAGCACGTTGTAGTTCGGTGCAAGCACGGAGACGGCGAACGCGATCTGTCCGATGGGGCGAGGCATCAGTCGGATGCGCTGGAGGCGAGGGAGGTCGAGCATCGGAGGCCTAGCTTGTGCGCAATGTCGCCGAGGTCAATTCGACACTTGGAGCCTGTGCGCGACCATCGTGGCGAGCGCCATGATCGTCACCTGTGGGTTCACACCAACTGCCGTCGGAAAAAGGCTCGCGTCCGCCACGTAGCAGCCGGGGAGGTCCCAAACCTCGCCGCTCAGGTTCACCACCGAGTTTCGCGCTTCGCTCCCCATCCGGCAAGTCCCCATCACGTGCACGGTGAAGAGTTCGATGGTGCTCCGGGAGCGTTGACTCGTCGAGATCTGCTCGAGCTCGTCGACACTGTGCGCCACGTGCATGTTGCTGAACGGGAGAATCACGCTCTTCGCCCCCATCTCGAAGTGAAGGGTGGCGAGCTTTCGGACACCCCGTAGGAACCGCGCATGGTCATAGGCGTTGATGTCGTATCGCGCCAAGGGCGCGCCGAATGCGCGGGTCACCCGGCCTGCATGCGAGTCCTCGACCAGCACCCCCGTCATCGCCATGGCGTTGTACTGTTTCATCATCTCGAGCGCCTCGTTGCCGACGAACGGGATCTGCGCCGCCGCGGTGCCCGGCGGGATCGCGTTCTCCGCCATCACGATGCCCTCGTCGAGAAACTCGCGGATCTGACCTCCTTGGCTCACGCCTTGCCAGGCTTGGATGTCCCAGGGGTAGATGCCGACGACCTTGGCGTTCGGATGGCACATGAAGTTCCGTCCGAGCTGACGGCTTGGTCGCCCGAGGCGGTGCTTCAGGAGCAAGTAGGGGGTTTGGACCGCGCCGGCCGACACCACGACGGCGCGTGCTCGCACGCGCACCCGGACGTCCGACTTGCGCGTTCTTGGGTTGATGCCGCGGCCAACAACGCCAACGCAACGCCCGCGTTCGATCCAAAGTGATTCGACGCGGACCTCGGTCGCGCATCGCGCCCCGTGTGTGAGTGCTTGAGGCATGTAGCTCAGCAGCGTCGATTGCTTCGCGCCGGTCGGGCACCCGGTGAGGCACTGGTTGGACCCCACGCATCGGTCTTGGGCTCGGCGGTTGTGTTCGTAGCGCCACTCGAGCTTGGCGGCGCCTCCCTCGAGGAGCCGGCTGTCGTCCCCAATCGACGATGGGTGTTGCGGCTTGGCGTGGATCTTGGCTTCGACTCGATCAAACAAGGGTTCGAGCTGACGAAGGCCGAGATCGGGTTGGCCCGTGAGCTTCTCCCACTGTTCCAGCACGCGCGTTGGCGGGCGCCACGTCATTCCACCGTTGACGAGGGTGCTCCCTCCAACGCATCGTCCTTCCGCGTATGGGATCGGCGGCTTGCCGATGATGATCGTTCCTCCGGCGTCGCGATAGAGGCGTGGGATCGATTCGGTCAAGTAGGGGTTGAGGCTCGAGGTCGGGTGATAGCCGCCTTCCTCGACGAACAGGACGTCTCGTCCCGCTTCGGCAAGCTCGGCGCCGACGACCGCCCCCCCTGCGCCTGTTCCGACGACCACGACGTCCGCATCGAACTCTTGGTCTTCGCGGTAGTCGCGATGGCTGAGGATCGTCATCGGCGTACGACCGGAAGATGATGAATCTCGGATTCGGACCCAGGTTCTTCGCCGGCCAACCAGCGCTGGCGCAGTGCGATTCGCTCCTCGACGAAGGGTATCGGGTCGTAGTCGATCGCCTGGTGTGCGTAGTCCTGATCGAAATACGTCGACATGAACAGCCCGAGCGGCCCGTACATCAGAAGTCGGACCGGAAGCCATCGACTCTCCATGACGTCACGCAGATGCTCGCGCGTCGCCTCGCGCGAGAGGCGGGTGAGTGGCCGGACACCGCGAAAACGCCAGAGCGGGCTCCAGTTGAGAAGCCGCATCCCCCAGAGGAAGGTCGAGGCGGAGGAACCCGGCATGTACTGCAGTGAGACCAGCGCGTGTTTCGCGACATCCCCCACCGTGGTCTCGGTTCGCGGCGCGTCTGGCAGGATCGCGTCGACCAGTGACATCAGGACCCGGTGCATCCGGGCACTCACGGGGCGGGGCTCTGCGAGCGACCAGCCGTCCTCGGGATGTCGTGTGAGCACGAAGGACGCACCATGATCCGTTCCGGCTGACTTTTCCATCGGGGGTGCTACAAAAACCAATAGCCCATTTGTATCAAGTTAGATACATCTGCTACGCCAAAGTGGCGAGCCTGGGATCGAAGACTTAGGTTCCGTCGAAGGAGATTGAGTGGCGAAACGAAGCCCAAGAGGAAGACGCCGGAAATTCGAGCGTAATTTCGAACAAGACGACAAGCGTGATGACCACATCAAGCTGAACGGCGTGGTGAGTCAGGTGTTCGCTGGGGGTCAGTTCGAGGTCACCGCCGATTCAGGCGCAACCGTCCGTGCCCAGCTTTGCGGCCGCATGCGGAAATTCAGGATTCGCGTGATCCTCGGCGATCGCGTGACTGTGGCCTTGTCGCCGTACGACCTCACGCACGGCATGATCGTCTTCCGAGACAAGTAGCGCAGGTGTACGAAGGGGCGTTTCGCATCCTCCGGGTACTGGGCGACGGAAAGTCGCGCTCCCGAGATGCGTTGGCGCGCGACGCGGGCGAGGGTGCGTCGGTCGTACGCGAGGTCCTCGAGCGGTATCCCAAGTGGTTCGAACCTGAGGGCAACGCGGTTCGATGCTCGGAGCGGGGCCTTGCGGCGCTGGCTCGCGAAATGGTCGCCAGGAGCGCGGCGCAGTCGCCTGACGCGCCGTGGCGGGAGGCGTACGAGGCTTTGGCCGCTTCCCGAGGCCGACCGAAGCGCGAGCTCGATCAGGTCTACGTCACCACCGACACGGCGATCCGGCGTGCCGAGCTCCTTCTCGAGAGCGGCGAGCACCAGCGTGGCCTGCTCTTTCTCGGGGACGACGACCTGACCAGTGCTGCGGTGCAATGGGCCGGCGCTGGACGTCGCGTGACCGTGGTCGACACGGACGATGACGTCCTGCGGGTTCTTCGCGAAGGCGCGGAGGCGCACGGTTGGGACCTGGCCGCCATCGAACACGACCTCAGAGACCCGTGGGACCGGGCGATGACGGGTCGGTTTGGCGCCGTCTTCACGGACCCCCCGTACGCCGTCGAAGGTTTCGCCCTCTTCGTCAGTCGGGCGATCGAGCTCCTCAAGCCGGACGGGCGCCTCTATGTGTGTTTCGGACACAGCCGGCGAGCGAGCGAGCGCGGCCTTCAGAAACAGCGAGTCTTGAGCGACGCAGGCCTCTTGATCGAATCGGTCTTCGAAGGCTTCAACAAGTACGACGGCGCGGAATCGATCGGCGCACAGAGCGCGCTTTGGCGCTGCCGGGTGACGCCCGAATCCAAACCCATCGTGACGGGCCGGGTCGACGGACCCCTCTACACGAGCCGGCCTAAGCCAATATCGAACTCGACATCGAGCTGAACTAGGCCTGCGCGGCGACCATCTCGTCGCACCAAGCGACGAAGTCTCGCGTCACTTCGTCGCGATTGGTCTCGTTGAACATTTCGTGACGCCCGTCTTCGTAGAGCTTGAGCCGAACGTCGAAGATGCCTGCGCGCTT
>JBCCEK010000124.1:0-13787 GCA_039030295.1 Myxococcota bacterium | reverse complement strand
GTGTTCGAGGACCTCATCGTGGAGGGCGTCATCGCCGGCGTTGGAAACGTGTTGGTGTTCGCGCCCCAGATCCTGATGCTGTTTCTCTTCATCGGATTCCTCGAAGACTCCGGGTACCTGGCCCGAGTCGCCTTCGTGATCGATCGGGTCATGAAGGGCGTTGGTCTTCACGGGAAGGCATTCGTTCCGCTTCTCTCGGGCTTCGCGTGCGCGATTCCCGCCGTCATGGCGACCCGAACGATCGAGCGTCGGCGCGACCGGCTCGTCACCATGCTTGCCCTCCCGCTGATGTCCTGCAGCGCACGGCTTCCGGTGTACATCCTCATCGTGGGAACGGTGTTCGCAGGGGCCACGGTTGGCTGGTTCAGCGCTGGCGCCGTTGCACTGTTCGCGATGTATGCCCTTTCCGTGGTCGTGACGCTCCTGGCGGCCGCCGTGATCCGACGAACCGTGCTGCCTGGACCTGCCCCCGCGTTCGTGCTCGAGCTGCCGCCTTACCGATGGCCCTCACCGTCGATCCTCTGGCTCAGCGCTTGGCGCCGGTTGAAGATGTTTCTCATCGATGCGGGCACCATCATTCTCGCGATGACCATCGTGCTCTGGGCGCTGCTGTCGTTTCCGAAGTCTGAGGTCATCACGCAGACATATGACGCGGAGCGCGCAGCCGTCGTGCAGTCGACCGCGTCCGAAAGCGACAAGCTTGCGGCCCTCGACCGGATTGCGACAAGCGAGGCGTCGGCCCAGCTCGAATACAGCATCGGGGGACGCTTTGGCCATGCCATCGAGCCGCTGCTCCGGCCGATCGGGTTCGATTGGCAGATCGGTGTCGGGATCATCGGCGCATTCGCCGCGCGGGAGGTGTTCATCTCCACGTTGGGCATCGTGTTCGGGATCGGCGATACCCACGAAGAGCACAAACCCCTCAGGCAGGCGTTGCGTGAGGCCGAACATGCCGACGGCACGCCGGTGATGACCCCGCTGAGCGGCGTATCCCTGATGATCTTCTTCCTGCTGGCTTGCCAGTGCATGAGTACCCTCGCGGTGGTTCGGCGGGAGTCGGGCTCTTGGAAGTGGCCGGTGTTCCTCTTCACCTACATGACGGTACTTGCCTACACGGCTTCGTTCATCGTTTACCAGGGCGGCAAACTGCTCGGTTTCGGGTAGGGTAAGGCCGTGCCTTGGAACGAGATCGCGACCGCCGTGGTTGTCCTGGTCGCGGCCGGCTACCTCTACCGACGCTTCCGTGGCAATCCCACTCGGCCGAAGCCGAAAGGGGGGCCTGACGTCCCCCTTTCGAGGCTCAAAAAGCCGAAGAAGAAACGCTAGCTCGACGGTGCGGGCGCCCCGCCAAGTGATTAGGTTGAGAAGACATGGGTCAGTCCGCCACGATTGAAGGCCTCCGCAAGTTCCGGGAGAAGCTCCTCCGTGAGCGCGATCCTTGGCACGATGCGTCCCGCCGGTTTCGCGTGCGTCGGTTTGCCGGGCCCGAGTGTTTCACCGAGCAGGTCGCGGGCCTTCGCGTCGCGCACTTGACCGACTTGCACGTCGGGCGGGTCACGCCGATGGCGGTCCAATACGACGCAGCCTCGATGACCAACGCCGGCGAGCCCGACATCGTCGTCATCACTGGGGACTTCGTGTGCCACAGCCAGGTCTACCTGGACGACCTCACCGAGGTCATTTCCAAGTTCGATGCCCCCGTGTTTGCCGTGCTCGGCAATCACGACCACTGGGCCGGTGCGCAATCGGTTCGTAAGGCGTTGCTCAAGGGTGGCGCCGAGGTGCTCGACAACGCCCACACGACCGTCACCATCAAGCACCAGCCGCTCCAAGTCGTCGGCCTCGACGATGCGTATACCGGTCACGCCTCCTCGCAGAAGGCCGTCCGCGGGCTGAACCCCAACCTTCCTGTCATCGGTCTCTCGCACATCGCGGAGGAAGCCGACCCTTTGTGGGAAGCCGGCGTCCCGTTGGTGTTTTCCGGGCACACGCATGCGGGCCAGGTGACGGTCGCGCGTCTCCACGAGCTCTCCGTCGGCAAGCTGGCCGGTCATCGTTACGTTCATGGGCTCTATGGCTCCCGAGCCGTCGACGAACCCAAGGGCGCCGTCTACGTCGGTGCAGGGGTCGGTGCGGCGTTGGTTCCGCTGCGCCTGGGTGAACGCGCGAAGCGCGAGGTGGCGTTCTTTGAGCTTGGCGAGCAGCCGGGCACCTTCGACGAGCACCACGAGGAGCAAGCTGCCCTCCCAGGGAGGAAACCCTCCACCAAGACGAAAGAGCGCCGCGCTCTTGCAGTCGTTCGCAAACAGCGTCGACGCGAGCGTCGAAACGGAGCCAACGCGGACGTGTAGCGGGGGCTCAGCCGTGTTCGGCGAGGAAGCTCTCGGCCTCGAGGGCGGCCATGCAGCCGGTGCCCGCCGCGGTAATCGCCTGGCGCCACTTCTTGTCTTGCACGTCTCCGGCGGCGAACACACCCGGGATGTTGGTTTGCGTCGAATCCGCCTTCGTAACGATGTAGCCCTGCTCGTCGGTGTCGATCTGGCCGCCGAGGAACTCGGTGTTGGGGATGTGGCCGATGGCGAAGAACAACCCAGCGACCGGAATGTCGCGTCGTTCGTCGGTCTTGAGGTCCTTGACCTCGATCGCTTCAAGGAAGTCTTTGCCCTTCGCCTGTGTCACCACGTGTGACCAGAGCATTTCGATCTTGGGATTCGTCATCGCTCGGTGCTGCATGATTTTCGAGGCACGGAGCTCGTCACGTCGATGCACGATGTAAACCGTGGAGCCGTACTTCGTCAGGAACGAAGCCTCCTCGACTGCCGAGTCGCCCCCGCCGATGACGGCGAGTGGCGCGTTCCGGAACGCGGGAAGTGCACCATCGCAGACGGCGCATGCCGAGATGCCTTTTTGCCAGAGCTCACCGTCGTTGGCCCCAGGGATCTCGAGGCGCTTCGCCGTCGCGCCTGTGGCGATGATGATCGAGTCCGCCGTACCTTCCTGCGAGTCGGCCTTGAAGTGGAAGGGCCTCTTCGACAGGTCGAGCTCGTTGACCGTCTCGGTGTGAATGCTGGTGCCGAACCGTTCGCTCTGCGCGCGGAAGCGATCGGTGAGGTCGGGACCCATCACACCTTCGGGAAACCCAGGAAAGTTCTCGACGTCGGTGGTGGTCGTGAGCTGACCCCCTGCGGCGATGCCTCCCGCCAAGAACCCTTCGAAGAGCACGGGCTTGAGCTCTGCGCGTGCGGCGTAGATCGCTGCCGTGTGCGCTGCAGGTCCGCTACCGATGATCAAGACACGATGACTCATGAGACTCCTTTGAGGCGGGGTTATGCATACGGCCTGGCCCGTGCGCAACCCCTAGACCGAGTTCACCGCAACAACATGGACACGTGTGCCCCGATGGCAAGCGCTGCCGTAAGCCCTGGAGATTCGATGCCAATCAGGTGTACCAACCCCGGCTGTGTCTTGGGCGTGGTCACCACGAAGTCCGCGAACCCGCCGGGCGGGCCGACGAGTTTCGGTCGGACGCCCGCGTAGTCCGGCGCGAGGTGCTCGGGCTCGATCGCAGGCAGGTACCGCGCCACTGCCTCCGTGAAGCGCATCCTTCGTGAGGCATCGACATCGTATTCGACTTCGTCGATGTACTCGGCATCGGGGCCCGCCCGGCGCGCGCCCGAGAGGTCGGCCGTGATGTGTACCCCAAGGCCAGCCGCCTGCGGCAGGGGATAGATCAGACTGTGCCGCGTTGGGGGCGCGCCTGCCTGAAGCGAGAAGTACGACCCCTTGCATGGATAGAGCTGCCACGGGCACTCGTCGCCAGCCAGTCCGGAGGCCTTTGCGACCTCGATCGACCCAAAACCGGCCGCGTTGACGAGGCGTGAAGTCTCGATCTCTGTGGCTCCGCCGAGGGCATCCGTGGTTTGGACGACCCAGGACCGCCCGTGCCGCGTGATGGCCTGGACCTCGGTGCGAAACGCCACGGCACCACCGGCTTCGCGGAACGCCTTGAGCAAGCTGGCGAGAAACTCGTGGACGTCAACCACGCCGGACCTCGGCGAGTAGAGCGCTGACTCGCAGCGAAGCTCGGGTTCCCGGGCCTTGGCTTCGGCCCCGCTGAGCGCCTCGAGCTTACCTGCCCCAACCGCGTGCGCGTGCTTTGCGAGCGCTCTCAGACGTGTTTCGTCCTCGGCGGAAGTCGCGACGATCAGCTTTCCAGTGTTCTCGTGAGGCACATCGTGCGTGTCGCACCATGCGTAGAGCCGCTCCCGGCCTTCGATGCACAGTTGGGTTTTGAGCGAATCGCCGGGGTAGTAGATGCCTGCGTGGATCACGCCGCTGTTGCGACTCGAGATCTCGCGCCCAGGCCCACCCTCGCGTTCCACGAGAACGACGCTGCCGAATTCCTTGGTGAGTTCGAGGGCACAGGCGAGGCCCACGACCCCGGCTCCGATCACAATTGCGTCGACCTCTTCCGTACCCATCGTCGTGTTCTATCAGAAAGAGAGTGGGTCGACGCGTGGCTCTGGGAGCTTGGTCGACAAGAGCGGCGTCGGGAGCTCTTGCTGCTGCCGATAGGCTTCGTAGTGGACGAGGACCCGCCTCACGTATCGGTGGGTCTGGGTGAAAGGGATCCGTTCCAGCAGGGCATCCACCGGGGCATCGGGTGGCGATTGCGCCATCCACCTTCGCACGTTGTGGGGCCCACCGTTGTACGCGGCGATGGCGAGCGGTAGCCGCCCGTCGAACCGACGCAGAAGCGACGTCAAGTACCAGGCTGCGAACTCCAAGTTGGTTTTCGGGTCGAGCAAGTCGGCAGGCGAGAAGTCTTCGTGGTCCACGGCGTGCGCGATCAGTTGCCCCGTGCGCGGCATGATCTGCATGAGTCCCACGGCCCCAGCATAGGAAACGATGTGCTTCTGGTAGGCGCTCTCCACGCGCATCACTGCGAGCAAGAGGTTCGGGTCGAGGCCGTAGCGATTTGCTGCGGGAACGACCAGCCATTCGTATGCCCGTGGGAGCGTCTCGAGGTACGTTGACCCAGCGAATCCAGCGGCTGTCCCGCAATCGCCGAGCTCGTGGGCGATGCCTGCGAGCGTGGCCCGGTCTCCGTCGGTCAGTGCCAACCGTGCGTCGCGGACGTCGGGCTCGAGCGCTGGCGCGGTGCGTGCGCTCGCCCTGGCCACCGAGTCGAGACCGGCTCTGGCGACCGACCTGCCGAGTGCGTCTCGCCAGCCGAGGTATGCATGGAAGAGCTCTTCGGTGGCCGCCTCATGCTCACCGACACGCAGCAGATCCGCCGCGCGACCGAGCCACGGGTATGCGCTCCCATGGCGAGTCGCCAGTGTATCGAGCTCGTCAGCAAGGTCGGCGTCGGGATCCTGGGGTTCCCGGACGAAGTTCTGTTCCTCGGGCTTCAGGAAACCCTCGGGTCGTTCGGTCGGTGCCTGCTGTTGGAGTCGTTGTACGCCATTGTTGGCCCACAACGCGTAGTACGGGTCGCCAAGCAGGGTGGTTTCGGCGTAGCGCTGAAGCGCCTCTGCCGGCCGTCCGGCTCGTTCGTGGGCCCGTGCGAGGTGGTAGTGCGCTGCGGTCCGGTAGCGCGCTGGTCCACGGGTCACGAGCCGGTCGAGGATCACGATGATCAGTCCTTCGCTTCCCGTTCCCACCGCCGCCATCGCGGCGTCGAACAGGGTGGCCGCCGGCGCGTTGTCGCGTGCTGCCAGCGTCACCAGGATGTCGTCCACCGTGTCTTGAAGACCCGCCGGTGAAGCCACCTCGATCATTTCGACGAGTTTGGCCCCGGGCACCGCCGCCAACGCGCGTCCTGCCCGAACACGCTCGGTCTCCGCGCGAGCGGTCGCTTGATGTCGTGCGGCCGCGGTTTCCGCCATGTCGTCGGCGCGGTTCTCGATGTGCCGCGCCGTCGGCGGATCCGAGATCGACAGCGCTTGCGCCGCGCGAAGATACGTCGCGGCCGCCTGCCACCGGCCCTCGTACCGCGCGAGCTTGCCGGCGAGGTACTGCGCCTGAGCCTGCTGTTCCGGGTCGAGCAGTCGCGTGACCAGTGCGGACGCCTCGGCCTTGGCACGGTCGAGCGGCCCGGTCCGAACGAGCCGGCGCACGATCTCGACGCGGTCTTCGTCGGTGAGGAGCGGCACTGGGGTTCCCGCTTCTCGCAGTCGTTCGATTTCCGCCCCTGCTCGCGGCCCGTAGGGACTCCCTGGGTGTTGGACCCGGAGCCCGTGGAGTACGGCGGCGCCTTCGTCGACGCGGCCCTGTCGCAAGAGCGCTTGCGCGTGTTCGTAGCGAAGCGCCGTGTGCCCGGGGATGGCCGGATACGTCCACAGGAGGTCTTCGAGGAGCCGCTCGGCGTCGGGGTCGTCCGCCCTCAGGGCCGCCAGCGTGTACCCGACGCTCGCTCGCAGCCGAACTGATTGCTGGCTGCTTGCCGCGGCTTCAGCGAAGAACACCGCAGCCTGGTCGTCGCGGCCTCGGAGTAGCTCGAGCTGCGCCTTCCGAAGCGCGATTCGGTCGCGAACCCGAGGAAGCCCCTCCCCAGCGAGATCGAGCTCGAGCCGCGCTTCTTCGTACCTGGTGTCAGCGATCAAGGCGGACGCGGACCGGTACGCTTCCACGGCTCGCTCCGACAAAGGCGTTGGCTCGACCGCAGCGATCGGGGCGAAGTGAGGCCCGCACATCGTCGGCGCCCACGGCCCTGACGTACTGAGTGCCGGCTCGGTCAGCCCTCTGTAGCTCGCCACGCACATCGGAAGATCGGGCGATGCGTGTACCGTCTGTGCTGCCCACATGAGCAGCAACGAGGTCAACGAAACGAGGGTGGTCGTTCGGTGAGTCACGCTCCTTACAAGATGACAAATTTGTGCGTCGCTGCGCAAAGAATGGGTTGCGGTTTCGCGCGCTTTCGCCGAGCGCCCCGCCCGGCGCTTCAGTCTTGCGGTGGTTTGTCGTTCTCGTCGGAAGTGTCGTCACTTCCTTGTGAGGTGGCTGACTCTGATTCCGGCTCGTTTTCGAGCTCGGGCATCAGCACTGTCACCACCCCGAGTGCGATCAGCACGGCGAACCCCAGCGCGAGCCACAGCGTCCTGCCGCGCGGGGTTTCGTACTTGTCGCCAGGTGCGGTCACGCGTCTCGCCCCGAGGCCTCGCCGACCCGCGCGAGAACCTTCGCGACGACTTCGTCCATGGGGACGTCTTCAGAGTCGGCTTCCGAGCGACTCTTGAGCTCGACATTGCCTTGCTTCAGCCCGCGCGAGCCCACCGTGATCCTCAACGGGATTCCGAGTAAATCCGCGTCTTTGAACTTCACCCCGGGGCGCTCCCGGCGGTCGTCAAGGAGAACCTCTACGCCCTCCGTTCGGAGGGCCTCATAGATCTCGCTCGCCTTGGCGAGAGGCGCTTCGTCCTTGCCGATCGGGGTCACGATCACTTGATACGGCGCCACCTGGATGGGCCACCGGATCCCGTCCTCGTCGTGGTGCTGTTCGATGATGGCGGCGATGAGTCGCGTGACTCCGATCCCGTAACAGCCCATCACCACCGCGTGGCTCTGACCTTCCTCGTCGAGGAATGTGGCGTTCATCTTGTCGCTGTAGTGCGTCCCGAGAACGAAGATGTGACCACCTTCGATGCCCCGATAGAGTGACAGCACGCCATTGCAATTGGGGCAGGGGTCGCCCGAGGTCGCTTGCCGAATCGATCGCACCTCGCCCTGGTAGTCGCGGTCGAGGTTCACGTTCTTGAGATGGTAGGGCGTCTTTCCTGCGCCAGAGATGGCGTTGAGCACGCCTGCCGCGTCCGGATCGATCACGATTCGCCCGTTGAAGCCGACCGGACCCACAAAACCGATCTCCGTCCCTGTCGCCTCCCGGACCACGGCGTCTGACGCGAGCACCACCTCGTCGACCCCAAGCTCGCGGGCGAGACCGATCTCGTTGACCTCGTGGTCCCCGCGCACGACCGCCAGCGCCACGTCCTCGCCGGCGACGTACAGAAGTGACTTCAGGGTCTGGGCCGGACTTGTGTCTCCGCCGAAGAACGCGACCACCTCTTCGATGGTGTGGGTGTTGGGCGTCTTGACGGTTTCGATTGGGAGCATCGCGGACGGATCCGGCCGTTCCGTGCTTGCCGGCCCTGGCTTGGCGACTTCGACGTTCGCCGCGTAGTCGCAGTCTTCACAGGCGACGATCCAGTCCTCGCCAGTCTGCGCGAGTACCTGGAACTCCGCGCTCTGTTGGCCTCCGATGGCCCCGCTGTCGGCTTCGACGACGCGATAGGCGAGGCCGAGTCGCTGGAAGATGCGGTGGTAGGTCTCCCGCATCTGGCCGTAGCTTGTGAGAGCGGCCTCTTCGGAGACATCGAAGGAGTACGCGTCCTTCATGATGAACTCGCGGCATCGTAGAAGCCCTGCTCGCGGCCGCGGCTCGTCCCGGAACTTGTTTTGGATCTGGTAGAGGTTCAGTGGCAGCTGCCGATAGCTTTTGACCTCACGGCGTACGACATCGGTGACGATCTCTTCGTGGGTTGGGGCGAGATGGTAGGCACCACCCTTACGGTCCTTGATGCGCAGCAGCGTCGGCCCGTACACGTCCCACCGACCGGACTCCTGAAAGTACTCCGCCGGAAGGAAGGTCGGCATGAGGAGCTCTTGGGCGCCGGCCGCGTCCATCTCCTCGCGGATGATCCGCTCGATCTTGTGAAGCACCCGGGTCCCGAGTGGCAGCAGCTCGTAGATGCCGGCGCCCACCATGCGCGCATACCCCGCGCGCAGCATCAGGATGTGCGACGGCATCGTCGCATCCTTCGGAACTTCCTTCAGCGTCGGAACGAACGCCTTCGAATACCGCATTGCGCCGCTCTAGCAGCCGAGTGGACGCCGTACCACCCCCGCAAACCTGCGAGATCCTTGGGGGTGTGGGCCGTGTGGTTCAGGTGCCGACGATGAAGCTGACGCTTGTCGTGCCGCTTCCGCCGATGTTGAGCGTCTGCAGGTTCTTGGCGTTCTCGATCTGGTAGTCGCCGGCTCGGCCTGTCGCCTGCTTGTGGCAGTCGAGCACCTGGCGAACGCCGGTGGCACCCACGGGGTGACCCGCGCCGATCAGGCCGCCGCTCGGGTTGATCGGCGTCTTGCCGTCGAGAGCGATGACGCCTTCTTCGATGGCCTTCCAGCTCTCGCCGGGTGCCGTGAGGCCGAAGTGGTCGACAGCCATGTACTCGGAGGTCGTGAAGCAGTCGTGGGTCTCGATGCCATCGATCGCGCTGCTGTCAGCCAGACCGGCTCGTTTCTGCGCATCGGTGACGGTCGAGCGCACGTGCGGGAGCACGTACTCGTCATTGGCGCTCTCGGCGATCTTGTCTTCGAAACGAATACGCGCCGTGTGATGACCCCAGCCCTTGATCCGAGGGATCGACTCGAGCGGAACACCGACCCGGTCGGCCCACTTCTTGGCGTACTCTGGGGAGGCGAGCAGCAAGGCTGCTGCGCCGTCGGTGACTTGGGAGCAGTCCGAGATGTTGATGCGACCCCCGATGTTGCCGTTGAACTCGTCGCGGCTCATCGCGTGGTCGTAGTTCATGTACCAAGTGCGGGTTTGGGCGTTGGGGTTGAGCTTCGCGTTGGCGTAGTTGATCGTGCTGATCGCTGCCAGATGCTCGTCTTTGAGACCGTATCGCTTGTCGTACTCGTCGCCGAGTTTCCCGAAGAGCTTCGGGAACGGGAAGTCGATCCCCTTGGCCTCGAGTTCGTACCAAGCTGCCGTACCGAGGAAGTCGCCGCCTTCACCGGCACCGACCGTCTTCATCTGCTCGACTCCGACGACGCATGCGAGGTCGTAGCGGCCTGCTTCGATCTCGGCGCCTGCAGCGAGGATGGCGATGCTGCCCGATGCGCACGCTGCTTCATGGCGAGACGTGGGAAGCCCACTAAACGCGGGATCGATCTCGAGGAAGAACGCACCCATGTGTCCTTGCTTGCTGTAGAGCTCACCGGCGAAGTTGCCGGTGTGCGCAACCTCGACCTCGCCCGGCTCGATATCGGTGTTCTGGAGTGCGCCGAGCACCGCCTCGCGCATCATCGCGACGAAGTGCTTCTTCTCTTTGCTCCAGTTGCGAGCAAAGTCTGTTTGATGACCGCCTAGAACGTAGACTTCTGGAACCTGTGTCATTTTATTACCAAACCCTTTCGCTCAAGCGGCGACGAAGAACTTACCCACATTGACTTGCAGGTCTCGGAAGAAGACGGTGCCCTCTTGGGCGTTTGCGAGGGCGGGCGGAACGGGGAGCCCGGCCTTTTCGATCATCTGAATGGTCGGCTTGAGGCCGATGGTGTCGACCAGCACGCTCGGCGGCGCCCAGTTGAACCCGTATCCCATGATGCGGTCGATGCCCGAAATGTCGTCGGTCACCTCGCCCACGCGATGGAAGGAGTAGCTGATGTAGCCGGCGATGACCTTCTGCGCGATGGCTGCGTACGGTCCAGTCGCCTCAGCGAACGCTTGCATGCCCTCGCGGTAGCGGCCGACGCTGTGGAGACGTGCGATCTCCTCAATGAACGAGAGGTCCGGGCGTGAGATCGACTCTTTGCTCACGTACTTGCGAGTCTTCGGGTCGAGGACGATCTGGTTGCCTCCGTCGTCTTTGCCGAAGAACCCGGCGCCCGTCTTTCTCCCGAGGACACCCTTGGCCATCAAGTCGGCCATGTACTCGGGAAGCTTGAGCGTGTCGTGAGCCTCGTCTTGCGCGAGCTCGTGGATGTTGTCGACGATGGCGCGGTGAATGTCCCAGCCGACGAGGTCGACGGTGGCGAGCGGTGTCATCGCTCGGCCGGTGTAGGGACCGACCAACTCGTCGATGAGGAGCGGGCCGTGTTCTTCTGCGAGAATCGCGCACTCGTTGAGGACCTTGAAACCGATGCGGTTTCCGGCGAAGCCCGGGGTATCCGCGGTGCGAACCATCGCGCGACCGAGCTTCCTCGTGCAGTACGCATCGATGAAGTCGACGAGCTTAGGGTCCGTGTCTTTGCCGGCAACCAGCTCAGTGCCCACGATGACGTTCGGGGGGTTGAAGAAGTGAAGACCGAGGAAGTTCTTCCGGAACGACTCGCTTCGACCCTCCGCGAGGAGATTGATCGAAAGCCCGGAGGTCACCGTGGCGACGATGGAGTCAGGCCGTCGCACCTTGTCGATGCGCTCGAAGAACTCGCGCTTGAGATCGAGCTGCTCGGTGACGGCTTCGAAGATCAGGTCTGCTTCGGCGACCGTGCGATCGAAGTCATCATCGTAGCTGCCCGTGTCGACTCGTTTGGCGACCGTGCTCGAACGAACCATCTTGGTGGCCGCAGCCAGGCCGCCATCGGCCTTTTCCTTGGTCCTGGCCAAGAAGGTGACTCTGGGCACGTCGCTCGTGAAAAGCGCACCGCTTCCGAGCCCCATCGCGCCGTTGGCGCCGAGGACCACCACGTGCTTGATGGTTCGAGAGTTCAATAAGTCTCGGGACTTAGCAGCCGCTCCCGCGGCTTCGGTCGTACTCGCCGACAGCATCTTGTGTCCTTTCTGCAACCCGCCGTTTACAACTTAACTGGCCGGGACTGCCCAATGTGCGTTGATGACGGCAGACCGTCAACCGAAACCCAACAAAAACAGGCGTTTACAGCTTCTTTACAAATGCTCCAAACGGGCTTTTCCGGCCAAGTAGTCAGGATCACAGCGATCTACGGGCAGCCGCCCACGTGAGGCCTCTCCGTGCAGATTCGCAGCGCTCTGCCAACCTTGGGCGATGTCCCTCCTCGAGACCCTCAACGCAGACCTGAAGAAGGCCATGCTCGCGCGCGACGAAACCACGCGGGACACCCTTCGGATGCTCAAAACGGAACTCCTGACGCTCGACAACCCCGATGACACCGCGGTCCTGGCGCGCGCGGTGAAGTCTCGTCGGGACAGCGCCAAGAGTTACCGTGACGGCGGTCGTCCCGACCTCGCGGAAAAGGAAGAGGCGGAGATCGCGGTCATCGAGCGCTACATGCCCAAGCAGCTCTCTGACGACGAAGCCCGAGAGGCGATCGCGGCGATCATCGCCGAGCTCGGTCTCTCGACCAAGCGTGAGCTCGGTCAGGTCATGAAGGCCGTCAAAGAACGGCATGCGGGCACGCTCGATGGAAAACGGGCTTCGACGATTGCCGCGCAGCTCCTGAGCTAACCCTGCCTTGCTACTGGGGAGGCTCGTTCTGCGCCAACCAGAGGCGGTATCGTTCTCGGACCTTTTTGCGCTCGGCGCTCGGGAGGTCGGTCCGGTAGCCGAAGTCGACCCCGGAATGCCGCGCTAGGTCGCGGCCCACGATGGCGCGGATCTGCTCGTCGTCGTGGTCCAGGCTATCGATCAACCATTCGACGCGGGACTGCGTTCCGTGCTCGGCCCACCAAGCCTGCCAAGCGTTGGTGTCGTTGCCGAAGTCCTGCGCGGTGAGCATTCGGAGGACGCGCCAGGACGCTTCCCCAAGGACGCCGCGTTCGGAGACCGTCGGGATCATCGCTTCCACGGCCTGCACGTCCCGCAGAACGGCGAGCGCGCGCATCGCCAGCAGCCGTGAGCGCTGGTCGGTTTCCTCGGATGTGGCGAGCGCTCGAAGTGACCCGCGGACGCTATCGATGCCGTCGACGTCTTGGAACACCTCGAGTGCGTAGAGTGCCGTCCGAGAAACGCCTTGGTCGTCGTCGAACAGTGCGGCGGCGAGCGGTTCGATGAGGGCGGAGTGGGGCAGGTCGGCTGCGACGAGGATCGCGTAGTAGCGAATCTCTTCGCTGTCCGACTCGAGGAGTTCGGCGATGTAAGGGACCGCGGCCTCCCCGAACGCGACGAGCGCACGGCACAGTCCAGACACACTCCGCCCCTTCGGCGGCTGCACGTGCGGCTCCCATCGGTTGAACCAGAGACGCCCTGGAAACAGGGCCTGCAGCGTCGGGAGCGCTTCGGTCCCCAGTGCAAGAAGTGCCTGTTCGTCCGGCGCGTCCTCGTTCGGGCCATGCATCCCCAGTCGCATGACCATCGTTTGGACGCGGGTTGAGAAGTCGGGAGGTTCGATTGCCGGAAGCGCAGTCCGTGGCGCGGTCCCTACGGCGGTAAGGCCCGTGACCGACAGATGTTCGACGAGAAACTTCAGGGCTGTCTCTTTGGCGCGGTCTCCTTGCGCGGGAGGGATCCCAGTCCAGCGGCGAAACGCCCGACCAAGCTCAGGGTCGGGCCACCATTTCGCTTCGAGGCTTTCACCTGGGGGCGGGCTCGACGTGCGCCAACGTGCATCGGGGACATCCGATGCAGGAGCCTCGCTCGGACTTGGAGCCGCGACCTGATCCGAAGGTGCGTTGCGGATCAAGTAGGTCGAGTCGCGCTTGTCGTCGTCGTCGAGTCCCACCGCGATCAGAGTACACCAGTTGTCCTCAAACGAGCATTTTGATCCGGCGCTCCTCCTCGCCGTCGCGGAGGCGACCGGCGACCGATTCACGGAGGAGCTTCTTGATCCGCAGCCCGAGCACGTCGATCTCCGTCGACACGAATGACTCCCCGCCAAAACGCTGTACCTGTTCGGTTTGGCGCTGCAAAATCACGGCGTCCTGTCGGACGATGTGCATTGCCGACGGCTTGACGATGGTCCGCAGGACGGCGTTGGGAATCGGCACGTTCACGGCCACCGTGGCGAACAAATCGGTCACGGTTGGGCTCCGAGGGGTCAGGGCGGCGGTGGTGACGATGTGTGCTCGCTCGCTCAGCCGGTACTCG
>JBCCEK010000123.1:0-13844 GCA_039030295.1 Myxococcota bacterium | reverse complement strand
TCCTTTTGGACACCCCAGAAATCGACGACCGCAACTTGTCGAACGTCGTCGACCTCCATGACGCGACCGGGTACGCCTAAGCACATGGCCGAGCTCCCTGCTGAACCGATGCATCTGCGACAACGACTTGCCCAAGGGCGATGCCCCCGTCGCTGGGCGGTACATCACCGTGCCGGTAACACTTCCACTGTCCGCGCAGGCGGCCCTCGATCCCCTGACTGAGCCAGGAGTTCTGGAAGGCACCCCCCGTCAACACGAGCGGAAGATCCCCGACCTCTTCACGGAGCTCGCGCGCTGCAGACACCGTGGCGCGGACGAGCGTGTTGTGGAACTTGGCGGAGATGGTGGGAGCTGCGATGCCCCGCCGGAGATCTTCGACGATCGCACGGACCATGGGTCGGAGGTCGATCTCGTGAGGGCTCCGGTTGCGATCGATCACAAACGGGTAGCGGCGACCCTCCCGAGGGTCCGCTTCCGTATTCCATGCGACCGCGATCTGTCCGTCGAAGCTCGCTCGCGGTCTGAGCAGAACCAAAGCCCCCACAGCGTCGAAGAATCGTCCCACACCGCGAACGCGCGGCACGTTGAGATCACGTTCGACCATCTGGCCAGCGACCCTCACCGCCTCGGCAGAAGCGAGCTCAAAGAGGCGCAAGTCGGCAACCGGCGGAGCCCCTTCGAATGCATCATGCAGCAACCCAAGGGACGCCCGCCATACGTCCCGCATTGCGACGTTGCCTCCCGGGAGTCCGAAAGGCCGAAACGTGACGAGTCGTCGAAACCCTTCCGGCGAGCACGACATCATCTCACCGCCCCAAGACGTGCCGTCCGTTCCGTAGCCCGTCCCATCGAAGGCAATTCCGAGCACAGGGCCTTCGATGTGGTGCTCCGCCATGGCGCTGACGACGTGTGCGTGGTGATGCTGAACGGCCACCTTGGTTCGACCGTCGCGGGCCAACGCATAGCGGGTCGATGGGTAGCCCGGGTGCATATCGTGCGCGATGACCTCTGGCTCGACTCCGAGAATCGATTGCAACCGCTCGACTGACTCCTCGAAGAACTCGATCGTCGCCATGCTGTCGAGGTCCCCGATGTGCGGGCCGAGGTACGCCTCGTCGCCCACCGCTATGCAAAAGGTGTTCTTGAGCTGCGCCCCACACCCGAGTACCGGGCGCTTCACCGGGCGTCGCAGCCGCACCGCACGGGGGACGAAGCCTCTTCCGCGACGCAGAATCGTCATCTGGGTCCCGATTAGTTTCGCAACTGAGTCGTCGCAGCGAGCGGCGATCGGACGATCGTGGGTCAGGAGCGCATCCGCAACCTCGCCGAGGTGTTCGGCAGCCTCCCGCTCGTCTTTGCAGATCGGTTCGCCAGCAACGTTACCCGACGTCATGACGAGGGGACGACCGACGAACGCGAGCAAGAGGTGGTGGAGCGGAGTGTACGGAAGTAGCAAGCCCAACGAATCGGTGTCCGGTGCCACCTCGCGCGCCACGCTCGAATCCACTTGCCTTCGCACCAGCACGATCGGGCGCTCCGGCGAAGAGAGCATGGCCGACTCGGACTCGGTGGCGTGAACGAGTGCCCGCGCGCTGTCGAGATCGCGGACCATCACGGCGAACGGCTTCTCGTCTCGATGCTTCCTTGTCCGCAACGACAGCACCGCGGTCGAACTGGTTGCATCGCACGCGAGGTGGAAGCCCCCTAGGCCCTTGATCCCGACGATCGATCCGCCACGGATCAGTTTCGCCGCTTCGTCGATTGGGTCGACGCAGTCGATCGGCCTCCCGTCCGGGCTGCGGAGCGTCAAACAAGGTCCGCACGCGGGACACGCGTTCGGTTGAGCGTGGAAGCGCCGGTCGGCCGGGTCGTGGAACTCCTCGCTGCAAGCGTTACACATCTCGAAGCCTGCCATCGTGGTCGCGGTGCGGTCGTAGGGAACAGCGTTCGTGATCGTGAACCGAGGCCCGCACTCGGTGCAGTTGGTGAACGCGTACTTGTAGCGACGATCGCTGGCGCTGGTGACCTCCGCCAGGCAATGGTCACAGGTGGCGATGTCGGGCGGAATCGAGAGACTGCGTGCACCGCTCGATTCGCTTCGGTCGATCACGAAGTCGTTCGCCGGCTCGACCGGGATCGAGCGCCATCGAAGGTCGACGATCTCCGCAGCCGGCGGGGCATCCGACCGAAGCGCACGGAGGAACGAGTCGAGTGCATGCGCAGGGCCGAAGGCCTCGATCGTCACGCCTCGCGCGTGGTTTTTGACCCTCCCGCGGAGCCCTGCACGCTGCGCGAGTCGATAGACCCAAGGGCGAAAACCGACCCCTTGCACAGTGCCGCGCGCGTCGATCCTCCTCCCCTCCATCCCGTTTGCGCCCTGAGCACCCGGAACGAACTCGGTGGCGCTTGGGTGGGTCACGGGCGTTCCTCCGACAATCCGAGCACGTAGCTGACGACATCCCATTTTTCGTTGTCGGATAGCGCGGGCCATGCCGGCATCGACGTCCCGCGGACGCCTCGTTCGAGCACTGTGAAGACCTCGCCAGGAGTGGCGTCCGCGCGCCATCGAGCGCTCCTGAAGTTGGCGGGTGGGCCCGAAAGACCAAGCTTCCGCATGCCCCGCCCATCCCCGCGAGTCCCGTGACACAGCGCGCATTTCTCAGCGAAAATCTTCTCGCCGCGCGCGCGAGCATCGTCCGAGGCGAGAAGCCCGCTCGGGACGACGACGCCGAGGTCCGTCCCCGGGGCCTGCGGTTCACATGCCGAGAGTACGAGCGACACGATCAACGCTCCTTGCGCTGGTTTCATGAGAGTCCAATCGTCGGATGGGAGGGCAGCCGAGCGCATCGAGCTCGCGAACCACGGATTCGATGAGCTCGGGGATGCTCGACTCGACCGCAGGCGTACGTTCGAGCCCGAGCTCGACGCTGGCTGGAACCACCCCAAGGAGGACGACGCGTGAGGGATATCGATCGAGCAGGTTCGCACCTGCGAGGAGATCGGCCACGCCGATCTGATGCGGCGAGAGACGTTCGTACACGGCCGGCGCGACCTCTTCTCCTTCGATGCGGACCAGGGTGCCCGGCTCCCCGGCGGCACGGATCGCATCGACCAGAATCAGCTGGTCGGTGCTGTCAACGAGCGGGAGCAGCGTCAGTCCAAGCGTGCCTCCGTCGAGCGCCACCACTCCATGCGGAAGCTCGTAGTCGCGAAGCAACCGGTGAACGGCGACGACACCGGCGCCATCGTCCTTGCAGACGACGTTGCCGAGGCCGAGCACCAGAATCGGGATACGGTCACTCATCCCGGTCGCGCCAACCCCGCGGAAGAAACTTGTACCCACTGAACATGGAATCGATGAGCCCGTGCCCCTCGTACCGCGACATGAGGATCGCGCTCCAAATGTGGTGCGCGAAGAAGCCAAGGATCAGCCACATCGTGACGTGGTGAATCAGGCGCGCTGTCTGGGCGCCGCCGAAAACCGGAAGGAGAAACCCCCAAACCCTCATGTACGAGACCCCGGCGTCTACCGAGTAGAGTGCGAGCCCGGTGAGGATCATCACGAAGTACAAAGCGAACACCGTCAGATAGGTCAGACCTGCGAGCGGATTGTGCCCGACATTGAGGGGTGGATCGCGCCTGAAGAACGTATAGAAACTCAGCATGGTCAAAACGTTCTTGCGGCGCCGTGGGCTCGCGGGCACGAACTGATCCCAGCGCGCATAGCGTGGCCCGACGATCATCCATCCAACGCGCACCAGCACCGCGAGCGTGAACACGATCGCGGTATAGAAATGAACGATCTTGACGGTGCCCATCACGAACTGCTCATCAACGGGCCCCATGGGGATGTAGAACGGCCGGCCAATGTAGATCCCCGTGAAGGCTAGGATCAGGATCGAGAGTGCAACGACCCAATGCGTGAGCCGAACGACGATGTCCCACACATAGACTCGCTCGAGGACCTCGGTATCGACGTGTTCCGCTGGGGCAGCAGACACGCTCGCGGCTGTTCCGGGCACGCTCATCGGACCTTCACGCGAGTCACCTCGCGTCCTCGCAGATCGACGACGTGGACTCCGCACGCCATGCAGGGGTCGAACGAGTGCACAGTGCGAAGGATCTCGAGCGGCTGCTCTGGATCGGCCACCGGCGTCCCGACCAGCGCGGCCTCGTAGGGACCTGGCACTTCGCCCATGTCGCGAGGGCCAGCGTTCCAGGTACTGGGAACCACGCACTGGTAGCGCGCAATCTTCTCGTTCTTGATGTGCACCCAGTGCCCGAGCGAGCCCCTCGGGGCCTCGTGAAAACCTGCGCCGGTGGCGTCCTTTGGCCACGAGGCGGGTTCCCACTTGGTGTTGTCGTGAATGCGAAGCTCGCCGGCACCCATATTCGCCGCGAGCTCGTCGACCCAGTCACCGATCTTGTCGACCAAGACCTGAGTTTCGATTCCGCGAGCCGCAACTCGGCCGAGTGTCGAAAAGAGCGCCTCAGGGCCGACCTGCAACTTCTCGAGGACGGCGTTGACCTGAGGCGTCACCTGCGCGTGGCCCCGCACATAGGCAACGAGCGTTCGCGCGAGCGGACCCACCTCCATCGGCACGCCATCGTAGCGGGGCGACTTGAGCCAAGAGTATTTCCCCTCGAGGTTGAGTCGCTCGTAGGGAGGCTCTGGACCTGTGTAGTTCGGGTTGGTTTCGCCCTCAGAGGGATGGAGAGCCTTGCCGTCACCAGCAGAATACTCGTACCAGGAATGCTTGACCTGTTCTGTGATTTTCTGCGAGTCGAACTCCTCGACCCCGGAGATGTCGCGGCTTCGGATGATCCCCGAGGGCAGAAACAGAGGCGGACTCGGCTCGTCGTTCAGCGGGTACTCCCCGTAAACCATGTAGTTCCCGACGCCAGCGCCGTACCCAGCCCAGTCCTTGTAGAAGCTCGCAACCGCGAGCAAGTCCGGCAGGTAGACCTGACTCACGAACTGCTGGGCGCGTGCCACGATGTCGGTGAGCTCCGCGATCGTATGGATGTTGAGGGAGGCTTGCGCGTCTGGATCCACGGGGGTCGCCATGCCGCCGACGAGGAAGCTCTGAAGGTGCGGGTTCTTCCCGCCCAGGATGGCGTGCATCTTGATGAACTCGCGCTGCCAATCGAGGGCTTCCAAGTAATGGGCGACCGCCATGAGGTTGGCTGCCGGAGGTAGCTTGTACGCGGGGTGGCCCCAGTAGGCGTTGCCGAACGGTCCGAGCTGACCACGCTCGACGAGGCCTTGAATCCGCTCTTGAACGCCTCGGAAGTACACGGCGCTCGACTTCGGCCAATCGGAGAGCGACTGCGCGAGTTCGGAAGTCGCGGCCGGATCAGCTTCGAGGGCGGACACGATATCGACCCAATCGAGGGCGTGCAGATGATAGAAATGAATGACGTGGTCTTGGATGCACTGGGACGCGATGATCAGGTTCCGGAGGATCCTCGCGTTGGGGGGCGGCTTCGCGCCGATCGCGTCCTCGACGGCGCGGATCGACGCAATCGCATGAACGGTCGTGCAGACGCCACAGATGCGTTGCGCAAACGCCCAAGCGTCCCTCGGGTCGCGGCCTTGCAAGATGATCTCGATGCCGCGAAACATCGTAGACGAGGACCACGCATCAGAAACCTGGCCGCCGTCGACCTCAGCCTCGATCCGGAGGTGGCCCTCGATTCGCGTGACGGGATCGACCACGATATGAGTCACGCGGCACCTCCTTCGGAACGCTCGGGGGATCCGTCAGGGTCAGCAGGCTTCCCCTTTCGCGCGGCCTTGCGCCCAAGCTGGATCAGCGTGTGGGTGGCGAACGCCGTCGTCACACCGATCGTCGCCCAGAAACCGACCTTGTCGATGCTCGTGGCTTTGTCGAAGCCTGGGAAGTTGGGGAGATGCGAGTAGAACGGCGTCATCTTGTCCCAGAAGTCTGGCTCCGCGCAGCCGATGCAACCGTGCCCGCATGCAATCGGCCAACTGGTGTTGCCGTTCCATCCGACGTTGGGACAGTTCTGAAACGACACGGGCCCCTTGCAGCCCATCTTGTAGAGGCAGTGCCCTTGGCGGTGTGCTTCGTCACCCCACTGCTCGACGTATTGGCCGGAGTCATAGTGCGCGCGCCGCTCGCAGTTGTCGTGAATCGACTTGCCGTAGGCGAACAGGGGACGGTTCAGCGCGTCGGTGGCCGGCCACCGGCCGTATGTCAGGTAGTAGACGATCGTGGCGGTGAGATTCTCGGCATTGACCGGGCAAGCCGAGAGATTGATTTGGGTCTTGATCCCGTCGACAGCATCGGCCACGCCGAGAGCCCCGGTCGGGTTCGGCGCGGCCGCCGGAAGGCCACCAAACGTCGCGCACGTCCCCACTGCGATAACGGCAGCCGCATTGCTGCACACTTCGTTGGCGATCTGGAGCGCGGACTTGCCGCCGATCGTGCAGTACGCGCCATTGGCTCCGGTCGGAATCGACCCCTCGACGACCGCGATGTACTCCCCTGCTTGCCCCTCGACGACCGACGCGAGCGCTTGCTCCGACTGATGCCCGGCCGCCGCCATGATCGTCTCGTGGTAATCGATCGACAACAGATCGAGCACGACCTCGGCAGCGGTCGGCTTGCTCGATCGGAGGAAGGACTCGGTGTTGCCGGCACAATCTTGAAACTCCAGCCACACGAGCGACGGCTTGCGCTTGTTCTCGAGAGCGTTCGCAATGGCTGCTGAGGCCGTCGCTGGAAGGCCGATCATCACGGCCATCGCTGAGCAAAAACCGATGAACTCACGACGGGACACGCCACGCCGTTCGAGCTCACGACGGAGGTCACCACCACCCGGTTGGTCCATACTGCCTCCCTGCTTTGACGAGCATTGGGTCGAGCGGGAACCGACCGCCCGATTTAGAACGACACTAACCGGGGCTCGTTCTCGATCACAAGGCGAACTTGTTCGTCTTCGGGGTTTTCGGTGTTGAGCGTATTTCTTTCGCGCGGCCCGACGCTCGACGCAGATTCTGCACCGAAACGAACGCGACGTGCGGGTTGTCGCACCCGCATCTCGTGGGGGGTCGGCGCGCCGATCGCTATCGCCGAAGCTCGTTGGAGAGATCGAGCGCCAAGGTGCCCCCAGGATTCAAGATGTTGTTCGGATCGAAGTGCCGCTTGAGCGCCCGCAGTACCTCGAGCTCGTTCGAACCAAGCTGCCCCTCGAGCCACGGGGCCGACATTTTGCCGATTCCGTGGTGATGACTGATCGCCGCGCCGGAGTGCTGAATGGCGTCGAGAACTCCGCGCTGAAACGTGACGTATTCCTCTAAGCCCATCCGCCCGATGAAAATGAAGTAGAGGTTCGCGCCCTGAGGATAACAGTGCGACATGTGACTCATGCAGATCGTCTGCGGCCGACTCTTGCAGTACGCCCGCACCTGCTCGTGTACCCGCGGGAGGTTCTCCCAGTTCGTTGCGCACTCGAGCGTATCGATGAGCACCCCGAAGTCTTGGAGGTCCTCGCGCATGTACGGATCGCTGAATCGACCGTGTTCCCACTTCTTGGTGATCAAGCCGGTCGTGTAGATCGCCCCGTGAGACCGGCAAACCCGATGGAGGCGTCGTTTGACCAGCTTCGCGTAGGCACGGTCGCCGTCGACGGTGCCAAGAAGCAAGCAGCGTCGCTTGGGCTTGCACCCGAGCAGCCTCACTGCGCCGTCGATGGGCGTCCCCTCGACCCCATAGAGCTTGAATGCAACATCGGTTTCTTCAGGATCCGACAGTCGAAAAACGGAGGGAAGCCCAAACTCCGACTGCATGATCTCCCGCACCGCTGAGGTGGCCCGATCCCAGTCGGGGAAGATGTAACTGAAGCGTTGGGTGTTGTCGGGCTGGTATCGGAACACCTTGAGCGTCGCGGCAACGAGCACCCCATAGCTTCCCTCACTCCCGATCATCACTTGGTCGAGGTTGGGCCCAGTGGCGTACGCAGGAACGTCCACGGTCTTGATCGAGCCGACCGGCGTACAGTATTCTTGGCTGAGAACCAGGTGCTCGATCTTGCCGTAATAAGTCGAGTTCTGCCCTGCCCCTCGGGTCACGACCCAGCCACCGACCGACGAGTACTCAAACGACTGCGGGAAGTGCCCACAGGTGTAAGCGTGGGCGGTTCCGAACCGACTTCGCGCTTCGTTGAGCACGCGCTCGAGCGCCGGGCCGAAGATGCCTGGTTGCACCGTGACGGTCTGATTGACCTCGCTCAGCGCGAGGACGCGGTTCATGTGCGTGTGCATGTCGAGCGAGATGCCGCCCTTCACGCACTCCGTACCGCGCGTCACGGTCGATCCAGCCCCATAGACGTACAGTGGGATCTCGTGCTCGTGGCAGTACTTGACGATGGCCTCTACGTCTCCGCGATGGCGAGGATGCAAGACCAGATCGGGTAGGTTCTCGATGATCCCTCGCCGGAGACGAAGAAGGTCGTACATCGTCTTTCCATAAGAGACGCGGAGACGCGAGTAAGCGTCGCGGCTGACATTGTCGTCTCCAAGGAGTTGGATGAAGTGATCCACGTGCTCGACGCCCAGCGCGATGGGCGCATCGGTAGGGACCTCCTCGAGTCCAAGCTCGCCCGGCTCACGGAAATCCTCATCGGCGAGGTCGAACGTCTCCTTCATCAGCGCGTAGAGGCGCGGGTTCGGATGCTTGTACCCGTTCGGGGCCCCCCACTTGAACAACGAGCGGTACGAGCGGGGGGGAAGAGGGCCCTCAAACCAATCGGGCGAGAACGAACGTTTTTGGGTCATATCTCCCTCGACGGGGCATCGCTCGTCACTTCGAAGGCGGGTTCACTCCGCACGGTGGAATCACGAACGTCTACGGGTGTACTTTCTAGGCTGTGAAGGCTGGCACGCAGCATGCAGCTGATTGCTTCAAGCGTACCCGACCTCGCGTCCGAAAGGAGATTTGACCATGCCTTCCCGAGAACAGATGTGGCACCAAGTGCCGGAAGAGGTGGATCTCGCAATCATCGGTGGCGGCATCACCGGCGCAGGAATTGCGCGCGACGCGGCGCGGCGCGGACTGCGCGTGGCTCTGTTCGAGATGGACGATCTCGCCTACGGAACGAGTTCTCGCTCGAGCAAGCTGATTCATGGAGGACTCCGATACCTTGAGACTTACGAGTTCAGCCTGGTCTTCGAATCGGTCAGCGAGCGCCGAGTGCTGCTCGACCTGGCGCCGCATTTGGTGAACCCCCTCGCCTTCCTCTTTCCTATCTACGAAGGCACGTCCCGAAGCATGTTGATGATCGGGGCCGGCATGTGGCTCTACGAAGGACTCTCGCTGTTCCGTTCCCCGAAGCGGCATCGCCGCCTCAAACCCGACGAAGTCGCCGAGATCGAACCTCTTCTCCGCCAAGAAGGGCTCGAGGGCGCCCCACTCTACTACGACTGTTCCACGGACGACGCCCGCCTAACGCTCGAGAGCGCCCTCGATGCGGAGGACAACGGTGCGGTCATCGCGACCCACGCACCGGTGCGAGGTTTCATCAAGAACGAGCTGGGTCGGATCTCAGGACTACGCATCGAGAACGTGCGAGACGGTTCCGAGCGGGAAATACGCGCGCACACCGTTGTCAATGCAACGGGTCCCTGGACGGACGATACGATCGGCATGACCGGTGTGGAAGCGAGTGCTGTGCTTCGGCCGACGAAAGGAATCCACATCGTCGTTGACGCGCAGAAGCTACCCATCCAACACGCCGTGGTGTGTTTCCACCCCGTCGACGATCGTGCGTTGTTTGCTCTGCCCTGGGGAGACCGAACGTACGTCGGAACCACCGACACC
Source organism: Myxococcota bacterium (assembly GCA_039030295.1). Lineage (GTDB taxonomy): Bacteria > Myxococcota_A > Polyangia > Polyangiales > Houyiibacteriaceae > SG8-38. Next base: position 3,999 of record JBCCEK010000123.1, on the reverse strand, counting down.
GACTATGATGGCACCCCGGGTGAGGAATACGCGACGTCGGAGGATGTGAACTACCTCATCGAGGCCGCGAACAACTATTTCCCTGAGCATCCTATCGGGCGCGAAGACGTCATCGCAACTTGGGCCGGCCTGCGGGCCTTGATCGCGCCCGACCCCTCCCGCGGGCAGATGGCGGAGTCGAAGGTGAGCCGGGAACACGAGATCATCGTGGGGGAGGACGGGCTCATCACCATCGCGGGTGGCAAGCTCACCACGTACCGCAAGATGGCGGAAGAGGTCGCCAACACCGCCGTTCAGATGCTGCGACTCGACGGCAAACTGCCGGAGAAACTCACGGCGGCCCGCACGGACGAAGTCCCTCTGCCGGGCGCGGTTGGCTGGCCGGAAGACGACGATCACCAACGGGTGGCAGACAAGGTTCGTGAGGTCGCCCAAGGACGCCTCGGTGGCGAGACTTGCCTCTACTTGGTCACCGCCTATGGGACGCGCGCCATCTGGATCGCGGAGCGATGCGCCGCGGACCCGAGCCTCGCCGCACCTATCATCGATGGACGCCCCGAGATCATGGCGCAGGTCGACTTCGCGGTCGACGAAGAGCTCGCGGCCACCGTTAGTGATGTCTTGATTCGACGTACACAGATCTTCTTTCGTGATCTCGATCAGGGACTCGGTGCTGTGGACAAAGTCGCTGACAGAATGGCGACATTGATCGGCTGGGACGACGAGGAACGCCTGCGATGGATCGACGCGTATCGTGCCGAGGTCGCGCTCTCCCGCAGGTGGAAGTGATCCGCGACGGCGGCTCTCCGCAGGCGCCCGAACCCGCTGCGCGCAAAGCCGACGACCTCGCGCCGCCGCAGGATATGCGCAGAACGACCGTGGCGCGGCCATGCCTCGAGCGCGCGGGCGACCGGGTTCGCCGGGCGTCAGCGCTCGCGAAACCGCTCGTGGACGAGCCCCCCCAGATCGCGAAGCAACCGTCGTGAGTTGGTGATAGTATCTCCTGTATGAGCGCTCGGCAGTTCCTCGTCGCCACGGATTTCTCGGACCCGTCGAAGCGAGCCATCGCTGCGGCCAAAGAGCTGGCCGCCGCGGTCGATGGGAAGATCACGCTCTTGCACGTGAACGACTCCAACGCTTTCGTGCCTCCCCAGAGTGTCCTGCGTCCGTCTTCTGGTCCGGAAGACGAAGAGGCCGCCAAGTCGATGCTCGACGCACTGCGCGACGAGCTCGTGCCGGACGCAGAGAGTGTGGTGCTCGTACATCGAGCGCCAGCGCGCGCGATCTGCGATTTTGCCGAGAGCAACGACTTCGACACCATCGTAGTAGGTTCCGTCGGCTACGGGCCTGTGGAGCGGTGGCTGATCGGAAGCGTCGCGGAACGGGTCGTCCGTCACGCCACCTGCAGCGTCTTCGTCATTCGATGAGTCGAGGGCCGGCAGAGCCGGCGGGTCCGATGCCGGGGAGGCCGCTGGCTGCCTACCGCCACTCCGGTTGGCCTGTGGTGGCGAGGACCGCGTTCCACAGGTCGCTCTCGAGGGACATCCGTTTGTTTTCGGTGACCGCGGTGGAGATCGGAACGTGAACGATCTCGTTGCTCCAGTAGCCGATCATGGTGTCGGTCTTGCCCGCCATGCCTGCGTGCACTGCAGCCCTGGCCATCCGGTCACTGAGGATCCTGTCCCAAGCGTTCGCCGGAACACTGCGGATGGCGTAGCTGGGGTCGATGTACTTGAGGTTGAGATCGATCTCGCGGTCCTTGAAGTGATCCTTGATTCGGTCTCGCAGGTACACCCCGATATCGTGGAATCGAACGTTGCCGGACTTGTCGCGTTCACCCTTGCCACCCGGGAAGAGATGTTGCCCCGCACCCTCCGCGACGACGACCAGCGCGTGCCCTCGAGTGGTCACGCGCTTCTCGAGGGCGTCGAGAAACCCACCGGGGCCTTCGAGCGGGAAGTCGATCTCGGGCACCAACACAAAGTTGGCCTCCTGACTTGCCAATGCGGCACCGGCCGCGATGAAGCCGGCACTGCGCCCCATCACCTTGACGAGGCCGACGCCATTGAGTGCGCCTTTCGCCTCGACGTGCGCACCGCGAAGCACGTCACTCGCGACCTCGAGTGAGGTCACGTATCCAAAACTGAGTTCCACGAAAGGCACGTCGTTGTCGATCGTTTTCGGGATCCCAATGACCGACCGATGCGCACCGCGGCGGGCCACTTCTCTTTGGATGACGTGCGCGCCGCGCTGGGTGCCCTCGCCGCCAATACAAAACAGGATGTCGATCTCCATGGCTTCCATGAAATCGACCAACGCTGCAGGGTCCTGGGCCCCGCGCGAACTCCCGAGAACGGTTCCACCCATGTAGTGGATGTCCTTGACGAACCGCTCCGTCATGAACGCGGGCTCGAGGCCTGAGTCCGGGTTCAGGCCGGCGTATCCGTTTCGAATCCCGAGGATCCGGCGTACTCCGTAGTTGAACGTGAGCTCGAGAAAGCCCGAGCGAATCACGTTGTTCAAGCCCGGTGACAGACCTCCACAGGTGACGAACGCGGCGGTCGTCTCCGCGGGATCGAAGAAGATCTTGCGCCGGGGCCCTCCCTCTTCGAAGGACAACTCTTCTTCGTCGGCCTGGCCGGCGATGATGTGGCGGCTGACCTCGACCCGGCAAGCGTCATCGGTGAACGTGCGCCCTTTGACGATGAGCGGCGACTGGAAACGGCACAAGCCCAAGCTCGGAATGATGAGGTCGTCCTGACTCAAAGACGGCGCGGTCTCGACTGTTTCGTACTCGCTCATGGCATCCTCGTCTGTTGTAACATGCGACCGCGGTCAGCGGGCTACGGACACGCTCCTTTCGAGGCATCGCGAACAGCGGCCGGGCCCCGTACGCCTAGTTGTACTGGACATCGTCGCAGCAGGATAGATGTCGTCAGTTCTCGCCTCAGTCCGAGACCGATCCTGGTGGGGTTCGGTCGGCACCGGCCGAGCGCGCCTGAAGTTGTGGTTGCGACGCGGCACGGTCGACGATACTCCTCATCGCGTACATCTCGTCGGCGCTGAGGCCCTGGCCAATGAAGGCGGCGCCATACACGAACCCAAAGAGCGCGACGGCTACAGGAACGGCGGCCACGGCCCACGGAGGTTCTCCCAAGGTGTACTGAACGAACCCGTACACAATGCCGGCAAGCGCGCCAATGCCCAGCAACATATAGATCGCCATGAAGAGCGTCCATACGTGTGGGTGAGGTGAGAAACGTCCGCTCAGAGTCGTGCCCGAGGGCTGCTCGCTGACATCGATACTGAGGACCGGCGACCAGAAGCTGCGCGCCGACTCACGGATCTCGATGACGGCATGCTGCCGAAAGATCCGGCCGCGGCAAAGCCCGGCGTCGTCGTCGAGGACGCGGCGAAGCGCGTTGAGCCACTCGGCACCCTCGATCGGAAGCTTCATCTCGAAACGGGGACGCATCCGGGGTCGCGCCATGGGACGAGGGTAACGGAGCTTGGCCCGCGTGCGGAATGCAAAGTATTCACACGCGGATGCGGGCTTGAGCGAGGCTTGGGGCGCTCTACCCCTTTGCGACCGGGCGGTTCGGAGCGCCCGAGGCTCGCCCGGGCGCCACGCGTCTTTTCTCGTGCGGGGGTCAAAGCCGCTGGCTTCGGCCGAGGTTTCACGGCAGGGTAGCCGTCCTGACCGATGCCACCGCAGCACGAGGATAGTCCGGAGGAACGCACATCTGCGTCCCGATCCGGCGGGCCGCGACCGTCTCGCAGGGGCTTGCGTGTGGTGTTGGCCGTGATCGCGGGTGTCTTGGGGTTGTTCGCGCTCGGCTTGCTCGGAGGTTTGTGGGTCCTGGACCATCTCGACCATCGCTGGGTGAAGGGGCCAGTCGAGAACATGCTGTCCAGCGCCGTCGGCACGGACGTTCGCTACGACCGTCTCTCGGTGTCGCTTTCTGACGGATTGCATGGGGAGGGGTTGGTCATCGCGAC
>JBCCEK010000122.1:0-13953 GCA_039030295.1 Myxococcota bacterium | reverse complement strand
GACCCATGACGAACCTCGCGCCATGGCCGACGATGATCGCCGGACGCTTCGCCGCTCGGATCTTGGTGAGCGCTTCATCGAGCGCGCTTTCGGGCGGTGTGATCTCTCGTGCGCTCAGCCTCCCCTCGGGCGAGGCGGCTTCGACATCGGGTGTCTCCACCACTTGGACGTCGTCCGGGAACACCATGTGCGAGACGCCTCGCTCGAGGATCGCATGCTTGCAGGCGAGGCTGGCGATCTCGGGGAAGTTCGAGTTGTGCGCCGCCACCGAGGTGTACGTCGCGACGCCGCCGAACGCCGCCGCCAGATCGACCTCCTGGAACGCGCCACGGCCAATGAGGTGCGTCGGGACTTGGCCGGTTAGCGCAAGTACCGGTGACCGGTCTACGTGCGCATCCCACAGTCCGGTGAGCAGATTCGTCGCCCCGGGCCCCGCGATCGCGAAACACGAAGCGGGCCGTCCGGTGAGCTTCCCGTAGGCCGAAGCCGCAAAGGCCGCCGCGCCTTCGTGACGGATCCCGAAGTAGCCGATCTTCCCTTCCGCGGCTTGTCGCCGAACGGCGTCGGCAAACCCAAGGTTCGAGTGGCCAACCATGCCCCACATCCACTTCACACCCCAGTTGATGAGGGTCTCGACCATGACGTCGCTCGAGTTCCGGACATGCGGCGCTTCTTCCGCAAAGGCCACGTACACGCCGTCCGCACGAACATCGACCGGAAACGTGTCGACACCATCATCGAACCCGCCCGGCGGCTTGCCGGTCAACGGGTCGAAGTCCCAGCCATGCCACGGGCAGCGAAGCAGGCCTTTTTCGATCGAGCCTTCACCAAGGGGACCGCCCTGGTGGGGGCACTTGTTGTCGAGCGCTGCGAACTGTCCCTGATAGTGGGTCATGCAGAGGGTCAAATGCCTGCATGTCACGGCTTTGACACGCCCCTCTGGCAGCTCATCGGTGTCCAGCACCTTGAGCCAGGTGGTCTTCTCCCTCGTCATTGTCGCCCTTTCGCGTACGATCTTGCCCTGACGCTGGCCGGCATCTTTTCACGATCCGACGGCCAACGTAAAGGACGCGCGACAGGGCGGCGCGTTACAGGTGGGTTGCGATTTGGTCGGCCGGCTCCGAATGGCCGTCGAGGGCCGCCGCGGACTCCGTTTCGTCTTCTTCACGGAGGCGGATGCGGCCCACCTTGTCTGGAAAGTGACCTTGCTTGCCGTCGTAGAACGCGCGAATCACGTCCATGTCAGCGCGGATGTCGCCGGACATCATGAGGCTTGGGCCAATCCCGCCGACCTTCTGGCTGAAGTCCAAATAAGACAGGACGACCGGAACCTCGGCTTGGCGCGCGATGTGGTAGAAGCCCGACTTCCAGTACTCGACATAACCCCGTGTGCCCTCGGCCGGGACCAGGAGCGCAAGGTCGGGGTCGACCTCGAAGTGGCCAACCATTTGTTCGACCACACCGCCCGCCCGATGCCGGACGATCGGCACACCGCCGAGAAACCGAAAGAAGGGACCAAACGGAGGCTTGAACAGCGTGTGCTTTCCCATCCACCGCACTGGGATGTCGTAGACGAACGCCATGGCCAGCATGAGCGGCAAGTCCCAGTTGGTGGTGTGGGGCGCCGCGATCAGAACGTACTGCCGGGGTTCCGGTCGGCTTCCGTCCATCTGCCAACCCGACACCCGAAGGTACGTCTGGCCTACCCAGCGCTTGAACAACTTCACGGCGTCGTATCCACCGCTGCGTGTGTAGGGGACTTTCGCCGATTCGGCACCGCCCAAGCCAACAGATGACAGAAGTTTTACATTCAACGCCGGTGACACGAAGGGCGGCAACTCGGCTATGATCTACCCACCACAGGGAGGCCCGCATGAAGCTCTACGCCAACCTTTTCTCGCCCAACGCGCGCAAAGTTCACGCCGTCGCGGCCGAGCTTGGCATCGCGCTCGACACCGAGGTCGTGAACCTTCAGGCGAAGGAGCATCGGACACCCGAGTACATGGCGCTCAACCCCAACGCCAAGATCCCCACCCTCGTCGACGGGGACACCACCATGTGGGAGTCGAACGCGATCCTTTGTTACCTCGCGGGCAAACAAGACACTTCGTTGTGGCCTAAGTCCGCGCAGCGCTACGACATCCTGCGCTGGATGTTTTGGGATTCAAATCACTTGTCGCCGGCGGTCGGCCGACTCATCGGCCAGAAGTTCTTCAACCGCGACAATCCCGACGCCGCGATCATCGACAAGGCGCTCAAGGACTTTCGTCGGTTCGCCGGGGTGCTCGATCAAGCGCTCCACGGCAAACACTTCATCTCCGGCGACGCACTCACGTTGGCCGACTTCGCGGTGGGCGTGACGTTGAGCTACACGGCTCCCCTAGACCTTCCGACGAACGAGTTCCAGCATGTGTCGCGCTGGTGGACCGCGCTGTCCGACACGCCGGCCGGGAAGCTCCTCCTGCCTCCGGGCGCGTAGCGCGTCGCACTCTGGGATCAGCGGGGATCGGTCGACAGGGGACGAACGTCGACCAAGATACCGTTGAGCTGCGCCATCCCCGAGAAGTACTCGAGCTTGTCCGGCCCGTCGGCAGCAAGAAGATTAACGTTCGCGCCCGTGGTTTGGCTGGCGACCGACAACCCATCGGCGTCTTGATGGCCCCAACCGTGAGGAAGCGCGACCGCGCCTTGCATCATATCGTCCGTGATCTCGACAGGAAGCTCGATCGACGCGACCTCGCTTCGTACTTCCACCCTCTGCCCCGACGCAATACCGATCGACTTCGCGTCTTCAGGGTGCATGTAGAGGTAGTTCGTGGACCGCCGGCCCTCGACGAAGCGGGGCTGGTTGTGCAGCCAACTGTTGTGGCTGTGTTGCTCTCGCTTGCTGATCAGCTTCAACCGGCCCCGGTGTTCGCGCTCTCGCTCGAAGGCGGCCTCGAGTTGCCCGGCCGCGCGAACGAACTCGGCGGGCGCGAGATCCACGCGGCCGTCGTCGGTGACGACCCGGCTCCCGAGGAAATCGTTCCCGGTGTGCGCGGCTAGGAGCCGGCCATGCGGTGCTTTTCGGAGCTCCTCGAGTGACCCGAACTTGAAGGCTTTGGCCATCAGCCCGAGGAGGCGTTCGGGAGTAAGCTCGAGCCGCTTGCCGACCCAGGGCACCTTCCCGACCCCCATCCAAGCGTCGATCGCGCCCTGCACCCATCGCGAACCGAACAGATTCGCACCGCATGCGCGCGCAAGCTGGAGAAGGATCATCGTCTCGTCGCGCTGCTCGGCCTCGAGCGGCACGACGGCGTCGGTGAACTGCGCGTACGGGATCGGCTGGACCCCCATCAACGACTGGAAGACGAAGGGAAGGTCTGCGCGCTGCATCGCGCTGCTTCCGGGCAAGATGTAGTGTGCGTGATTAGCCGTTTCGTTTCGGAAGATGTCGATGCTCACCACGAGCTCGAGCGACTCGAGGGCTCGTTGCAGCCGGCCGTCGCTGTTGGGGACCGTGAGCAGCGGGTTGCCGGAGACCACGAACAGCGCCCTCACCTGGCCGGGCCCCTCGGTGAGGATCTCGTCGGCCATGATCCCGGCAGGAAAGGTGTCGGCGACCGAGGGCAGGCGGCCGATGCGCGACAAGTCCTTGCGAAGCGTGTGCCCACCCTTTCGCGCATGCTTCGGGAAGTCCTTGACGTACCCGTGCCCGACCAAGGTCCCGCCACGGCGATCGAGGTTTCCCGTCACCGCGTTGATCGCCTCGAGAATCCAGAACGCCAACGTGCCTTGGCTTCCCTGATTGACACCCGTCGACAGGAAGAGCGCGGCGCCGTCGGCCTCGAGGTACGCATCGACCATGTCGCGAAGTAACTGCGGGCCAATGCCCGTGATCTCGGCGGTCCGCTCGGGCGTCCAGCCGGACGTCACCGCCTTCAATGTGCTGAAGCCTTTCATGTGGCCCGCGACGCGGTCCCGGGCGACGGCGTCTCGGGCGATCACCTCTTGCAGGAAGCTCAGCAAGAAATAGACGTCGGTGTCCGGTCGAATGAACACGTGCGTGCCGAGTTGCTTCGCCGTCTCTGTACGGCGCGGGTTGACCGAGAACACGCGCCCACCCCGGCGCTCGATCGCCCGCAGCCGTCGAATCGGATTGGGGAGCTGCATGAAACTCGCCCGCGACACCGCCGGGTTCGAGCCAAGCATGATCAGGCACTCGGTGCGGTCGACGTCGGGAAACGGCTGGATGAACGGAAACCCATACAGCCGTTCGGCAACCGCAAACTTGTTGTTGCAGTCTTGGGATCCCGTCTGAAACAGGTTTCGCGAACCGAGCCCAGTCAAGAACGCCGCCGTCAGAATCGGTGGCAGCAAGCTGAAGCTGATCGGGTTACCAAGGTACGCCGACACCGAGTCACCGCCGTGCTCCGCGACCAGCGCCTTCACCTTCTCGCCAATCTCCTCGAGCGCCTGCTCCCAGGAGATCTCTTCGAACCGATCCCCGCGGCGCTTGAGAGGCGCTTGGAGCCGGTCCGGGGAGTGGTGCATTTCGTGGTACCGAAGCCCCTTGATGCACGCGTACCCTTGGCTCGCGACGTGATCTTTGTCGGGGCGAATCGACACGATCTGGTCGCCGTCCACCGTGGCGATGAGCCCGCAGGTGGGTTCACAAATGCGGCAAAACGTGTGTTGTTCTCGGGTACCCACGGCCTGAAGGGTGACAGGGCCTGCCTCGGCCTACAAGGGTGGAGGACCGCGGGGGCGACGCCTGCTACAAGACGCGCTTAGGAGACTAGCCGATGACCAAGCTTTCCATGGCTCTACTCGCCCTCGCCATCACCTTCACGGGGTGCGGCGACGATGGGGGCGCCAACCCAGGAGCCGGCGGAGGCACCGCGACCGGTGGGACCGGCGGAGGTGGGACCGGCGGCACGCCCGCGCCCGATTGCCCCACGCCCGAAGACATCCTCGTATGCGACGGCGCGGTTCTCAACATCGCACACCGGGGCGGCCGGCGGATCCGTCCGGAGCACACGCTGGTGGCCTATGAACAAGCGTTGCTCGACGGGACCAACGTGCTCGAGCTCGACCTGCACGCCACGAGCGACGGTGTGATCGTGGTACTGCACGATGACACGATCGACCGGACGACCAACGGCACCGGCGCAGTCCGCGACATGACGTTCGACGAGCTCCGAACCTACGACGCGGGCTACAACTTCAGCACCGACGACGGCGCAACGTATCCGTTCCGTGACATGGGGCTCCTCGTCCCGACCCTCGAGGAAGTCCTCGAGGCGTTCCCCAACGCCCCGTACGTCATCGAGATCAAGCAAGCCGAGCCATCGATCGTCGACGACTTCGTCGCGATCGTGCGGGACTTCGAGGTCATCAACCAGATCAACGGCGCCTCGTTCAACGACGACGTTCTCCAAGAGCTCCGCGCGGCAGCACCCGAAATGGCCACGAGCTTTTCCGAAGACGAGGTTGCGGAGTTCTTTTTCGAGTCACTCAAGCCTGAGGGCGTCGACCCGAGCTACGTCGCCCCCGCCGAGTTTCTGCAGGTCCCCCCGATGCGAGGCGCGCTCGAAGTGGTCCACGAGAACTTCGTCCCGGTGGCACATTCGCTTGGCCTGAAGGTGCACGTCTGGACCATCAACGACGAAGAAGACATGCGCCGGCTGATCGTCGACTTCGGGGTCGACGGTGTGATGACCGACGATCCACCCCTACTCTCTAGGGTGATCGAGGAGACCGGAACCGGCGTGACCCTCAGCGGAAACATCGGCGTCAGCCCTTAGCGACCCCAACGACACGAGCCACGATCCATCAAGACCCACACGCCTGATCACACAAGGAGGGCACCATGAGCGAAGACCAGTCCAAGAAGTCGTTCAAGCAAGACCTCGAAGAAACTCGCGAAGACCTCAAGCAGATGGCCGACGAGATTCGGGTCAAGCTGCACCTCGCGGGCATGGACGCCAAAGACGCATGGGAAGACATTCAGCCCAGGCTTCAGGACTTCGAGAAACGTTTCGATGCCACCGCCGAAGAGGTCGGCGATGAGCTCAAGTCGCTTGGCAACGACATCAAGCAGCGCTTGCTCAACATCAAGGCGAAGATCAAGTCGCAGTAGCGCGCCCCTCGGCTTCGAGAACAAGTCGCAGCCGCTCACTTTCGGGTGAGCGCGGTCTATCTAATGACCGCGGTGGTACGTGAGCGAGTACGCGATGTGCTGGGGGAGGTACTCGCTCTCGATGCTGGTGTGAAGTGAGACCGACCCGTCGTGGTGAAAACGGTAGTCGAGGTAGCGCGCGCCTCGGGCCCCCTTGAAGACCTGCCGGAGGTCTTCCCCGCGGAGCGTGGCACTCACCTCGACTTTGTCACCACTCAACCCCTCGAGCTTCGCGCCGTGACCGTCCAACGGAAGGTCGTACTCGTGCTGGTCGATCCGCAAGAGCACGCGCTCTCCTTCGAACAACACCTGGAAACGCGCGAACGGCCGGGTGCTCGCCTCGAGTCGTTTGCGCGCGATCCCGCGTTGGACGAAGTTGAGGTCGGCGGTGGCCGACTCGATCGCCTCCCGGATGTGCGCGTCGTCTCCCGCATGGGGCTGATAGACGTACGCCCCGTTGTAGTGGCCTAGCGACGACTGCGCGGCGACCCCGGCCGAAAGCCCCAGAACCAACCATGCCCAGCGTCGCACGGGCCATAGGATGCACGGTTCGGTCGTCGCGTGACACCCATCGTCGGCCTACGCCGAGACCGCCTGAAGCGGTGTTCGAGACGGCCTCAGGCCTCCTGCACAGGCGTCCCCTGGCCGTTTCTGCGGCGTATGTCCGTTTTTGACTAGTAGTTAAATATATGAATTAACTGTTTTTTCCTCTAAAACGACCTCCAACTAACTTGACAGTCACAACTGTCATAGTTATAAATGATGCAATAGGAGGTGCTACATGGAAATCATGCTGATCACGCTCGGTGCGTGGACCGCGTTTGCGGCGGCCGCGATTCTTCCGGGCTTCCTTTACACTCGACTCGCTCGCCGTCACGGCCGAGCCGGCGCCTAACCTGCGCCACACCACACACAACACCCAGCTCGCGGAATGACTGAGCCAGACGAGGCCCAATACACCATCGACGAACTCGCCTCGCTCTCGGGCGTGCCGAGCCGCACCATTCGCTTCTACCAAAGCAAGTGCGCGCTCCCCGCACCCGTTCGACGTGGACGCAAAGCCTACTACGGCACTGCGCACGTCGAACGGCTCGAGCTGATCGCGCGACTCCAAGATCGCGGCCTTCAGATCCGCGCCATTCGAAACCTGCTCGAGCAGCTCGACGCGGGCGAGACTTCGATGGAGCACTGGTTTGGCTTCGAGGCCGAACTCCGTCGCCCATGGAGCGAAGACACCCCAGAGCTGTTGAGCGAATCACAACTCCAGGCACGCCTCGAAGGGCGTGCACCAGGTCTCCTTGCGGCGCTCACCCGCGCTGGCCTCGTCGAACGCGAGTCAAACCAATACCTCGTCAGAAGCCCCGCGCTCCTCAACTTGGCGCTAACGCTCGAAGAGCACGGCATCGACGTCGACACCGCCGAAAAAGCTACCGCGATCTTGTCGGGCCACCTCTCGAAAGCCGCCAAAGAACTCACCGCGTTCTTCGACACCCAACTCCAAGACCGCTTCACCCAAGGCTCAACCGGGCTCCTCGACGCCCTCAAACCCGTCGCCCTCGAAGCCGCCTCCGTCGTCTTCGCCCGAGAAATCCAACAAGCCCTAGAGCAAATGCTCCGCGAAGGCCGCCTCCGCGGCTAGGGGTCACTCCGCCCCCCCAAAACGCAAGCAATCCCAACCCCTTACGACCCGCACCGCGAAAACCCAAATCGCCGACCCGCCGCACACCCGTCGGCCCCGGCTAACCCCCGATGGCGAGAAGCACTTTGCCGCTCCGCCCCGGCCGCCGCGCATGGGCGAGCGCCTCATGCAGCTCGGCAAGCGGGTACACCTGCTCGACCGGTGTGTCGAGCACCCCACGCCGGATGAGCTTCGTGTTCGCGCGAACGAGTTGGAGCCGTTGGAAGAGCGACCGCTTGTTGAGAAACCCCGGCAGGTAGAACCCTTCGATGCGGGTCATCGGCATCATCAAGTCGCGCGGCGGCAACGAAAGCGGCTCCCCGCTGAGCGTGCCGTAACAGACCATGCGTCCTCCGGGCGCCAGGCACCTGACAGCCTCGGACCCGGTTGAGCCGGCCACGGCGTCGATCACGAACTCCACCCCACCCGGCGCGATTCGATGCACGGCGTCGACCAGGCCTTCGCGCTCGAGCGCGATCACGTATTCCGCGCCCTGCGCCCGCAAGCGCTCCGCGCCGGCGTGACTCCGCACCACGTCGATGACGCGAAAGCCACCCTCGCGCGCGAGGTTTCGGACCATGCCGCCGAGCGCAGAGCCCGCCGCCGTCTGCAACAAGGTTGCGCCCGGCGGGACGCGAAGCACATGCCGGATGAGAACCAGCGCCGTCAGCGGATTGACGAAGAAGGCGCAGGCTTGCGCATCGGTCAGTGCCTTCGGGACGGCAAACGCACGCTTCGCGTCGATCAACGCGTACTCCTGCCACGTCCCGTTTGGCGGCCCGCTCGCCACCGCGACACGCTTGCCCACCAATCGCTTGCCCAGGAACCCAGGCCCCGCCGCGTCGACCACACCCACCCCTTCGGCGCCGAGCGAATAAGGAGGCCACGCAAAAGGCGGCTCGCCGGGACGGTCAGTCGGCCGGTCTTGGCCGTGGTTCCAGATCAATCGCCCAAACGCGGCCTGGTAGGTGCCCTCGACGAAGTTGAAGTCGGAGGGGTTCACCGGCGCCATCGTCATGCGCACCCGCACCTGCCCTGGCCCGGGCACCGGCATGTCCACATCGCGAAGCTCAACGTCGTTGGGGTCGGTCGTGAAGGACTCGATGCAGGCCGACTTCACCTCGACGCCACCCAGAGCCTATTCGGCAGCGTCCGCCGGGCCGCTCAGCCCACTCGGCATGCTGAACGGCCAGTTCGACGCCACGGTACCGCCGTCGACCTCGAGGTTCTTGCCCGTCACCCAACTCCCCGCGTCCGACAGCAAATAGAGCGCTGCGGCCGCGATGTCTTCCACGGTCCCAAGGCGACCCATGGGCGTCAGGTCCTCCATCTGCTTTGACAGGTTGCGGTCAGCCGTGACCATCGCGAGCGCATCGGTCTCCGTCGCGCCGACAGCGATCGCATTCACGCGCACGTGCGGTGCCCACTCGTGCGCGAGCAGCCGAGTCATGTGCGACATGGCCGCTTTGGCCGTGCCGTACGCCACAAAGCCTCGGTCGACGAGATGCGAGACCCCGGACGAGATGTTCACGATCGACCCATGCCCACGTTCCGCCATCGAAGGCGCGAGCAACCGCGACATGTGAAGCGCCGTCGTGACGTTGAAGTTGAACGACTTGTTGAACTCTGCGTCGCTGCACTGGAGCGCCGGCCCAGGAAGCGTCCCGCCCACGTTGTTGACCAAGAAGTCGACGCCACCGAACTCTTCGAGGGCACGCTCGGCAAGACGATCGAGCTGCTCCGGCACGAGGGCGTCGGTGGGGACGACCAGCGCTCGCCGGCCCGCCTTCTCGACGATACTCGCCACCTCTTCGAGCGTGTTCTCACGACGCGCCGCCAGGACGACGTCAGCGCCCGCCTCGGCGAGGCCGATGGCGATTCCGCGGCCGATCCCACGGCCAGCACCAGTAATGACGGCAACGCGATCGGTTACCTTGAAGCGGTCAAGAATACTCATGCAGTGCGATCTCCGGCGCGTAATCTCGGGCATCGATCACGATTTCGCAACCGCTCCTCGCCGGTTTTTGCGGAAATAGAGTGGAAGCCACCCCGAAAGCGAGATAGATGGCACAGCTTGGAGCCCAAGGCCGCCGCGTTCTTCGATCTCGACCGCACGCTTCTCGGCGTGAACAGCGGCACGCTCTGGGCCAAGCACGAACTCCTGCACGGCAACATCTCGCCGCGGCAGTTCGGGCGCGTCGCAGTGTGGAACGTCCTCTACCACCTGGCGCTGATCGACATCCATACCGCGTTCAATCAGGCCGTCGCGCACTATCGAGGCCGCCACTACGATGAGCTTCAGCGCGAAACCAAGCGGTGGTTCCTGCGCGAAGTCGCCCATCACTTGCGGCCGGGAGCCAACCGCGCGCTCGCCGAGCACCGTTCACAAGGCCACCGTCTCGTCCTGCTGACGAGCGCTTCCGCGTTTGCCTCGAGGGTCGCCGTCGAGACGTGGGGCCTCGACGACTTCCTCTCGAACGACTTCCCGACCGACGCCGATGGCAAGCTCGACGGCACCTTCCGAAGTCCCCTTTGTTACGGCAAAGGTAAGGTTGAGCACGCGCGTGAATGGTCCGAGGCGCAAGGCATCGACTTGGCGAACTGCTACTTCTACAGCGACTCGCTGACCGACTTCCCAATGCTCGACGCCGTCGGACACCCCCGCGTCGTCGCCCCCGACCCCCGCCTCAAACGCGCCGCCAAAGAACGCAACTGGCCGATCATCGACTGGGACGGCCGGCGCTAGGCGTAACCCGGCGGTCGCCATCAAACACCGACCGAGACATTTTCGAGATACCCTGTAGTATCGCGGCGCGCCGGGACCCGACGACACCCCTGGCCGCTAGGAAAAGGTGGCATGACTCAATCACCCCGCGGCACGCCGATCAGCGCGCGCCCTCGCGACTGGTTCTTCGTGGCCTGCTTCTCGTTCTTCGCCTTCTCGTCCGCGTTCTCGGATTCGTGGCATGCGCTCGGCCTTCTCGAGGGCGACATGTTTTGGGCGCGCGCGAACCGTTGGTACGGCGAGATCGCGCAAGACCACTACTTCCTCGCCGACCACGACTACCTCCGGATCAACACGGGCATCTCCGGCATGGTCTACGGCCCCTTCTACGTAGTCTTGGTGTACGCGTTCCTGACCGGGAGGAACTGGATCCGCATCCCGGCGTTCATCTACGTCGGCGCCATGATGCACGGCATGACCGAGTTCGTGATCGCCGAGTATTGGATCGGGCCGCCCCCCGGGAAGCCCCTCATCTTCTGGCTCTTCAACGGCCCATACGGGATCATCCCGCTCCTGCTCGCCTACCGAATGCGCAAACCCAACCCCTTCGGGATCCGCACGGGCTAGACACCGCTCCTTGCGCCGGCGGGCAAGCCGTGGCCATGTAGTCCCATGCACCCCTGGCACGACGTCTACCTCGACGAGGATCAACTCGAATCCGTGTTTCCCACCGTCATCGAGGTGCCGATGGGGAGCAAGAACAAGTATGAGCTCGACAAGGAAAGCGGGCTCCTCAAGCTCGACCGCGTGCTCTACAGCGCCGTTCACTACCCAGCGAACTACGGCTTCATCCCGAGGAGTTTCTGCGACGACGGCGACCCACTCGACGTATTGGTGATCGGCCAAGAGCCGGTGGTTCCGCTGACGATCATGTTTGCGCGCGCGATCGGCGTCATGCGCATGCGCGACGACAAGGGGATCGACGACAAGGTGATCGCCGTGAGCGCCCACGACCCGGAATACGACCAGCGCCGCGTGCTCGACGATCTCCCCGAGCACAAGCTCCGCGAGATTCAGCGCTTCTTCGAAGACTACAAAGCGCTCGAGAACAAAGAGGTCGTCGTCGAGGGCATGCAAGACCGAGACGTCGCACTCCAAATCCTCAAAGACTCACTCGAGATGTACCGACGCCTACGACGCGGTGAGATCTCCAAAGGTTGACCTGGCGCGCTAGGGTCTTACGGCGACTTGAACATCGACTTCGAAAAGCCGTTGTTGAACTCGACGCCGACGCTGATCTCGTCAGTCCACTGAGGTTTGCCCCGAACCTTGCCCGACCAAGTCGCGGGCGCATAGCGGCGCTTCGTCGATAGGAGCACCCCGTCCACACGCTCGTACTCCACGGTCATCAGGAGCGGCTCTTTCATCCCGAAGTCGAGCACCGTGAACAGGAACTGATCAACACGCCAAGTCTGCGGGTTGATGTAGAGCAAGTACGTGTCGGCGACGTCACCGACCCCGTCGTTGAACCCAACCCGGACCATCTCGTAAGTGGTGTTTCCGACCTTGCGTTGGCCCTCGTATTTGTAGGTCATGCCGGGGTCGAGCAGCTTGAAGGTCATCGCGAACCAGTAGAAGTTCGTCTTCCGGAGGAAGTCGGCGAGCTTGAGCGCCTGCGCATCTGTGACGGCCTTCCCATCGATGGTCTCCCACGTGGTCTTGCCGTCGTACCCCTGAACGACCGCCCCTTGCGCGTCCGGTGCCATCCCTTCGTGAATGTCGTACCTCGCCCACGACAACTCGCCGTCGAACACGTAGCGCTCGACCGAGACATCGAGCGTACCCTTGGGCCCGTTCCGGTAGACATAGGTGTACTGAACGTCGTTGCGGTCCCGGAGCGCATCGACCCCGCCCGCCTCTTTCACGACCTTCTCGACCAGCCCCTTGGGGTCCGGGTCCGCCGCGGCGCCGTGACGAGGCATCCAAGCCAGGCTCGCCACCGACGCGACAAGTACCGCGCAAAGCGCGTATTTGTTCATGATCTTCGTTCCTTTCGGCCCACCAAGGGCAGCTCGTCCGAGGTACGGCGTCGTCACGAACTGGTTACATCACGCGGTCTCTGACAAGTACTTGCGATGTACTAGACCCTTGATAAGGTGCCGGACCCAAAATGGGAACTCACTTCTGGAGGGGTATATGCATAAAGCAAGCTGGGTACTGATCCTGGCGGTCGCGCTGATGACGACCGCGGGCTGCAAGAAGAGCGATCTCGAGGCCGCCAACGCGCGCATCGCCGATCTCGAAAAGAGCGGCAAGATGACCGGCTCTGAGCTGGCCCAATGCAAGAGCGATCGAGAGAACCTCAACAAGCTCGTCAAGGGTTACACCGGCGAGATCAACGACATGCAGGCTGCGCTTGCCGAAGCCGCCGCGCGCGAAGCCCGCGCCGCGAAGCGTCTCGAGGAGTACAACTCGATGCTGCGCCAGCTCAAGTCGATGATCGACGCAGGCAAGCTGAAGGTTCGCATCGTTCGTAACAAGATGGTCATCGAACTGCCGGAGGCGGTTCTCTTCCCGAGCGGTCGCGCCAAGCTCAAGCAGGACGGCGTGAAAATCCTCGCGGAGGTCGGCCCGGTTCTCGCGAGCCTCGGCGGTCGTAGCTTCCAGGTTGGCGGTCACACCGACAACGTGCCCATCAAGACCAAGCGCTTCCCGTCGAACTGGCAGCTCTCGGGCGCCCGCGCGATCGACGTGACGCAGCTCCTCATCGAGTACGGCGTCCCCGCCGACCGCATCTCGGCCGCAGCCTACGCGGACACGCAGCCGGTTGCCTCGAACGACACCAAAGAAGGCCGCGCGCAGAACCGCCGCATCGAGATCGCCCTCGTCCCGAACCTGGACGAGCTTCCCGACCTCTCTCGCCTCACCAAGTAAGTTCGTTACGCGATAGACGCGAGCCTCACGAGAGAGGCCGCGAACCCAACGACGCGTCGGTTGCACAAGCAGCCGGCGCGTTTCGTTTGGTGGCGATGCCGCCGTCGGCCCTCCCACCGTTTGAGCCTGGGGTGTCGAGCGGGACGCCGGCTGCATGTCACGCCGGCCGTCGCCCATCTACGCGACGCGCCCTGCCCTCACTGCGCGGCGGCCGCCGCCTGCACTTCTTGCAATAGGCTCTTGCTGTAGATTCGGCCGACGAGCGCGTCTCGGGTCGCCTCCCCGGCGGCCTCCCATTGTGCGCGGTACGGGGTCGTGTCCACCACTTGGATCCCGCGCCGGATCATGACTTCGTACGCTTCGGCATCGTCCTGACGCACCACCCGGTCGAGCGCCTCGCCCGCCCGTCGCGCCGTTCGCATCAAGACGGCTTGGTCCTCCGGTGAGAGCTGGTCG
>JBCCEK010000121.1:0-14017 GCA_039030295.1 Myxococcota bacterium | reverse complement strand
TTTGTGGCTTGGCTTCTCGACGATCAGCGTTCCTTCGATGCGCGTCAGGTCGGGCTTCTCCTCGTAGGTGTCGAGCCGGCACGCGATCCCGTGTGGAACCTCCTCGCGCGTATTGAGCATGGCTGCCTCCCGAATCAGCTCACTCGCAAAGAACCGTTCAGGACGGTCAGTCAGGAAGTCTGCATCGTAGAGGAGTCCCTCAGGAAGCTGCGCCCGGATTTCGTCGAGGAGCGCGTCGAGGTTGGTACCGCGCGTGGCCGAGATGGGGACCACCGCCGCGAACGGGTGGATCTCCTGGTACGCTTCGATCAAGGGTAAGAGTCGCTCCTTGGCCTTGAGTCGATCCACCTTGTTGATGGCGAGGACGACTTTGGCACGGGTGGTTTCGAGGGCTTGCATGACGAGCCGATCGTCGTCTGGAACGCTCAACCCTTGGCCCGCCTTGGGCGGCTCCGTCACCAACACGATCACGTCGGCATCGGTGAGACCGCGCCGGGCACTGTCGCCGAGGACCTGGCCGAGCGCGCCCTTCGGTCGTTCGAGCCCAGGGGTGTCGACGAAGGCGATCTGCGTGGGTGGCTCGTCGGACGCATAGACCCCGAGCACACAGGTCCGGGTCGTGCCGGGTCGAGGGGTCGCGATCACAAGCTTCTGACCGAGCACCGCGTTGAGAAGCGTCGACTTCCCTACGTTCGGGCGCCCGACGATCGCACAGCGTCCTGCGCGCGCGTCGTCTTCCTGTGCCGCTCCTGACATGCGGGCCGGAGTGTAGCGGGGGCGTCCTTGGGATCGAGCCGCGACCATGGCCCCCTCAAGGGCTGTGCGCTATGCTCGCGGCGCTCATGCGTAACTTCGTTTCTTCGGGGGCCCTTATCGGCTTGTTTTGGTTGGCTTCTGTCGCCTTCACCGGCTGCATCGGCGGGGTTGGGACCACCTGCTTCCAAGACAACGAGTGCAACGGTGAGTTGATCTGCTGCCACATCGGGAGCGTCTTCAATCAGGGCCAGTGCCAAACCACCGAGGCCTGTGCTCAGATGCAGGGCACCGGTGGCACAGGCGGCGCTGGCGGCATGGGGGGCAGCGGTGCTGTTTCCGGAAGTGGCGGCGACGGCGGCGGCATGGGCGGCATGGGTGGCGCCGCAGCCGATGGCGGTTCGGGCGGCGGCGGCCAAGGTGGCGCTGGCGGCGCCGGGGGTGCGGGCGCCTCAGCGGGCGCTGGCGGCGCTGGAGGCGTTGGCGGCATGGGTGGCGGATCAGGTGGGCAGTCGGGGGCTGGGGGCTAGCGCACCCGATGCTGCGATTCCTCTTCGTGCTGGCTGTGCTCTTCGTTCCTTGGCGAACCCAGGCGCAGCCAACCGAGGAAGGAACTGAAACGACGCCTACCACCCGAGAGGCCCCTTCGACCCGAGCGAACGACGAGCTGGCACAGAAACTCGCTGATCCGGCGACGACTGGCGCCGAGGCCTACGAGATTGGTGTGCGAGAGTTCGAGCGAGCTCGCTACGGCGATGCGGAGCTTGCCTGGGTCCGCTCCAATGAACTCGACCCCAACCCGATCCTTTGGATCGCCATCGCCGACACCCGCGAGCAGCGCGATGACGAACCGGGCACAGTCAAGGCGCTCGAACGCTATCTCTCCGAGCGACCGGATGCGCCCGACCGAACCGCGGTGGAAGCCCGCATCGCCACCCTACAGAAGACACCGGCCGAGGTGACCGTTCGGTCGATCGAAGCGGGACATGCGATTCTCCTCGACGGAAAACCACTCGACCAAAAGACCCCCGCGACGATCGAGATGGAGCCGGGGGAGCACACCGTGATCGTCGTTGGTAATGGCGTCGAGGTTGGTGAACAGACCTTCCAAGTCGGCTACGGAGAGGCCCGCGAGCTTGTCTTTACCCCGAAGACGCCGAGTCACGTCGAGGTCCAAGAAGCCGGCCCTGACCTCGACTTCGAGGCTGAGGTGAAGGCGTCCAAACGGGCGGTCTGGGCGCTGACCGGGGTCGCCGGCGCCGCGCTGGTGACAGGGACGGCGCTCGGGGTGACGGCGCTCAGGAAGGAACAAGACTTTCGAGACGACCCCACCGCCGAGACTGCAGACAAGGGCAATCGCCTCGCGCTTTTCGCGGATGTGTCTTTTGGGATCGCCGCGCTCTCCGCGGTGACTGCGCTCGCGATCTTTCTCACGACGAAAAACAAGAAGAAGCGGCGCGAGCGTCAGCAGGCCCGCGTTCGCTTCGAAACCCGAGGGCCCGGTGCTGCCGCGACGCTTCGCTTCTAGTGTGCGATCGCGCCATCTGTGGAGGGGGGGCCTGTTGGCGGCGGTATGGTCGATGGCGGCCTGCCAGCTCGTCGTCGACTTTGACGAGTCGCTGATTCCCGAGACCGGTGGCCAAGGCGGTACGGGCACCGCCGGTGTGGGTGGCACGGGCAACACCGGAGGAAGCAGCGGGGTCGGAGGCACGGCCGGCGTGGGGGGCGCGTCGGGGATGGGCGGCACGTCTGGCACAGGAGGCAGCGCGGGTGTCGGCGGCGGTTCCGGGGCTGGCGGCACCTCGGGTACGGGCGGCAGTTCTGGCGCCGGGGGCGCGGGAGGCGGCGCAGGCGTCGGCGGCAGTTCTGGGCCCGGGGGCGCTTCGGGCGCAGGCGGCAGTTCTGGGGTCGGGGGTGTGGGCGGAAACGCTGGCGTCGGCGGCGCCTCGGGTGCCGGCGGCGGCCCGGGCGCCGGAGGTCAATCCGGTGCGGCGGGTGCCGGCGGCGTCACCGGCCCGTAAGCACCTTGGAAGATGCCCGCGCCGAACCGCCACGGGACAACCGTCGGGCGCGCCCCCGAAGTGATCGCATGATCGCCAACTGGGTGGCCGCTACGAACCCGTGCGAGAACTGATCGTTTCCCGAGATCAGTTTCCGAATGAGTTTCGGAGAGTCCATCGGGTCGAACGCCGCCCATCCGATGACGCCGGCTTCGCCGTTCGGGTAGCGATATGTGTCGAATCGCCACTGTCCGTGGGAAAGCGTCCCCGAGACGCCATCGACGGCGACGACCCCGAGGCTTGGACGAAGGACCATCTCCCCGCCTACGTGCAACAGCGGAATCGGGATCTCCCACGAGAACCGAACCCTATCGCGGGTGCGTTCGACGATCTCGGCGCAGCTGCCATGGAGCATCGATTGCCCGAACAGCTCCGGGTCGACCAGCACTCGGCGGACGCGCCCGACGCTCGAGCCTGCGCGGCCAACGACCGTGACGCGGTCGAGCGTCTGCCCGCGAAAGTCGAGCATCACGAGGTCGCCGCGCCTCAGTAGGGGGCCGAGGACCTCCATGTTGACCTTGGGGCGCGTGAGCGGCTTTGTGGGCGGCGCCTCGACCGTCGTGGCGCCACTTCGGCGTTCGGCCTCGTTCTTGATCTCCAGAAGCGTGACGGTTGCGACCGCCACGTTGATCGTCCGGTTTACCGCGTTGCCTTCCGAGGCGAGTTGCCGGGTCAGGTAGTTCGCGTCGCGCATGTCCAGCCTGGAAGAGAAGACGGCGATCGAGGACGCGCCGTCCGGATAGATTCGCCAGGAGACCCGGCCGATTCCGAGATCGCCGCCCGTCGTGCGAATCTCATAACGATAGCCGCGTTCCTCGTTCCCAGGAAACTCGGTGATGACGTTGTTTCCGGTCATCGAAAAGAGTGCCACCCCCCAGGTCCAGTCGAACGCGGTCATGGTGTCGTGCTCCGCTTTGATCTTTACGGACTCGAGCGCTTGCATGAACTTCGGATAGTCCCGCGGGGTTCCGATCACCGATGCCACGACCTTGGCCGGGGCGTTGATTCGTGCCGCGTAGATCACGGCCGGGAGTTCGGTCTGACGGTTGCTGAACTCCGTGAGCACGACAGGGCCGTCGTCGAGATAGGGAGCGAGCAGGGCCCGCTCCTCGGCGTTCAGCGTTCCAAGTCGTGCACGCATCGCGTCCACCCGCGTGGTGTGGCTCTCCGCCAGAGCCGGCGTGCTCCCAAGTGTCCAGAGGGCGAAAGCAAGGATCAGTCGTGACATGGCGGTTCGACGCCCATGGTTGCCCGATCTTCAATCAGGGTGCAAAAGAGATCGGACCGTGCGTGTCAATGCTAGGTGGACCCCGTCGGTGCTCTTGTTGTGGCTTGTCGCCGCGGGGATCGCGACCTTCGTCGTCTGCTCCGGTTCCGTCCAGCCCGATCCCCCGGTGCGACCCGCCGAGCGACCAGTCCCAGGTGACACCGAAGTCGAGTTCGACATCGAAACCTCGCCCTGACCGCGGCGTTCCTGCGCCTATTCGCGCGGATCGTCGCGACTCTGCTTGACCCCGAGAGCCCCCCGCTCTTTACTTGGCGTCATGCAGATTTTCATCGACTCCGCTGACATCGAAGAGATTCGCGATGCCGTGGCCATGGGCGTCGTCGACGGCGTGACGACCAATCCGTCTCTCGTCGCCAAAACCGGACGCCCGTTCAAGGAAGTCCTGGTGGATATCTGCGAGCTGGTCGACGGACCGATCAGTGCGGAGGTCGTCGCTACGGATTACGACGGGATCATGAGCGAGGCCCACCAGCTCGCCAAGATGCACGACAACATCGTCGTGAAGGTTCCTCTGATCGCCGAGGGCCTCAAGGCGGTTCGAACGCTGACCGACGAGGGCATTCGGACGAACGTGACCCTTTGCTTCAGCGCGACGCAGGGGTTGCTCGCGGCGAAGGCCGGCGCCACCTACATCAGCCCGTTCATCGGCCGCATTGACGACATCAGCGGAAACGGGATGGAGCTCATCGAGCAGCTCGTCACGATCTATCGCAACTATGGCCTCCAGACCAAGGTGCTCGCTGCCAGCATTCGTCATCCGGTGCATGTGGTCGACGCGACGCTCATTGGAGCCGACGTCGCAACCCTTCCACACAAGGTCATTCACCAACTCGTGAAGCATCCACTGACCGACATCGGACTCGAACGCTTCCTCGCCGACGCCAAGAAGATCCCGTCGAGCTAGCGCGACGGCGTCCGTGACGCTGCTCCAGAAGGCAATCGATGCGCCCAAGAGTTCTCGTCGTCTACAAGAAGAGCACGTACCAACGGTACGCGGGACGCGACAAGGCTCGAATACAAGAACTCATCGACCACGGAGACGTGTCGGTCGAAGGCTTGGTGCACGAGCACGAGGTGCATCAGGAGACGGTCCGGCGCGCGAAATCAGCGCTCCGAGAGCTCGGGGCGCGGGCGGTCCTGCGGTATCGCCCGGAGCCGCTTCCCGAGGAGAGTTGGGACCTGATCGTGACCCTCGGCGGGGATGGAACGTTGCTCTGGGCCTCGCACCTGGCGGGCGCCGACACCCCGATGGTGGCGATCAACAGTGCTCCCGACACGAGTGTAGGCTACTTCTGCGCGGGTGATGGCCACAACGTCGACGAGGTCTTGGCGGCGGCGCTCGCCGGGCGTCTCAAGACGGATCGCCTTTCGCGAATGCGCGTCGATCTCGACGAGCGCGCGATTTCGACTCGTGTCCTCAATGATGCTCTCTTTTGCCACGAGAGCGCCGCCGCGACGTCTCGCTATGTCCTCGAGTATCAGGGCGAGCACGAGCGTCAGATGTCGAGCGGGGTGTGGGCGGGACCCGCGGCTGGTTCCACGGCCGCGATTCGATCTGCGGGTGGAAAGGTGCTGCCAGTCGGATCCCAAAAGCTCCAGTTCGTCGTGCGTGAACCCTACCGTGGAGTCGACAACAAGTACCGGATGGTAAAGGGCATGGTCGGGCCCGGTGAAGAGCTCGCGTTGACCAGCCGGATGACCAAGGGTCGGGTCTACCTCGATGGAACACAGAAGGTGCATCCGGTGGCCATCGGCCAACGGGTTCGCATGAGCCTTTCCGACGAACCCCTGACCCTTCTTGGCTTGAAGCGGCGCGGCAACGGGGGCGCGGCGACGGTCTTGGCGCAGAAGTAAATTGACCCCGTTCGAGCGACGCAGTTAGGTATCCCCGTGCCCAGGCATCGCACCCACCTTGCCCTCACCGTCTGGCCGATCCTGGTGCTCCTCGTGTTGGAGGTCTCCCGCTTGTGGCCTGCCCTTGGTGGGGCGACGGCTTTCGCCGCTAGGTCTCCAGACGGCTGGCTGCCTCTCGCCGCCCGATCCGCCCTGGTCTTCGCGTTCTTCGTCGCCTACGTCCGAGGGTGGGCGTCGCTCCGGCAGACGGCGCCCTCCGGCCCGGGCCCATATCGGTCTGACGGTGCTCGACGGCTCCAATGGTGGGCAGGCGTGTTCTCGTGGGCGTTGGTTTGGGGCCACCTCGGGCTTCAGTGGTTCATGAGCTTCTCCGCCGGACCGATCTCGCTGAGCCACTACGAACTCTACCGCGAGTTGCTTTCCCGCCCCTTTTCCCTCGGCTGCTACGTCGCCGGCCTTGCCGCGCTCGGGGTCTTTGCGAGTCAGGGGCTGGCCGCCTCGCTTCGCGCGATGGGATACGCTGAGCGTCCCGAAACTTCACGATGGTTGGCGCCAGGCTGTACTTTGTTGTCCGCAGTGATGCTGTTGTTGGCCGCGAACGTCCTGAGCCATTTCGTCACCGGTCGTGGATACCTCGGCGGTTCCTCGACGACAGCTGCGGAGCATCCGACCGCCCCATGAGTATCGCACGTATCTACGCCATCGCCCTCAACACGTACCGCGAAGCCGTCCGCGATCGCGTTCTCTTTGGGGTCTTGGTGCTGGCCGCAGGTGTCTTGGCACTGACTCTCGCCCTCGCGGAGCTCTCGCTCGACCAACAGATGCGCGTCGTCACCGACCTCGGTTTGGCCTCCATTTCGATCTTTGCGGTCGTGGTCGCGATCTTCTTGGGGTCGTCGCTGCTCTACAAGGAGATCGAACGCAAGACGCTCTACGTCATCCTTCCGAAACCGATTGCGCGGTATGAGTTCTTGCTCGGGAAGTACTTTGGTATCGTTGCGACCTGCACCGTGTTCATCGCCATCATGGGTGCGCTTCAGTTGTTGGTCACTTCGATTCAGGCGGGAGCAGCCACGTCTCTCGTCGTCGGCGTGCCGATCGCGCTCATCGCGCTTCTTGTGATCGGCTTCGTTGTCGCCAAAGATCGAACCACCGTCGTGCCGGTTTGGTCACTTGCCGCGCTTGGCGCGTGTGCCTGGGTCGCCTCCTCCGTCGACGTGGAACTCTTTCGGTTGCTCTCATCGCTCTTGTTGAGCACCGGGGAGGTACTCATCCTGACGGCCGTTGCGCTTCTCTTCTCCTCGTTCTCGACACCGTTTCTGACAGGCGCGTTCACGTTTGGCGTCTGGCTCGTGGGCCGGTCGGCCGACGACATGGTTGCGATGAAGACCCGCGTGCTCAGCCCCGCGGTCAAGAGCGTACTCGGCTGGCTTGCGCAAGTCGTTCCCAACTTCAACCTGTTCGTCCCTGGGCGGCAGACACTTGTCGTCGCAAGTGCAGAGTTCGGGACTCCTGCCGGGTACGTGGGGACCACGATGGGCTACGCGGTCCTCTACGCGGCAGCGACCTTGATCATCGCCTCGCTCGTGTTCCGTCGCAGGGACTTTCTGTGAGGCGCTTCGACCGCCCTTGGGTCTGGGCCCTCGGTACTGTGGTGGTGCTTGGCCTGGTCCTAGGCGGCCGTTCTTGGAACACCGCTCGACACGAGTGGGCGTCCGGCCAAGCGGCGGAGGCAGACGGTCGCGATGCAGCGGCGATCGGCCACTACCGGCGCGCGATGCGGTGGACCTTCCCCTTGAATGCCTATCCCGATCGAGCAGCCACCGCACTCGAGTCTGTGGCCCTGAGACTGGAAGCGAACGGCGATGTGCACAGTGCCCTTCTGGCGTGGCGCTCCGTTGCGGGCAGCGAGGCAGCTACGCGAAGCTTCTGGGCGGGGTCCTCCTCCGAGCGTCGTGATCGCGCTCTCGCGCAGATCGAACGCCTCGTCGCGCAGCGCCCCGCCTCTCCGGCGGCCTCCGATCCTGGACAAGACGCGGTCCGCACGACCGACCGCGCGCGATCGCGAGCCTCTGTGTCCCTTGCATGGGCGTGGGTCCTCCTTCTTGGATTCGCCGTGTGGCTTGCTGGGCTATGGTTGACGGTGACCCGAGGCTTCGATCCGTCCGGTCGCCTTCGATGGACTGAGGCGCGGACCCCTTTCACTGGAGCTGTGCTGGGCCTCGCCGCGTTCGTCCTGGGAATGCTCTTCGCTTGAGCTGCGTTTTCCGACTTGTTGCTTGGAGCGTAGGCACGGGGTAACAGGGGCGGCGTGGACAACATTCGAATCGTGGGCGGGGCGAGGCTCGAAGGTAGCGTGCAGATCAGCGGCGCGAAGAACGCCGCACTACCGATTCTGACGGCTGCGCTGTTGGCCGATGGGGAGCACGTCTTTCGCAACGTGCCCGACCTTCGAGATGTCCACACCATGACCAAGCTCCTGGGTCGCCTCGGGGTGGCGGCCGAGTACCGAGATGGCCGAGTCGAGGTCTCTTCGAGCGGCCAACTCGACCCCACCGCGCCGTACGATCTCGTCAAGCAGATGCGGGCTTCGGTTCTGGTGCTGGGACCGCTGGTCGCCCGATGCGGTCACGCCGTGGTGTCTCTGCCGGGCGGTTGCGCGATCGGGGCGCGACCCATCGACCAGCATCTCAAAGGCCTCGCCGCGATGGGCGCGGAGATTCAGCTCAAGCACGGGTACGTCCAGGTCGACGTCCCGAGCGGTCGCCTTCGGGGTTCTGACATCGCACTCGACTTTCCGACTCACACCGGCACCGAGAACCTCATGAGCGCGGCCGTCTTGGCGGAGGGGCGAACGACGATCAGCAACGCCGCCCGCGAACCCGAGGTCGAAGAGCTCGGTCGTGTGCTCAACAAGATGGGGGCGCGCATCGAGGGCGCCGGCACCTCAACCATCGCCATCGAAGGCGTGGATTCGTTGCATCCGATCGACCACGCGATCATCCCGGACCGCATCGAGGCAGGCACATTCATGGTGGCCGCTGCCGCTACGGCGGGGAATCTCTTGCTTGAAGGCATCGGGTTCGAGCCTCTCGAGGCGGTCGTCGCGAAGCTCCGAGAGGCCGGTGCGGCGGTTGAGCGAGAGGGGAACGGGATACGCGTGGTGGGTTCGCGGCCGATCTATCCAACTGATGTGATCACGCAGCCACATCCGGGTTTCCCGACCGACATGCAAGCTCAGTTCATGGTGCTAATGGCACTCGCCAACGGGAGTTCGCGGATTACCGAGACCGTCTTCGAGAACCGCTTCATGCACGTGTCGGAGCTCAACCGCATGGGGGCCGACATCCAGGTCCACGCGCGCACCGCTACGGTCCATGGGGTCGAGCGACTCGAGGGCGCCGAGGTCATGGCGACGGACTTGCGGGCGAGTGCCTCGCTGGTCGTGGCCGGCTTGGTCGCGGAGGGAACGACCGACGTTCGGCGGGTCTACCACCTCGATCGAGGCTATGAGCAGATCGAGAAGAAGCTCGCTCCGCTGGGTGCGAGCGTCGAGAGGGTTCCGGGCAATGCGTAGGCGAAACAAAGACTCGATCGTCATCGCCGTTCCGAAAGGGCGGGTGCTCGAGCAATTGGGGGCGCGCCTCGAGAAAGCGGGGATTCCCACGAAGGCGTTGACCGCGAAAAGTCGGAAGCTCGTCCGCAACGATCCCGATGCCGGACTCAGCTTTCTTCTTCTCAAGCCCGATGATGTCCCCACATACGTCGAATACGGCGCGGCGGATCTCGGCGTCGTGGGGCGCGACGTATTGATGGAGCGCGACTACGACGTCTTCGCGCCGGTTGACCTCGATATTGGCCTCTGCCGAATGATGGTGTGCGGTTTGCCGGGTGAGCCGATTTCTGGACGAGGTGAGCGACCCTTGCGAGTCGCGACCAAGTTCCCGCACATCGCCGAGCAGTACTTTCGCTCCCGAGGAGTGCCGGTCGAGATGATCTTCTGTCAGGGCTCCGTCGAGCTGGCGCCGCTCACTGGGCTCGCCGACGTCATCGTCGACTTGGTCGAGACCGGCGAGACGCTGCGTCAGAACGGTCTCGTCGAGATCGAACACATCACGGACATCAGTTCCGTGGTCATCGCCAATCGCGTCGGCCTCAAACTCCGCCGTCGGCAGATCGAACCGATCCTAGACGCGCTGCGCCGCTGATGCTCCGACTCCGAAGCAAGACCGATCCGGGGTGGGTCGACGTGGTGCTGGCGGACTTCGATTCGTTTTTGCTCGACCATGCGGCCTGCGAACGCAAAGCGTCGGCGACCGCCCTCAAACTCGTGTCCCACTACTCGGATCGCACCGTCCTCGTCGAGACTCTCATCCCGTTTGCCCAAGAGGAGCTCGACCATTTCGCGCAGGTGATGAAACTGGTACTCGAGCGAGGACTCACCACGCGACCGGACGAAAAGGACCCGTACATCGGCGAACTCATGCGCCTCATCGAGCGCGGCCCCGAACAGTACTTTCTCGACCGACTCCTCGTGCTCGGGATCGTCGAAGCGCGAGGTTGCGAGCGGTTCGGGCTCCTGGCCGAAGCGCTCGAACCCGGGCCCCTGAAAGACTTCTACCTCGAGATCACACGTTCCGAGGCCCGGCACCACGGCATCTTCGTCCGGTTGGCGCGCGAGTATTTCCCGAGTGAACGGGTCGAGGCCCGGCTGGACGCCTTGCTCGACGCCGAGGCTGCGATCGTGGATCGGCTCCCCCTTCGGGCGGCAGTCCACTAAGGATCTAGTGGGGTAAAACCCGTGGAGGTTCGAGTCCTCTCTTCCGCACCCTTTGGTTTCAGGTAGTTGCGCTACACCACTAGCCGGTGGACCTAGGCGCCCCGTAGAGCACGATGCTGAAAGGGCGCTTATATCGACTATCAGCCCTAGTGCCCGTGACGTCGGAAGAGAAGCCAGCTGACGTAGCCGATCAACCCGATCAGCACCGGGACCATGATCATGAATATGCGTCGCCCGGCCGTCACCATCGTTTCGCTCTTCGCTTGCATCGCTTCTGCGCGATCCTGAAGAGCCTCGGCACGTTGGTACTGCCGCTCCACCAGGCTGGTGGTGCGTTCCTGAAGTGCGAGCATCTCTTTCTGGATGTCTCGGATCTCTTCGAGGAGCCGCTCTGCGTTCGTTCCGTCCACGACCAAAGGAGTGTAGTCGGGGGTTCACCACTGGACCCAAATTTCCGCTGGACTTGGTCCGACTACGCGGGCAATCGGCGAATGAAGTTGCAAGCGTCGTCGGCCGTTCGGTCGGGAAGCTCGAGATGCGACATGTGGCCCATGTCGTGCCGCGTGGGTCCGTACCTCGAGGGTGGGCAGCACATCTGGGTTCTGGCCCACCCCAAGGCGCGAGGTTCGGCGCGGATCCGGGCTTTCGTGAAGTTCGTGCGAGGCCTGATCGATCGACACCGGGATCTCATCGAGGGTTGCCGCCCGCAGGTCGCGTAACGCTCGGCTCCCTAAAGGCCGAGCATCTTCGTGGCCTCTTCCGAAGGCTCGGTTTCGCCTAGCGCGAGTGCGGCCTGACCGAACGACCGGCGTGTTGCGGCGGCCTCGTTCGGGTTTTCGCGGTGCGGTTTGTAGGGGGTTGGAATTAGAGGGGGTTTGGGGGGGCGGAGTGACCCCGGGGTCAGAGGTGCTTTTGGTAGGTGGTGCGGACTTCTTGGAAGCCTGAGGACTCGTGCGCTCGGCGTCCGATGTCGTTGTTGGACCAGGTGCCGGACTCGAGGACTTCGCAGCCCACGGCCTTGAGCTTTGCCTCGAGGGCGCGGAGGAGGGCGCCGCCTACGCCGTCGCCACGATGCCCGGGTTCGACGTACCAATCTTCGAGGACCGCCCTCCGGCTGAGGGCGCGCCGCGGCTCCACTCTGGTCCGGGCTGTGATGTACCCGATCGCGCGGCCGTCTCGTTCCGCCACCAGCACATGCGCGCCGCGATCGGTGAGCAGCGCGTCGATGTCCGCTTCGAGGAGCGTGTCGTAGTCTTCGTATTCGATGAGCGGCCGCGTCTCCGCAGGGAGGATCTGATCTCGGTGCTTGCGATACAGATCTCCGTGGAAGCCCCGCAAGACGGGGCGGTCCGTCGCGTCGGCGCTTCGAATGGTGCACGGCTCGCCCATCTGCCGAAGGTTAGCCTACCCGGGGCGTTTCTCTACTTCACACAGATCATCGGGCGGATGCGCCCGAAGGTCTTCCGACCGACGCCCGGGACGCGCAGCACCTCCTCGATTCGCCGGAAGGGCCTCTTCTGGCGGCTGGCGACGATCGCCTCGGCGCGGCTCGGACCGATGCCCGGGAGCGTGGTGAGTGCGGCGACGCCAGCGCTGTTGAGGTCGATGCACGGCGACGGTTCGGGTGGATTCGACGGCTTCTGGAGAGGCAGCTCGGCTTCCCCTGAAGGGTGGGGCGCATCGACGCTCGAACTGGCCCAAGCGTGAGCGGCCTGTAGGGTGGCGACGATGACAGCGAGGGCCAGGATCCGACGGGGCATGGGTGTTCCTCTGGGGTGGGCGTTGACGTGGGTGTCGGGGTAGGCCGATGCAGTTTCGATGCCACGGTCGCCATCTGTGATTACGCGGGGATGCCGCGGTCGATGTGGCGAGACCGCGTACGGCCGCCGGCGCCCGTCGCGTCGAGGGTTCGCTTCGTTGGTTTGTTGCCGTCGATCGTTCCTGTCAGTATCCGCCAGCCAACGCCAAGAGGAGAGACATGAAGATTGCACTTTCCGCGGGGGACTGGACCGGTTCGAACGCCGATCTCGTCGCCATCGCCGTTCCTTCCCCCAAGACCAAGTTCGGCAAAGTGATCAGTACGCTCGAAGCGGTCACGGGCCGTGGGAGCATCAAACCGCTGGCCAAAGATGAGCGCTTCGAGGGCAAGGCCTCGCAGGCGCTCAAGGTGGCTGCGACCGGGAAGGCGAAGGCACGGTGGCTGCTGCTCGTCGGAACTGGCAGCGAGACCGACACCGCGAAGATTGCCTATGCGCTCGGCCATGCGTTGGGGCAGGCGGCACGCGCGCACAAGACCGGGGCCGTCGAGCTTCCGGAGGTGACCCCGAAAACGGTCGCTGCGGTGTCGCAAGCGCTGACGGCGGGGACTTATCGCTACGTCGAGTACAAGAGCGACAAGAAGAGTGCTGCGCAGTTGTCGACCGTGACGATTCTCAACGCCCCCAAGGGCAAGAAGGGCCTCACGGCCGCAGTGCGGGCCGGGAACTCGCTCGCGCAGAGCGTCAACTTCGCTCGCGATCTCGTGAACCGGCCGCCGAACGACCTCAACCCGGTGACCCTCGCACGAGCCGCGGTAAACGAGTCGCGGAAGCTCGGCCTCACCTGCAGCGTTTGGAACAAGGCGCGCATCAAGAAGGAGGGGATGAACCTGCTCTTGGCGGTCAACGCTGGAAGCGCGATCGAGCCCCGCGTGATTCACGTGACGTACAAGCCGGCCAACGCCAAGAAGAAGGTCGCTTTCGTCGGAAAAGGGCTCACCTTCGACGCCGGCGGGCTCTGCATCAAGCCGGCGGGGTCCATGATCACCATGAAGTGCGACATGGCGGGTGCGGCGACGACGCTCGGGATCGTGTTCGCCGCGGCGCGTCTCAAACTCCCGGTCGAGGTGCATGCCGTCGTCGGCTCTACCGAGAACATGACGGGCGCCGCCGCCTACCGCCCTGGCGACGTCTACTCGTCGCTTCAAGGCAAGACCGTCGAGGTGATCAACACCGACGCCGAAGGCCGCCTCGTTTTAGCGGACGTGCTGACGTGGACCGCGCGCAAGCTCAAGCCGGAACTCATCATCGACCACGCGACGCTCACCGGGGCATGCATGGTGGCCCTCGGGCAGTGGCGCGCTGCGCTCTACAGCCGCGACGACGATCTGGCCAAGCGCTACCTCGCCGCGTCCGAGGAAGTCGGAGAGGCGTTCTGGCGCATGCCGCTCGACGCCGACTTGAAGGCCACGCTCAAGAGTCCGATCGCGGATCTCAAGCACGTTGGGGGTCGCCTCGGCGGTTC
>JBCCEK010000120.1:0-14059 GCA_039030295.1 Myxococcota bacterium | reverse complement strand
CGTCGCCGTCCCGGGAGGCTCACACGTTTCAGGCGCCGTGATCACTCCGTCGCCGCAAACCGCAGGGATCTCCGTCTCGCAGAGCGCGCTGCACCCATCGCCGTCGATGGTGTTGCCGTCGTCGCACTCCTCGGGGCTCGTGACAAAACCGTCACCGCAGTCTGGCACCCGAGCCGTGCAAGTGTCGTTGCACGTCGCTGTCCCTGGAGGCTCGCAGGTCTCGGGCGCGGTGATGACGCCGTCGCCGCAGAAGGCGACAATCTCAGTCTGGCAGGAGGCGCTACAGCCATCGCCATCGACGGTATTGCCGTCGTCGCACGTTTCCGGACCGGTGACGAAGCCGTCGCCGCAAAGGGGGACTCGGTCCGTGCAGGAGTCGTTGCACGTCGCCGTCCCGGGAGGCTCACACGTTTCCGTCGAGTTGTTGACGATGCCGTCTCCGCAGGTCTCGGTCACGCAACTCGAAGAGCAACCGTCTCCACTGCTGGTGTTGCCATCATCGCAGTCTTCGCCGGCATCGACCGTACCGTCGCCACACGTGGAACCAGTACCGCTCGCTTCATAGACCTCGAGCTCGCCGATCGAGATGAAGTCCGCCGCGCCGCCGGGATCGCCATAGATGCGAATCGCGTCGCCTACGATCGGAAGGAAGGTCAGCTCGAACGTCTCGAAGTTGACCCCGTTGTTGCCCGGATAGCTCGGGGTGGTCGTGAGGCCGCTCACCTCGTTCCAAACGCCATCCTGACGCACCTGGACCGTGAGGGAGTCGAACCAGCCGCCATCGAAGAAGTGACGCCCTTCTTGGAAGACCACCCGGCCGAACACTTGGTCCGAGGTATAGGCGTAGCCAACCCAGTCTTCTGGCGACGTGTTCGCACCGTCCCAGCTGTCGTACTGACGTGAAAAGTCGGCGCTGCCGACCGGCGGAATGTCGTCATCGCGAATGCGATTGATGTTACCGCCTCCGCCGAGCGACTGGATGACGAGGGCAATGATCGTTCCGTCGTCCGTGAGATCGGCGCCAGTCGGGTTGGCTTCGATCTGGCAGGTCGCCGTGCAGCCATCACCGTCGACGAGGTTGCCGTCTTCGCAGGTCTCGGGCGGCGTCACGAAGCCGTCTCCGCAGACTGGGACCCGGCTGGTGCAGCTGTCGTTGCAGGTTGCCGTCCCGGGCGGGTCGCAGGTCTCGGTCATGTTGTTGACCTCGCCGTCGCCGCAGAACTCGGCCGCACACGAGGGCGAGCACCCGTCACCTGCGGCGTTGTTGCCGTCGTCGCACTCTTCGCCGTTGTCGACGTCGAGCGTACCGTCTCCGCAGGACGGGCCCCCGAGATCGGCGGCATAGACTTCGAGCTCGCCGACGGAGATGAAGTCAGCCCCGCCACCAGGAGGTCCGACGATGCGAATCGCGTCGCCGACGATTGGAGAGAATGTCAGTTCGAAGATCTCGTAGTTGATCCCGTTGTTGCCAGGATACGGGGGGTCCACCAGGAGCCCGCTGACCTCGGTCCACACGCCACCCTGCCGAACCTCGACGGTGAAGCTCTCGAACCACCCGCCGTCGAAGAAGTGGCGGCCTTCCTGGAAGACGACCCGGCCAAAGACCTGGTCGGACGTGTATTCGTACCCGACGAAGTCGATGTCGGCCGTATTCGCGCCGTCCCAGCTGTCGTACTGACGCGAGAAGTCGGCGGTGCCGACCGGTGGAAAGTCGTCGTCGCGAATGCGATTGATGTCCCCTCCACCACCGAGTGACTGAAGGACGCTTGCGATGATCGTCCCGTCGTCGGTGAGGTCTTCACCGGCACCACCACCCTCGATCTGACAGATCGCCGAGCAACCGTCTCCTCCAACCGAGTTGCCGTCTTCGCAAGTTTCGGGAGGCGTCAGGAACCCATCGCCACAGCTCGCAATGCGGGTTGCGCAAAGAGCGTTGCACGTATCGGTGTTGGGCGGTTCGCAGACCTCCGGAGGTGTCAGGAACCCATCGCCACAGCTCGGCACACGCACCTGGCAGTTGGAGTCACACGTGGCGGTATTCGGGGGCTCGCACGCTTCGGGAGGAGTCAGGAAGCCGTCGTCGCACAGTGGCGCTCGATCGGTGCACGTCGCCGTGCACACGTCAGTGTTTGGCGGCTCGCACTGCTCCGGCGCGGTGACCGTGCCGTCGCCACACACCTGGGCGCTCTCGATCGTGCAGACCGACGAGCAGCCATCGCCATCGATGGTGTTCCCATCGTCGCACTCCTCGCCGGCTTCGACGTTGCCGTCTCCGCAGACCGAGCCCACCAGGGTCCAGTCGAACTCGACGACGGCGACTTCAGGTCCGTCCGAGGCGCTTGCTGTCACGGTCAGCGTGCCCGTCGGAGCGTCCGCGTCAATCGTGCCAGAGATCTCACCGGACTGATGGTCGATCGCGAGACCTAGAGGAAGCCCGGCCGCGTCGTAGTAGAGGGAGTCGGCATTGGGGTCGTCGCCGATGAGGGCGAGCGACGCCACCGCGCCGATCGACGACACCTGATCGGCGGGCGCGTCGAGTGTTGGCGGATCGTTGGGGATTGGGTTCGGAATCTGCAAGAAGAGGGGGGCCAGCGGCACCTGAACGTTCCCTGTATCTGGGCCGCTGTAGCTCGCGGAGAGCACCTGCCCGCCGCCGCGCTCGAACATCGTGACCTCGATGGCGTAGTAACCCGGCGCAAGATTGATGGGCCCGCTGTTCTCTTCGGTCGGGCCGTGAAGACCGTCATTGTCGACCACCTCGACATCGTCGATGAAGAGCTTGCTGCCGTCGTCGGAGGTGGTGAAGAAGGTGTAGTTCCCGCCGGTCGTGATCTCGAGGAAGCCACGGAACCGGAACGCAAAGTCGTTGTCACGGTCACGGACCGAGATGTCGATCGTGCTTACGGTGCTGGCCTTGTCGGGTGTGCCGAGCGCGTCGAAGTCGGGCAGCTGCGAAAGCTGACCCGTCTCCCAGTACTCATACGCAACGCCCTGTTGCGGGAACGAATCGTCGATTCGGAGGATCCACTCGCGAAGGAGGTCGACCGCGGGCAGCTCCGCGAGCTCTTTGGCCAGAGGAGGCATGGCGATGGGACCGATCGCCTCGACTCGCTTGAAGAGGGAAGAAAGCTCTGGGTCGCCCGGCCGAATCACCACGGTGCCGGGGTTTCCGAGGTCGTCGCGAACCCCCGTCCAGACCAACCCTTGTGAGATGAACGGAGTTTCGTAGCGCAGATCAAAGCCTGCCGTGACCTCGCCGGGGCGGTGGCAGCCGGCACAGTTCGAGGCGAGCCACGAGCGCGCCCTATCCTCGAGCGACGCCGTCACATCTTCGAGAGACTTGCTCCGGATCATCGTCGGAATGTCCACCTCGACCAACGCCGGGGAGAACATGCCGAGGTGGTTCCAGGTCGCGAGCTGGTTGTCGGTGCGTCCGGTGCTCGGGTAGAGCAGATCGCCGTTGAGTTGATGGGTTCGCGGCCCGAGGACGCCGCTCGCGCGGTGACACGTATTGCACTGGAGGCGAGAAGGATAGTTCCACGTCTGCACGCGGGTCCCACCGCCCGACAATGCGATCGTGTGGAGGCTCGTGTCATCCGTGACCAACAGGTCGGCGTCGCTTCGGTCGGGCCGCCACCGGTAGCTGAGGCCGTACCACTTGCCATCGTCGCCGTGCACGAAGAACCGCGTCTCGAGCCGGTCGGTGATCGAGGGATCGTCCTCGTCGACCGGAAGCTCGAAGTGCTTCATCAGGACCGTTCCAATCGGAAAACCCCAGTCGCCGTTCTCCGAGAAGGTGACCTGCTCGTCGCTCGTGTCGCGGCTGCCGTCGTTCGGGACAGCGACCCAACGGGACTTCGCTGCGCCGTCCGACCAGAACGGCTGATTGAGGCCGTAGGGAACCCAACCGCTGTCTGGTGTGAGGTTCGGAAGGTCGGTGAACGCCCCAACGTCGGAGAGAAGGCCAGGCGCGTCTGGCACTGGATCTCCGATTCGTTCGAGGGTGTACAGCGGACCGCCGTTGATGACGTCACCAAGGTAGATCTCGCCGAGTTTGTCTTGGCCCCAGGTTCCGAGTCCCCCGGGATCGAACACGGTCAGGAACTCTTTGGTGGCCGTCATCGTGCTCTCGTCGAGGGTGATGGCCCAGATGTTCCCGGTCACGTAGTCGCCAGCGAGGTAGCGCCCGTAGAGCTCTGGATAGAGAGAGCCTCGGTAGACGTAGCCGCCGATGATGGCGCGAGCCTCCGACCGAACGAAATCGATCACGGGGTCGGTCAGCGTCCCGATGAACGACGAAGGTTCCTGGCGGACGCCGGAGGTCAGCCCCTCACGAAACGGCCAGCCATAGTTGTTGCCGCAGAAGATGACGTTGATCTCTTCGCGCGTGCTTTGACCGATCTCGCCCGACCACATGAAGTCGGTGACCGGGTCCCATGCAAGACGGTGCGGATTGCGGTGACCGATCGAGCAGTACTCCTCGAACTGGCCGCCACCGACGTCAAGCCAGGGGTTGTCGTCCGGAATGCAGTACCACTGCCCGGAAATCTCGTCGGTGGTGTCGAAGATCCGGCGCGGAAGGTGGCTGCCCGCGGGACAGCTCCAGGTGCCGTCGCCGTTGTCCGTGACGTCGACGGCGATTCTGATCGATCCGCCTTCGAGGGTGTCGACGATGTCTTGCGCCGTTTCGTAACGAAACTGGTCGCCGATGGTGACGTGGAGGTAGCCGTCGTTCCGGAAGACCATGCCGCCACCTCGGTGCGAGCCGTTGTAGAGGCGAATGTTGAGCATGACCTGCTCGGAGTTGATGTCTGCTGCGGTGGCCCCGTCGGGGACCTCGAATCGAGAGATGCGAATGTAGGTGTTGAAGTAGCCGCCCGTCGAGTTGCGCGGATACGCGTCGAAGCAGTTCCCGAGGTCCGGCTGATCGCGGCTCGCGTCGAGCGGGCAATGCGTCGTGTAGAACGCGTAGACGTAGTTGCGGAACGGGGACCCGGGATCGCCGAACTCAGGGTGAAAGACGAGACCGAGGTAGCCGCCGTCCCAGACGACGGCAGTCCGATCGCGCAGGTCGAGAAACGTCTCCGCGCTCGAGACATCCGGGTCGTTGTCGAACGATCGAATGAACCCGTCGCGTGTGGCGACATAGATCCGATCGTTGTCGGGGTTCGACGTGATGACCAAGGTGTCGCCAAGATCGAGCGCGGGGAACGCCGCCACGACATCCCATGTCGAGCTCCCGGGTGAGTTCGGCGTGCGCGTCGGAAACGCGCCGTTGAAGAACGGGTCTACCGCGATCGGCGGATTGTCGAGCCCGGCCTTGTCAGCCACCACAGCCGCGGGCGTGCCGTCTGGGTTTCGGGGACCGTCCGCGTCGACACGGTCATCATCCACGACGACATCTGGCGCGAAGCCATCACCCGGGGCATCTGCACATCCGGACAGGATAAAGAGCAACACGACGGCAGAGCGCGCAGCGGCCTTGGCAGCAAGCGATGGAGAGCGTGGCATTAGCGGTTCTCCGGCGCGGCCCAAGAGCCGCGGCAAGAGGTTGGATCTGAGGGGGTTCGCGCAGTCCACGAGGGCGGAAGCGGGGGCCCGCCGCAGCGTGGACCTGTACCATAACGGAGCTGAACAGAAGATGCACTTGTCGTTTTATGTAATGGCACGTTGTCGTATGTAATCGAACATTGGCGTTCTGGCGAACAAAATTTCAGCCGCACCAGTATTTCGCAGTTGAGATTCAGGATGTGTGATGCAAACCTACATCAATTGTGGTTTCTCACACACCCGTGAGATCACAGGCGGATTACGTGCCTAGACGGTCGGTCGACGCGTACCCTGGCCGCCACATGCCGCGGACCGGGCCAGAACACTCGCTGGAAATCACCCTCTTGGCGCTGGTCCTCGCGGCCGCAAGCTGTGGCAAACCGGACGCGCCACAAACCCTGCCCAAGCGACAAGCCCAGAGCATACGGGACGCCGCCGACAATACCCCAGCACAGAACAAAGCGCTGGCGAGGGCGATGATCGCCGAGGACTACCCCGAATGGAACCGCCGCCCTCAGCTCGAGTGTCTCGATCAGCTCTGGCATCGCGAGAGCCGCTGGAACCACCGCGCCGTCAACAAGAGGACCGGAGCGTGCGGCATCCCGCAATCGTACCCGTGCAAGAAGATGAAGGCGATGGGGGACCAGTACGGCGTCAATTATAGGAAGAATCCCTGGCCCCAGATCGCCTGGGGGCTTGCGTACATCCGCAACCGCTACGGATCGCCCTGCGGAGCCTGGAAGCGTTTTCAACGAGGCGGCGGTTATTGACCGGCTGCTCCGGAAGGCGGCGCTCAGGGTTTGAAGAGCGCGACGAGAACGACCAGGAGCGCCGTGCCCTTCTGAAACCTGCGGAACCGAACCGGGTCGTGATCGCGCGCGTATCGCCAACAGAGCGCCACCCCGACGCTCACGGATAGGATCAGGAGCGCCACCACCGACGCCATCGCGATCGACAGGTCGTTCCGGTAGAACCGCGCGACGCCATGGTTGATCGGCGAACCATACAGAAGGAAGAGGTGGGTCACGTAGATCACCAAGGTCTCTTGGGCGGCGCGCGCCATCCATCCTGTGGCGTGCGACTTGGGCGCCGTGGAACCGCGCGCGACGAGCGCTTCCCCGAAACAGAGCACGGACAACCCCAACAATAGAAGCCCCAAGCGAACGAAGAAGAAGACCGGACTGGTCTTCCAGTAGTTGTGCTCGCCGAACCAGTTCAAGCCGCTCTGTTCGAGCGCACTCGCGGCCGACCAGAGTACGAGACCAGCAACGCCCAGCCCGAGCGCGCGATAGGGCCGCAGAGACATCGACCGGTCGAGGCAACAGTACGCGGTCAACACGCCCGCAAAGATGAAGCCCGCCCACGGAAACAACGGCAGGATCGACCCGGTGTTGACGTTCACATACGCGGCAATTGGCAATGGAAGCAGGGCTTCGACGGGCATGCGCCAGGCGGCCGGCGCCAGGAAGATGAGACCTGTACCGAGGACGACGGCAGCGATCATGAATCGACCCGGACGCTTCAAGACCAAGACCAGCCCCTGAAGCACCAAGAGAGAGACGCCAATGTTCTCGAGCGCGTCCACGCGAAAGAAGGTCCGGGCGTTGTCCACGCCGGCCTCACCGAACAGTCGCCGAAGGCTCATCTCGGGAAGACTGAGGGCATAGCCGATGAACAAGAGCCAACCGTAGCGTTCGAAACGTCGTTTGGAGGCGGACCCGATTCGAACATGCTCAGGCCAACGACGAAGGGTCGCCACGCCAAACGCGAGACCCGAGGCAAAGAGGAACATCGGGGCCGTCAGGCCATGAAGATAGCCGTGCGGTCGCACCCAAGCGCCCTCGCGAAACACGGGGTCGAGCAGCGCGGTGAAGGTGTGCCCCTGCACCATCAGCACGACGGCGACGAGTCGAAGCACATCGAGCGCGACCCAACGCTCGGGGGTGGCGTTTTCTGAAGGCCCGACCGACGATCCGGCACCCATGTTCGACTGCAGTGCCCGGGCCCTATGGGGAGGCCGACGGTTCTTCTTCCTCGCGGGTTCCAAAAAAACCGTAGGCGAGCTTCGAGTCGAGCTTCTCGAACGCAAGCTTCGCCATGACATCATAAACGATGTAGTCGCTCGGCTTGAGCTGAATGCCGCCGGACTGCACCGTGAAATGGTCAGGGGGCTCGACACTGACCAAGAACCTGTGCGGTTCATGCCCGGGCACTTCCATCGACACCAAGAACTCGACCTCGATGCCGACGAAGCCTCTGCTGTTCTGCTCGTTGGTGTAGATCGCGCCTGAGGGGACCACCGCATACGCGACCGCGATCGTCGGCTCGTCGAAGACAACGTCCTCTCCCGGCGGAATCGCCGCGCCCTTCGTGAGGTCGAGCACGTCCTGCGGCAGGAAACTGCGAAATCCTTTCTGTAGGCCCGTGACGATGTAGTTCTCCCGGACCTCGGAAGACTCGCTGGTGAAGCTCGGAGACACAGGGGAGATGGGAGGCATCCCTTCTTCCTTGGGCCGCGTCTTCAGAAGCTCATCGACTTCTTTGAGGGACTCGTTGGCGGGCGGACTGAAGCGGACGGCGACTTTGGGCGATCCATTGACTTCGAGGTACTGGAAAAGGAGGCTCATCAGGTCGAGAAGCGCTGGGTCATCCTGAGCTGCGCTCTGTCGGAACAGCCGCTCGGCCTCAACGTACCGCTCGTGGATGACGTCTCGTGCTTCGGGGACGTACTCGCTTTCGGGGAAGTCTCGAATGAAACTGCGCATCTTGGTCACGGAGTTCGACTCCTTCGCCTGCTCGAAGGCGAACTTCGGCAGGAGGACGTTCTCGACTTCGTCTCGATGACGGGTGGCACCGCTGCTGACATACGCGCGAGCGGTGTAAGGCGACTGCGAGCGGACGACGCGCGCGTAGAACTCACCATCACTCGCCCAGTTTCGTGCAAACCAGATCGCAGGCGCGAGAAGGAGTGCGATTCCGAGCGCCGTGAGCCAGGGCTTGTTGAGATACCCCGGCACCTCCTCCGCCACGTACTTCCCGCCGGAACTCAGCCGGCGGTCCTCGCCTACGAGCGACTCGAGGCCTTGCTTGGCACGCACCTCAAAAAATGGATCGAGGGCGGCGAAGAGCTCGTAGTTCTGTTGCTGTGAGGCCTGGGCAAGCGCCTGCTGGCTCGCGCGAAACTCCCCGAGTGCTTTTTCGGCCGCGTCTTTGCCCTTGACCACGAAACTCACCTTGTGACCACCCTCGAACCAGAAGTCGAAGTTCGTGTGGGTGTAGATCCCGTTCGTGCTGTGATGCGTCCCGTTGAAGTTGCTCAAGCTCGACATCGGAATGGTTCTCAAACGCGGGCCTTGCGCATAGACCAAATCAAGCGGGAAAAGGTACGTGCCAAACTCGAAGGGCAAGGCGCTTCTCCGCGCCCGTGACGCAAGCCACGTGAACAGAGGCACTGCAACGAAAGCCGCGCCCGCCGCGTAAATCGCGATCCAGTGCGGTGGCTGAATGTTCGAGCCGAACTCCGACACGAACGCGAAGGCGATCCCGACGAGCCCTCCGATGAGACCCAGGGTCAGCAGCCAGCCTGGCGCCTTCTTCACCGAGAACAAAGGCGCCGGCCTGGACTTCCCAGCAATGCACTGAACGAAACGTTCACGCACCGACTCGGGTAGCGCGTTGAACTGGAACTCCAGTTCCTTCGAGCCCTTCTTGACCATCCCTGCCCTCCTTACTCAAGGCGCAGACTGCGGACGGTCTCACGGCGAAACCGACCCCGTCAAGGGGGACAGAACGCGCTCAGGGCGTGGCTCGCGCGAAGTCGACCGTCACCTTGGCCAACTCTTCACCCTTGTCCTCTTGGAGGAAGTGACCGCCGTCTTGAATCGTGGTGTGGGGCTGATCCTTCGAACCGGGAATCGCCGCCTTGATGAACATGTCGGCGCCTCGGGTGATCGGGTCCTGATCGCTGAACGCGCACAGCCAGGGTTTCTCGAACTGTTGCAGCACCTTCCAAGCATCGCGGTTGGGCTGGGCTTCAGGGTCGTCGGGCGTGATCGGGACGAGCGCTGGGAACGCGCGCGCTCCGGCTTTGTATTCTTCGCTCGGAAAGGGGGCGTCGTAGGCCGCCACGACGTCCGGAGAGAGCTCCGACACGGTTGAGCGCTGGATCATGTCACCGACCGGAAAGACAGGGACCTCCTGCGAGAACTGGAGCCACTTCTTGAAGGCCTTGCCGGGGTCCATGTCACCCGTGGGGAGCATCGTGTTGGCGGTCACGACACGGGCGAACCGCTCTGGCTGCGCGGCGACGAGTCGCATCCCGAGGAGCCCACCCCAATCCTGACACACCAGTGTCACGCCGGTGACCGCAAGCTGGTCGAACCAATGCTGCACCCAACCGAGATGGCGTGCGTACGTGTAGTCCGACACCTCGGTCGGCTTGTCGGAGCGCCCGAAGCCGATGAGGTCGGGCGCCAACGCCCGGAACCCCGCTTCCACGAAGACCGGGATCATCTTGCGATAAAGGAAACTCCACGAGGGCTCGCCGTGCATCAGCAGGACGACCGGAGCATCCCTCGGCCCCTCGTCGACGTAGTGCATGCGAACTTCGGTGTCGGCGTCCCCCTGGGCTGTCACCTGGAGGTAGTGAGGTTCATACGGGTAGAGAGGCAGGTCCTCGAAACGGTCGTCGGGGGTACGTAGGATTTGCATCGTCTGGTCCTCCTGGTTAGGCCTCAAAACCCCATTTGCGAGGCTGCGTCAAGCTCGGCTTGAGACGGGTGACGCGAATTGCGACCTGACCTATAGTCCGCGCAGGAGTTGTCATGACACGCCATCGATTGCTTTCACTTGCTTTGTTGTGTTCGTTTGCCCCCGTCGTCGCCTGCTCCGGCAGCGGAGACGCAACCCCCGGGTCCGAGCTTCTCGCATCCGCCTGCGACGATGCGCTCGACAGCGTGTACGAAGGGCTGACGCCCCCGGCTGACTGGGGCCCCGAGATGCGCGGCGACATCACGCGTTGTGCGTTCGAACGGGTGGTCTCGGTCGACGAAATGGCCGAAGCGTTCACGGTGCAGGATACGTTCATCGACCCCGGCCTCTCGACGCCTGTGTCCAAGTTTCGCATCCAATACTGGACCGAACGGAACGAAGGAGAGCCTCAGCTCACGAGCGCCTCTCTCTACATTCCGGAAACCCGTCGGGCGGACCCGTCACCGCTCGTCGTGCTCGGCCATGGCAGTGTCGGGATCGCGGACTCCTGCGCGCCCTCGCTCGAAGACCCAGAGGGCTTCAACAAGGACTGGCGCGTCCTCGTGTACTCGTACGCAGCTGACGGTTGGATCACCATCATGCCCGACAACCCTGGCCTCGGAACACCGGGCACGACGGCGTGGCTCTACAGCGTCGACGAAGGTCACACGCTCCTCGATGCGACGCGCGCCGCGCGGAAGCTGTTTGCCGCAGACACCCTGACCGAACGAAACGCGATGATCGGCCTCTCCGCCGGGGCCCACGCGGTGATCAGCGCCCAGGCGCTCGCAGACGAGTACGGATTCGAGGGGACGATCGAAACCGTGGTTGCGCAGAGCCCGATCTGGCTCACCGCGGGGATCTGGGGAACCCTCGCTAGCGAGGCCGGAAGCCTCTTCATCAACTCCACCTTGATGTCGGTGACGATGCAGTACTTCGTCGGCCACCTGGCGGTGTACGAGGGCGAGGACGCCATCGCCGACGCGTTCATTCCAAGCCTCCAGGACCCCGCCATCAATCTCCT
Organism: Myxococcota bacterium; assembly: GCA_039030295.1. Lineage (GTDB taxonomy): Bacteria > Myxococcota_A > Polyangia > Polyangiales > Houyiibacteriaceae > SG8-38. The sequence goes on along the minus strand of JBCCEK010000120.1, from coordinate 2,736 downwards.
CGACTCGGGCTGCTGGTCGCAAGTCACGAGCGAAGACCAAGGGCCACCCAGCATCGGCGTCAACGAAGGCCCCGACCTCTTCACACCAGCCTACGTGGCCGAGGTCGGCGAATGCGGGCTCTCCGATGACTGTCCAAGCGACCTCGCGCAGACTTGGCGAGCGCGGTGGGTCGTCGACCGGCCGCCACCGAACACCACCATCCCGATCGTGCATTGGACCGGGGGGCTCGACGACTTCATTCCCCCGGGCTTCCAACAGTGCGGTCTCGACCGTCTCGATGCCCAAGGGGCCGACCTCACGGCATGCGTCGAGCCGCTGAGTGATCACTCGGGGATCGTGCCGCGAAGCGCCGGGTGGGTTCGGCAGCACCTCGAGGCCGTGCTTCTCGACGGCGACCCACCGGCCCCTTGCGAACCGCTTGCAACATGGGACCCGGAGCTCGTGTGCAGCATCCCGCTGATCCCGAACTCCTTGGACCCGTCGGACCCGTAGGCACGCAAGCTGGTGCGCCGGGTCCCGGCGTGCGACCCTCAGAACGTTGGGAGAACTGACGACCGTCGCTGCCGTGTTTGCCGTCCTCGTTGGGCTCGCCTACGCGATCGCATTCGTCGGACAGCCCGACGCATACCAGCTGGCGTGGTTCACGATGACCGCGATCGGCCTGATCGCCGTCGTCGCCGAGGCGGTGTACTTCGCCGGCCTCTTCGTCGCACTGAAGAAGAACGACAACGTGCCGCCGCGTTGGTACGCCCGCTCGTTCGAACACCACAGCCTACTGACCCCCGTCCAACGGCGAGTCGTCCTGCCGTTCTTCTACCTCGGTGGACTAGGCTTGGCGGTCGCGCTTCTGATCGCCATCGTCCTCGTGTTCGCGAGCTTCGGACTCTTTCGCGAACTGCGCGCGTCGTAGCGCTCGGACCCCTCGACTTGGCTCATTCGATGATCGCGACGCCCTCGGTGCGCCAAGGGAGGAACAGGGTATCGCCTTCGAGGGTCACGTCGAGCATCTCGAAGAAGAGCTCATCCGTCACGTCCTCGGGACGGAGCGAATAGTCTTCTCGCCAGAAGTTGTTCCCGGCGCGAACGAAGATCAGGGTCCTGGCGTTTCCGAAATCGGTGCTGGTCGCGGTCACCGCAGCGACATCGCCCTGAATGTCGACCACTTCGCCGAGGTAGTCCAACTCCATCGGCGCCGACGCGAGGACACGTCGTTCCTGGCTCCAGTCACCGTCAGAACGGCTGAAGAAATAGGCGGCGCCCCGGCTATCGAGGCCACCATCGCTCGCCCCGAGTGCGCCGGCGACGAACTGATCGCCATCGATCGCCACGGCACTTCCGAATCGTTCGCCGAGGACGGCAGTGTCGGCCTTGACGATGACGCCGGTCCAAGTGGACCCGGTCCGTTCGAACGAATAGACCGCCCCGCTCCCGGATTGCCCCGTGTCTTCACCCGGCGCCCCGATCAGGATCGTGTCGCCATCGATCGCGACGCCAGCGCCAAAGGCGTCTGACGCATCGCCGCCGTTGGTCGGCCCGAGCTCTTGCTGGAACGCCCAGTCACCGTCGGTGCGAACGAAGACGTACGCCGCCCCGAGGCCCGCCTCCGCACCAGGCGCGCCGACGACCAGGGTGTCTCCCGAAGCGGCGATCTGTTCGCCGACGCGCGGGATCGAAGGTTCGGGGGCCTGAATCTTGTCGACCTGCCGCCATGTGCTCCCGGTCCGCTCGAACACGTATACGGCGCCCGTTCCGGTGTCCTCGGAGATGGGAGCCGAGGGGGCGCCGACGAAGATGGTGTCGCCCTCGATCTCCACTTCCTCGCCGAACCGAATCCCGGGCGTGGTGTCGTCGGCCTCGAGCGTGGCCTCATCGACCCAGCCACTCGAGCCTCGTCGAAAGACACGGGCCACGCCACCGTTCGGCAGCCCCCAACGGCCGGACACCATGGTGTCTTGGTTGACCGCTACGGTATCTCCGAAGTCACCTTCGACCGAGTCCGTCTCCACCAACGCGTCGCGACGCGTGACGCTGACAGAATAGGTACGACTCTCGTCCCCTTCGCTCGATGTCACGTCGACTTGAAGCGTGCCCACCCCGGCCGACACGTCGAGTTGGTCGACGAGATTCACCCCGAGCCCTCGCCACGCGACGTCGACGGTCGCCCCCGGGTCTTCAGGGACCACTTCCACGTCGAGGCGACGCGCGAGTTGACCGACGTCGAGGTCGTACTCGAGGGTGTCTGGGTCAAACGTCACCATGACCCGACTGCCGACTTGGACGACGAGCGAGTCGAGCCGGGCGCTGTTGATGGAGGGCTCGCCGCCCATACCGCCGGTCGCGGCGGTGCCGCCCGTGGCGCCGATGCCCCCAGTGCCGCCGGTTCCGGGATCCGACGGTGTGACGGTTGCGCATCCACTCACCAGGAGTGCAACGGCAATTACGCTAAGTGTTTTCATGGGTCGTGATTCAGTCACCAACCCAGCCAGCTGTCAATGGGCAACCGTGGGGTGCGACGATCGACCTCAGTTGCAGGTCGTGTACTGGCTGCCGTCGTTACGCGTGCCGGTCCAGCTCACCCAGGTCCGACTCGATGTGTCGTTCGGAACGTTGTGGGACTGAAAGCCGCCAGACGCACCGGTTCGCGTGGAGACGGTCGTCGCCTGGGCGCCGCCGGTGACGTCGAGTCCGCTCGTGGCCGACGGGCCTGTTCCGTTGATGAACGGCTGCGACCACGT
>JBCCEK010000119.1:0-14140 GCA_039030295.1 Myxococcota bacterium | reverse complement strand
CGCGACGCGGAGGCCGATACCCGCCGCCTGGTTTGCTACAACTGCGGCGTAGCGTGCGACCTCACGCAGATGCGAACCGAGCGGATCGTGTTCCTGAAGCAAATGGGGGCAGAGGCGCCTCGCGTACCGGCACCCACCATCAACGACGACGCCGAGCCAGTCGACCGGCGCCCGTACATGGGCGTCGATCAGGGCCCGCCGCTCCGTATCCGGCTTGGCTATCGCAAGCTCGGTCGCGTCGCCTACGCGTCTCACCTCGACTTGGTACGTACGTTCCCAAGGATGCTGCGGAGAATTGGCCTTCCGCTCTACTACAGTGAGGGCTTCCGACCCCTACCCAAGCTGACTTTTGGACCAGCCCTCCCCGTCGGCACCGCAAGCCTCGGCGAGTACGTCGACATCCGGCTGCGCGCGAACGAGATGCCGTCCATCGGCGACCTCTGCGCCGAGCTAAACCGAGTTGCGATCGACGGCCTCGAGTTCTTCGGCCACGCCGAACTCGGCCCCAACGACCCTGCCCTCAACCGAGTGCTCGACGAGGCCAGCTATGTTGCGGTTCTCACCCGACACGACCTCGCCGCGCTCGACCTGCCAGATGTCGCGGCGCTTCACACCTCGTTCGACCGCCCGTTCGAAGGCCTCTCGGTCTGGCGCGACGTCAAGGGCATCGGCAAGCGGGTCGACGTCGGCGCCGCCCTCGTCGACCTGGAGGTTGGCGTCGGCGACGACGAGCTCGCTGCGGCCGGGATCGTCGGAGACCTCGTGCCGATCCGGATGACGCTCCGACTTGGCGGTAAAACGACTCCGCGGCCGACCGAAGTTCTCCAAGCACTGACGGGCCACGACGACCTCCACCCGAGGATCGTCAGGGTCGGTCTGTTCGGAAGACGCTCGGCAGGCCAGGTGTCCGCGCTCGAGCTCAGCCAACTTCGTAAGAAGCCCGCACTCGAGGCGGCCGAATGACCGATCGGCTCGACATCATCCGGAGTTGGTTCCGCACCGCGGCGGATCGCGCGATCGATCGTGCGACGAACACTCGCTTCGCAGGGGTCACGCGGCTCGCCCTTGAGCGACTCACCCAACAACTCTGGCGCCTCACCGACGATGCCCTCACGACCGCGGCTGCCCACGCAGAGGGCGTCGACTCGGCCATGGTCGCGTGCAAGGGCGGGCGCATCTTCGTCGACGCCGCTCTGTCAAACGGCCGCGAGGTCCAGTTCAGCATTGCACCGCGTGGCGTTCGCTTCGCGCCGCGAGGCGCCAAAGAGATCTCGTTCGACGTGGAACCTCCGGGTGTCTTCGATCATTCGATCGTCGGTGCGATCGCCGCGTCCATCGCACGCGCCACTTGGCCGATGATCCTCCCGCCAGACACACGCGACGTCGGAAGTGCCATCGTAGAGCGAGAGTCCGAGGCCCGGGTGCGCGTCGACCTGCGGACGGTTCCGGCGGTCCGGCGCTTTGCCGCCCGTGGAACCGCCGCCATGATTTTCGACGTGCTGGAGCTCGAGTCGATCCGTGTAGAACCAGGCGCGCTTGCGCTCAAGTTGAAGCTGCCACAACTGAGTCCTTAGGCACTGTCTCGGCCTCGGTTCGCCATCGCCGCGAGAGGGCCACACGCAAGCGATACTCTTCGACGCGATCTCGCCGCTCGTCCTCGCTCCAGCCGATGATTGCGCCCATCCGAGCCGCGACTTCATCGACCGCACCGAGTCCCTGATCGCGATCCCGGTAGAACACCTGAGTTCGGCGCACCAGTACATCGGAGACGCTCGCCGCGAACTCCTCGGTGACCGCCCAGTCGATTTGGGCGACGATCTCCGGGCGCCCTTCGATCACTGGCCGCCGTTGTGCGGGGTCGGATGCGCACCGCTCCGCGACCTCGAGAGCCCGCACGCCGTACGTGCGAGCCAAGTACGAACACACGTCGAGCGGAAGCGACCCGTCGGACGCCTCACGGACACGCTCGGCCATCTTCTCACCCCCGGCAGACCACCCTTTCGCCCCCGGCAGTGGATGCTTGCCTGTGTCCGAGGGCCTGAGGCACGAAGGCTCCCCGCCAAGGCGTACCCACCGCCGCACCGCTGTGTCCACTGTCTCCTTGGACATCTTGCGGAACGTCGTGAGCTTGCCCCCAGCAACCGTGATGAGCCCGTCCTCGCCGACCACGATCCGATGCTCCCGGCTCACCCTAGACTCGGAAGTGCTGCCGGAATCGGCGTCCTCCGCAACGAGGGGTCGGAGGCCTGACCATGTGGAGATCACGTCTCCTCGAGTGAGGGGATGGTCGCAGAAGTAGAAGTTCGCCGCCTCGATGAGGTAGTCGATGTCCGCCAGGGTCGCGTGCTCTTCCCCCGGTGCGCCGTCGTAGTCGGTGTCGGTCGTCCCGACGTAGGTGCAGTCGCCCCAGGGAACCGCAAAAAACGCACGGTCGTCGGTCGGGTGAAAGAGGGCAACGGCGTGGCTTACTGGCAGCTTCTCCGCGTCCACCACGATGTGGACGCCTTTGGTTGGCCGCAGCAACTTCGACCTCCGCGCGTCACCCATGTTGAGTACGCCGTCGGCCCAAGGTCCGGTCGCGTTGATCACGACGGGTGCCTCTACTTCTTTGAGCGCGCCAGTCCTGGTGTCCTTGGCGACGATCCCGGACACCCTTCCGTCCGCGTCGCGCAGAAGGGATTGCACCGGTGCCCAGCTCACGACGCTCGCGCCGTGGTCGGCAGCATCGATGGCGTTCTCCAAGGTGAGCCGCGCATCGTTCGTCGCGCAGTCGTAGTAGATCGGTGCGCCTCGCAGGTCGTCCTGCTTGAGGGTTGGCTCTTCATCGGCAACCTGGCGGGGCTTGAGCGTTCGATGAGTCGAGCGAAACATCGAAAGGCTGTCGTAGAGCCACATCCCGATGTTGATCAACCAGAGGGACTTTCGAGACCCTTCGTAGACCGGGAAGATGAATGCGAGCGGAGTGACGAGATGCGGGGCGAGCTCCCTGACGATCCGTCGCTCGCTCACCGACTCAAACACCAAGCCCAACTCGTAGGTCTCGAGGTACCGAAGGCCACCGTGGATGAGCTTGCTCGAACGTGAACTCGTGCCGAACGCGAAGTCGTTCTGCTCGAAGAGCGCGACGCGAAGGCCGCGACGCGCAGCGTCCCTGGCGATCCCAGCGCCGTTGATCCCCCCGCCGATCACTACGACGTCGACATGGTCCGGCACCTGGTCCCACATCTCCTCGCGCGAAGGCATCAGGAACTGCCCAGGACCCGCTCTGCCACGAGGTGGGCCACAACCTGTTCGGCCGCTTCGTCGACGCTCAGGTTCGCCGTCTCGAGGTGCACCTCCGGGGCGGCGGGCGACTCGTACGGGGCATCGAGCCCAGTGAAGTTGCTGATCTCCCCAGCACGCGCCCTCTTGTAGAGCCCCTTCGGATCACGGGCTTCGCATATCTCGAGCGGAGTATCGACGAACACCTCCACGAACCCCCGCGGGGGTAGCAGCGCCCGGACGCGATCGCGGTCTCGCCGGTAAGGCGAGATGAATGCGGACAGAACAATGGCCCCGGCGTCGGCAAAGAGGCGCGACACCTCGCCGATGCGTCGGATGTTCTCCTCGCGTTCCTCTGGCGAGAAGCCGAGGTCACTGTTCAGGCCATGCCGGACGTTGTCACCGTCGAGCACGTAAGCGAACACGCCGCGCTCGATCAAACGCTTTTCGACACGGTGCGCGATCGTGCTCTTGCCGGAACCCGAAAGACCGGTGAACCAAAGCACCGCACCGCCGTGACCGTGAGTATCACGACGTTCGCCCGGGTCTACCTCTCCCATGTGCCACGTGATGTTGTCCGACTTCGGGGCGGTCATGCCGAGAACCTTAGTCGGGCTCCTCGGCCGAGCAAGCTACCGCGCCAGGAGTTCGGCAAGTGCGCGGACCGTCAGCGGAGACGAGCCTTCCGCCTTGTTGTTGACCAGCACGTACACCTCCATGTCGCGGGCCAGCGCCTCTTGCACGAGACGCGTCACGTCAGACCGCATCGCCGGCTGAGGCTCCACAATGCGATCAAAGGGCGCATACGCGTCCTTGAGCTCAGCGTACTTGGTTCCCGGAGGCAGCAAGAGACGGACCACACACACCGATCCACGAAGGAGCCCGGGAACTCGTGATTGTTCGGCGATCGGCGGCATGCGCGACCAGTAGTTGAAGACATGCGTGGCGTCGTGTCGCTCGAGTACCGCCGCGTACCCCGGGGTCATCAATCGCCGGTCGCGGATCTCCACCGCAAACGGGAACGTGTTCGGCACGGCGCCCAGGAAACGACCGAGCTGCGTCGCGAACCAACCGGGATCCAAGGCGCCCGGCGTCGGCGGCACCTCGAGTACCCACGGCCCCATCGCAGACCCGAACGCGCGGCTGACCGGCTCGTACACCTCCTCGAAGAACAGGACGGGGTCGAGAAACGAAGGGTTCTTCTGACCGGCGTCGGCGCCATACCTCGGGTGCTTCGGAAAGACAGGGGTAGTCACCTTCTGCCACACTTTCATCGCACAACGGAAGCCGTCGGGCACCTGCTCGGCGTAGAGGCTCAAGTCCTCTTCCGGGATCGGGGCGTAGTAACTCCGATCGATCCCGACGGTCCCCATCAGAGGATGCGCTGCGTACTCCGCAAGGGACTCGCGAAGGAACGCACGCTGCGATGGGTAGCGCTTGCGATAGACCAAGCCTGCCCAGCCAGGGAACGTCCAGCTTGACGTCCCGAACCTGAGCTTGGCTGGCAAGCGGGACGCGAGCGCCTCGAGCTCCTTGGCATGCGCCTCTTCGTTGGGGCGGGCTCCGTCGGGCTCGTCGAAGAGCCCGAGCTGGGGATCGTCTCGGCCGATCAAAGGGTTGGCGGGCCGGCGCGTCATCGGCCGTTGTGCCGGCGCACCGCGATGTTGTGTTGCCGTAGCGTCTTGCTGAAGTGGTGGCGCCCCCCGCCCCTGGCCACGAAGTAGAAGTAGTCGTGCTGCTCGGGCTCGATCACCGATAGCAGCGCCGCCATGCCAGGGTTGCTGATCGGCCCGGGAGGCAAGCCGGAGTGGCGATACGTGTTGTAAGGATTATTGGGGTCGTCGAGCATCGCGCGCGTGATATCGCCATCGAAGTCGTCGCACGAAGACGCCGCGTCGGGTTCGGCCAGGCATCCGTAAGACACGGTCGGGTCGGCCTGGAGCCGCTTTCGAGGGAGAAACTTCTTGGAGCTCAATCGGTTCCGGAAAACGCCAGCGATGCGCGGACGCTCTGCGGCAAGGGCGGCTTCCTTCTCGACGATCGAGGCGAGAGTCACCACGTCGTGCGTCGTCCAGTTCTCGAGCCCTGCGAGAGACTCCGCGTGCTCTTCGGTGAGCTCCTCGTAGCGTCGGGTCCAGTTGGCGAGCATGCGTTCGACGACGCGGCGCGGTTTGGTCTGATCGTCGAACTCGTAGGTGTCCGGAAAGAGATAGCCCTCCGCATTGTTCGCTTCAACCCCGTAGCTCGCCAGCAGCGACGCGTCCTCGGTGGCGTCGATGAAGTCCTCTTGAGAGCACACGCCGAACTCTTCGAGACGCTTTCCGATGTCGAAGCGGTTGAACCCTTCGGGGATCGTAATACGAATCTGGATCCGTCCGAGACGCGTCGTGGCGTACCTCGCGACCGCCTCCGGGGTCATCGGCGTCGGGAAACGGATCTTGCCCTGTCGAAGATACCTGTCGAGCCCCCGGAGTCGCATATACAAGGTCCACACGCGCTTGTGGTCGATGACCCCTGCGCTCTCGAGCGTGTCGGCAAGCTCCCGAAGAGTCGTGCCCTCGTCAACCTCAAGCACGACCGCGTCGGCGTCGGGACGAGGGCCGTTGCTGTCCGGATAGACGACGAACAGCCAGCCGAGTGCGAGCAGCACCGTCATTACCACGAGCAAGAGGATCAGGCTCAAGAGGCGCGCGAGGTTACGAACGGGACCCGCGTCGTGGCTTATCCGTTGGGGTCTTTCCACGGTCCCCCGGTTTTGGCGTCTAAGTAGCCCTGGAGCAAGATCGTTGCGGCCGACTGGTCGACCACCTCGCGGCGGCGGCTGCCGCGTCGACCCATCTCGCGCAGCGATCGTTCGGCCGCGACGGTCGTCATGCGCTCGTCCCAGTAGATGACTTCGACGTCGAGCCCTGTGCGCAACGCCTCGCCGAGGGCCCGTGCGCGGCGGGCAGCCTCCCCTTCAGTTCCATCGAGCCGAAGAGGGAGCCCCACCACGACCACGCCGACGTGCTCATCGGCGAGCGCTTGTGACACTAGCGACACCGATGGACCTAGCCCACCACGGGCGTCGATGGTTTCTCGGGGGAACGCGATGGTTTGGCCCTCGTCCGAGATCGCGAGCCCGATCCGCGCCTCGCCAGGATCGACGCCGACCACCCTCATTCCGCTATCCTCCGCTTGCAGCCGACTGAGCAGGACCCCCGGGAGGCCTTGACGAAGCGGCCGCTTGCAGGCGCGCACTGATCAACGGGAGAACGTACGGAAAGCCGACCTGCATCTGATCGAGGTCGGGTGCGATTTGGCCAGTGAGCCAGAACATCATCACGGAAGCGCGCTCCACATAGAACCAACCATCGGGATAGTGCACCGAACGCATGAGGGCACGCAACTCACGTCTTGCGACTTCTGGGTCGGCCAACGCTTCGAGCTCCTTGGCGTTGGCGTTCATCAGTGCCGCGGGAGTACGCGCCTCCAGCTTGAGCAGCTTCTGGAAGTATGTCTTGACTGTCTGATCGAGAAGCGCCCGGTCACCGCCTTCGGCGACGAACCCGATCGCCTCGATCCCGTCGAGCACGAGCTGGTCGTTCTGCTCAAAGAAGCCCCGCAGAATGTCCACCATGCCGTCGACGGTCTTGGCACGCACCTCGCTTATCGCCCCGAAATCGAGAACGACGATCCGGGCGTCGTCGGATCCCTCGATCGGCTGCACGAGGAAATTGCCAGGATGCGGATCGGCGTGGAAGAAACGGTCGACGAAGACTTGCTTGTAGAAGCTCTTCACCAGACGCTCGGCGAGCTTTCGTAGGTCGACACCGGCCGCTTCGATCTCGTCGAAGTGGGTGATCTTGAAGCCTTCCATGAATGTCATCGTGAGGACGTCGCTCGTACTGACCTCCTCGACCACTTCTGGGAACACGATGTGGTCGTCGTCCGCGAAGTTCGCGGCCATCCTCTTCATGCAGCCGGCTTCGTGCACGTAGTCGGTTTCGCGACGTAAGAGATCGACGAGCGAATCGTGGACGACCTCAATGTTGTCGACCGGGACGAACCACTTGTAGACCCGGATCATGAGCTTCACCACACGGAGGTCAGTGCGCACCACCCCACGGATACCCGGGTACAGCACCTTGACGGCGACTTTGCGACCGTCTGGCATGTAGGCCACGTGGACCTGACCGAGCGAGGCGGCCGCGACGGGCTCGCGTTCGATGCGATCGAAGAAGGCCTCAGGATGGGCCTTTAGACTTTCGAAGAAGACCCGCTCGATCTCATCGAATGGGTGTGGGGGAACAGCATCCTGGAGTGACTCGAGTTCTTTGGTGTAGGCAGCGGGAAGGAAGCCCCCCATAATCGATAGAACTTGGCCGAGCTTGATGTAGACGCCCCGAAGCTTCAGCATGCCCGCCAGGAGACGTTTGGCGTTCTTCCGGTCGAGGCGCTCCTGCCTTCGGACGAGCCAAGCCGGGATAATGGCTTCTTCGTGCCCAGAATCTGGGTTTTCTCGCCAGCGGCGGAAGACTTTCACGAGCCCCAACTGGGTCATATAGCTCACGAAAATCACGCCGAAAATGAAGACGGCGCGAACCAGTCGAACGAAAAGGCTCATAAGTAGGTGATTCCCCGAAGATAGCAGCGATCGCGGCGGCGCCCACCGCTTTGGACCGCGGCTTATTGGGTATAGAGTTGAATAGACGTGGCGGGTAGTCGCAGCCGAAAACTCAGGGACGATCTCCAGAAGGCCATCCTCAAGGAGAGGTATAGCGACGCCCTGCGCATCTACAGCACGCTCGAGCTGGTCGAGCCGCGAGAGCCTCGGTGGCCACATCGGAAAGGCGACCTTCTCAATCGTCTAGGACGCAAAGACGCGGCCGCGGACTCCTACGAATCCGCGGTGGACCTCTACGCGGACGCGGGGTTCGTCGCACGTGCGGCGGCCATGGCCAAAGTGGTGCTCGGGATAGACGCCACACGCACCGAGGTCCTCGACCGGTTGAACGTCGAACAGGCTCGGAAGCTCCACCGCTCCGCGCGCGGAACGTTCGTGACGGCCACGTTTGGCGAAGGCAACGAACCGACGTCGACCAAGACCAAGCGCATTGCCCTCGACGCGCTGCCGTTGGTGCGCGACGACTCGGTCGCGGACGGGGAGCTTCGATTCACCAAACCCCCGAAGTCGAACAAGACGCCGGTCGAGCTCGACGTTTCGGCGGTGGAAGTCGAGGCCCGTACTGGTATCCGACGAGGGGCGCTCAGTGAGCGGCCCACGGCGCTTCATCTCGCCCTCCTCCCGGCGACTCCCCTCCTCGCGGAGGTTCCGAAACCGGTCCTCTCCCGGCTCGTACGGGAGTCGCGGTTGATCGACCTCGAAGACGGGGAGCGCCTGATCGAGAAGGGGACCACTGCCGATGCGCTCTTCACCCTGATCGAAGGCAGTGTCCGATTGCGCCGCGGTGCTGACGACCAAGACGTGATTCTCGCCGAAGGCGACGTCCTTGGCATTTCCTGTTTGCTCGATGAGGCGAGTTACGGCGCCGATGTACTGGCGCATGGCCCGATGCGAGCGCTCCGTATCAGTAAGGTTCTCCTCGACAGGCTCGTCAAAGAGCACCCGCCCCTCGGCGAAGTACTATTCGAGATGGCCGGGCGCCGGCTGGTCGCCACATTGGTGCGTACGTCGCCTCTCTTCGCAGGCTTCGATGACGAAGGTCGCTCTCGGGTGGCGCGCATGTTCGAGGTTCGAAAGGCCACCAAAGGGACGTTGGTACTCGAGGCCGGAAAGCGATCCGATGGCTTGTACATCCCGATGCTCGGAGATCTCGTGGCGCGCGATGCCGACGGGGTCGAGCTCGGCGCGCTCAAGCTCGGTAGAGTCCTCGGCCAGCACTCCGTGATGACCCAAGCCGCCTCGCCTCTCACGGTTGAGGCAACCACAGACGTGTTGGTCCTCCGAATGCCGGCCACGCGATTCAACCAGCTGGTCGCGAAGCACCCAAAGATGATCGCTCACCTCGAAGCCCTCGCCCGGAGGCCGAGTGCACCCACCTACTCGCTGGTGCCAGCGCCCCAAAAGAAGGAAGCCTGATCCTGCCCGTCAAGCTGCGAAAACCAGGGTTTGCTGGGCGGTTGCCCCCATGTGCGCGCCCCAACGAACCGCCTATACTCCGGCTCCCATGAGCTACAGCGCCGCGTTTCGATGCATCGCCGGTTGTCCTGGCACCTACCCGCTGGACCAGGTGATTTACAACTGCCCCCAGTGCGGGCAGCTCCTCGAGGTGCATCACGACATCGAGGCCCTCAAGGACCGAAGTGGCTCCTCGTGGATCAAGCTCTTCGACCAGCGATGGATGACACGCGATTGGCCCTACGGGAGCGGGGTATGGGGCAAGAAGGAATGGGTCCAGCCCATGCTTCGCGAGGAGAACGTGGTCTCGACGGCAGAGGGCGGTAGCAACCTCTTCTGGGCGGAGCGCTACGGCAAGACCCTCGGGCTCGACGACGTTTGGATCAAGAACTGCGGTAACAGTCATACAGGGTCATTCAAGGACCTCGGGATGACCGTGCTCGTGAGCACCGTCCGGCAGATGATCGAAGATGGGAAGCCGATCCGCGCCATCGTGTGCGCATCCACAGGCGACACCTCAGCAGCACTAGCCGCGTACTGCGCGAGCGCGGGAATTCCCTCGGTCGTGCTCCTCCCCAAAGGCAAGGTGACCACGGCTCAGCTGGTCCAGCCGCTCGCGAACGGCGCCCTCGTGTGTGCCCTCGACACCGACTTCGACGGTTGCATGGACATCGTCCAGCAACTGTCCGAGGAAGAAGGGATCTACCTCGCGAACTCGAAGAACTCGCTTCGTCTCGAAGGCCAGAAAACGGTCGGCATCGAGATCGTCCAGCAGTTCGACTGGCAGGTACCCGACTGGATCATCATCCCGGGGGGCAACCTCGGTAACGTCGCCGCGCTCGGAGCCGGGTTCGACATGATGCACGCACTTGGCGTCATCTCGAAGCGGCCGCGGATTTGCCTCGCCCAAGCCGAGAAGGCGAACCCGCTCTATCGCGCATACAAGCAAGGCTGGGACAAGTTCGAGCCGATCACCGCCGGGGCGACGGAAGCCAGCGCGATTCGCATCGGGAACCCGGTGAGCGTCCACCGTGCGATCCGCGCCCTCAAAGCGTTCGATGGTGTTGTCGAGCAGGCGAGTGAGTCGGAGCTCGCGGAAGCCTCGGCCTCCGCAGATCGGGCCGGGAGCTACACGTGCCCGCACACCGGCGTCGCCCTCGCGGCGCTCGAGAAGCTCCGCGCCCGCGGTGAGATCGAACCCGGACAGCGCGTCGTGGTCATCTCGACGGCCAACGGGCTCAAGTTCACGCAGTTCAAGATCCGCTACCACGAAGATTCAATTCCAGGCGTCGAAAGCCGTCATCCCAACAGCCCGATCGAGCTTCCGCGGGAGTTCGAGGCGGTGAAGAAGTCAGTGTTCGAGGCCCTCGACAGCCGCGCGAGCTAGGCACCGAGCCCCTCGGCTAGTGCGTCGCGCTGCACGCGCGTGAGGTTCACGAACCGCGACCGCACGGTAAACACATCGGCGCCGGCGCGCTTCGACCCCAGACACCGACCCTCGAACGTGCGCTCTTGATCGGGAAACCGCGCCGCGAAGCGAATGGGAGCGCCGGGGGCGAAGGCCCTGGGACTCTCGAACACGAAGACTTGTCCGTCGAAGCTCTTGGCGTGGGCGACTTCACCCGTGTGGAGGTGGAGTTCCATCATCCCTTGTGACGCTGCATCGCAGCGCGGGCCTCTTTGAGGTCTTCTTGCCGACGGATCTCTTCTCGTTGGTCGCCCTTCTTCCTACCGCGGCCCAAGCCGAGCTGTACCTTGGCGACCCCGTTCTTGAAGTACACCTGAAGCGGTACGAGAGCGTACCCCTTCGTCGTCAGCCTCCCGCGGAGCTTCTCGATTTCGTGGCGATGGACCAGTAGCTTCCGTCGGCGAAGAGGCAGGTGCCCGGCGTGTCCGGCTTGATCGTACGGGGCGATGTGCATGGCGTGCAAGAAGAGCTCGTCTGCGTCGATGCGCGCATAGGCCCCCTCGAGGTTGGCTCGGCGCGCCCTCAGGCTCTTCACTTCCGATCCGTGCAGTACCATCCCGGCTTCAACGCGCTCCTCGATGTCGTAGCGCTTGGCCGCTTTCGGATTGCGGCACACCAGCAGCTCCATGCCGGGTACACCCTTGTCAACGCGCTTCTTCGCCATCGCCCGCCGGCTCTAGCACGGGGTCCCCGGCCGGAACACCTCCCCCGTCTCCCGCGTCCCCACCAGGCAACGTCCGGAGGTGATCGATCCACGCGAGCTCCGCGTCGATGCGCTCGACGACCGAAACAAGACCTGCGTCGAGCGCTTCGCCACGCGCCCGCCGTCGCCCTTGAACCTCCGCGTCCCAGTGTTCGCGTCCCTCCGGGGTACGGTCGATCACCCAATCTCCCGCGACTTCTCGAAGCGGAAGGACGACCCGAGCCTCGGGCGACTCTCCGCCCGGAAGGCGCACTTCGAGGCGGAGCCGAGCCGGGCGCTCGAAGAGGGCCAGAACGCAGGGCGCGTCCCCCCAGGACCGATCGGCGGCGAACGCGCGGGCGACGAACCCCTCGGCGCCGACCTCGAGCAAGAGGAGGCAGATGCGCCCGAACTCACGAGATTCGACGACGACCTCTCTTTCGCCGTCACCATCGAAGTCCGGCCACGGATCGGGCGCAAGGGCCACGCGAACACGCCGTGGCGTGCGTACATCCGGCGTCTCGAGTGCGAACGAAGGTCCACGTGCAGTCAGAATGCGGACGGTCGAGTCGGCGCCCCTAACGGCATCGAACGCCGCGTATCGTGCTCCAACAACCTTGCGTCCGAGCGTGTAGCCCGCGCGTTGAAGGTCGACGATGACCTCGTCTGCCTCGGCGCTGGGGTCGATCCCCACGCGGAGGTAGTCGAGCGGGTCTTGAACCGGCTCGGGTTCGGCGCATGAGGCGAAGACGAGAAGCGCCAATACGAGGACACGCACGCCCCAACTCTACGTGCCTCAGCCGAGAACGCGAACCGCCAACGCGAGACTATGAACCTCTCCCGCTCCAGCCTCGGCGAGGGCCTGGCGAGCGGCGCGAAGCGTCGCACCCGTGGTGACAACGTCGTCCAACAAGAGGATTCGGGGCGACCCGGGGAGAGGCTTGGCCGCGAAAGCCCCGGCTACGTTGCGAAGCCGGGCGCGCCTGCCGAGCCCCGACTGACGAGGCGTCGCGCGCACCCGTCGAAGGACTCGAAACCCCGAGCGGGACTTCACCTTTCGGGCCACCGGCCGGACCAACAACGCGGCTTGGTCGTAGCCACGCGAGCGCCGACGCTTCCAATGGAGCGGCACCGGGACGACGATGTCGACCGACCCGACGAAGGGGTCGGCTGCGCCGGCCAGGCAATACCCAAGCGGCCGGGCAAGCTCGCTCCGGCCGCCGTATTTGTATCGACGAATCGCATCGGCGACCGGACCTCCGTACTCGAAGACTGCGCCCGAGTCGGGCGCGGATTGAACGAAGATCGCGCAGTCTTGGCAGAATGCATCGCCGCCGTCGAAGGACTGCCCGCACGCCGCGCAGCGAGGAGGAGCCACCAGCGACACGACTGCAGACCACAACTCCTTCACGCGACGACATCGGTCGCCGGCCTGCCGTGTTGCGCGTCCGCCACTAGACCGCTCTCACCTGAGAGTGATCGGCTGCGACTTGTCCTCGAAGCCTCTCGCGGCGTTGCGCACCGCTTGAAATAGCGTTGCTATTCCTGCGGGTTCCCGCCTTGCGACCGACTCCGACTCCTGCGTCTCGCTCGCTCACTCTCAGGTGAGAGCGGTCTAGTGGTCGTAGGGCTCGTTCCTGAGGATCGAGAATGCGCGATAGACCTGCTCTGCCAACACGAGTCGACACAAGCGATGGGGAAAGGTCATGGCCGACAACGAAAGACGGAGATCAGCCGCCTTCGACAGCGGTTCTGGAAGCCCGTAGGCGCCGCCGATCAAGAAGACCGCCGTCTGGACGGAATCGTTCTCGGCCTTGCCGATCCAGTCAGCCAGAGCCCTACTCGACAAGGATCGACCATCGACCTCGAGTGCGACAACGCGAGATCGATCTGGAATGAGCTTCGTGACTCGACGGGTGAGCTCGCTCTCGTCCCCGTCTTTGAGCTCCACTTCATCCAGCTTGGCGTAGCGATTGATACGAGCGTAGTAGTCGCTGAGGAGCCCCTGAAGGCCCCGGTCCTTCGCTTTTCCAACCGCGATGATGCGAACGCGCACGTCGCCTTAAGGGAACACGAACCCTTCGTCCGTCGGTTGCCCCTCGAACTCGACACGGTCGGCGTCGAGCCACAGCGCGTCGAGGTCGTAGTACCCGCGAGTCTCCTGATGGAAGATATGCACGACCACATCCCCGAAATCGAGAAGAACCCAATTACCCTGGGGCAACCCTTCGACACCCGCACAACGTGCGTCGTGCTTCTGCTTCATGTCTCCCTCGATGCCTCGCGCGATCGCAGCGACCTGCCGGTCGCTTCGACCGCTCATGATCACGACGTAGTCGGTGTAGTCCACCTTTCCGCGTACATCGATGATCTCGATTCGTGCTGCCTTCTTGTCGAGTGCTGCCTCGGCGATCTTCAGAGCTAGCTCTCGGCCAACCGGACCTTGGCTCGTAGGGGAACTCGATTCTGTCGGGAGTTGCGCGCCTTCTACTTGGTTTGCCAACTACGTTTTCTCCTTCTCAGTTCTTGGTAGTTCTTGCTGGTTCCTCATTGAGTTGGGGCTTTAGTTCCTGACTTGACCCTCTCCCTGCCCCACCCACTTGAGGGT
>JBCCEK010000118.1:0-14196 GCA_039030295.1 Myxococcota bacterium | reverse complement strand
GGATTGTCTCGCGGTTTTCTGCCTGTGCGGTCGGCTGCTCGGCGCGCCGAATCTGGTCCAAGCCCCGATTTCTCTTGACCGTAGTAGCCCGGTCGATAGTTTACGCGACGTAAACCTGGTCACCGCCCCAACGAGCCGGGGCCTACGGAGAAAGCCGTGAAGTACCCCGTTGTATCGGCGCTACCCATCCGTGTGTTCCTTTGCGTGTTGGCGGTCGCCTTCATGGTCGGGATGGACGACTGCGATTCACCTCCGCCGCCACCGCCGCCCAGCATCACGATCACCTCGCCCGCCAATGGGGCCATCTTGGAGGGGCCCACCGTCACCGTTCAGGGCACGACGAACCGCAGCTTCACGGTCCTCGTCAATGGCGTGGTGGCGCCGATCAGCTCCATGGCGACCTGGGAAGCGACGATCCCCTTGGACACCGATGGCGTGATCACCCCGATCGATGCAGAGCTCATCGCGGGCAACGGCCTGCCCGTCGCCAAGTCGCGCATCACGGTGCTCGCGGGTGCCTCCCTTGGGGAAACCGAGTTCGCCACTGAAGCGGTAGCACTGGGGTTCACCAACAGTGGGCTCGACTCGCTTCTCCCGCTGGTCTCGACGCTGGCGGGCGACGCTCTCGACATCAGTAGTCTCTTATTGACGGGTGGCACGATCTTCGACGACCAGATCTTCACGTTCGATGTCTCCGCCAGCGCCTATGACGCAGACATCGGGAGCTTCAGTATCGACGCCTCGTCGAGTACCGACCAAGTCGACACCCGAATCACCATCGACGGCCTGTCGATCGCGGCCAACGTCGACATCGAGGATGGGCTTGCCATCGACTGGAGCTGCAAGGTCGAAGTGGACATGACGTCCGCCACCATCGATGCAGCGTTCGATCTCGGCCCCGACGCCACCATTCCCACGAGGGTTGATGTGAACCAGATCGGGGACGTGGATGTGACGGTCGAGGGCTTGTCGTTTCAGTTCATCGATGGCCCCTGCGATCCGGATGCGCCGCTGATCGGGCCGCTCATCAACATCCTCGTCGGCGACCAGCTCAACGGTGCCATCCCTTCGGGCTTCCGTGAGAGTCTCAAGGATCCCGATGGTGCCGGGCCACTCGATTCCCCGATCGCGCTTGGCATTCAGGAAGCGCTCGCCGGGATCGACATCGCGGGCGAAGTCGGTGGGGCCGTCGGTGTGGCGCTCGATGCGCCTATCAACGCCATCAACGAGGACGACAATGGCGTGACCCTCAACGCAGACGCGCTCTTCGCGGTGTCGACCGGCACAGGCCCTGGGCAATGCGAACCGCCCGCCACCGCGCCCGACCTCGGGCCGTCGTACCGCGTCGCGTCCGGCTCACCCAGCTTCGGCCCGACGGCGCCCGGAGGCAACCCTTACTCGCTTGGGCTCGGCATCTCGAGTTCATCGTTCAACCAGCTCTTCAAAGGGATGGTCGAGTGCGGCCTGCTCTCGCTCGACGTGACCGAAGCGGAGTTCGCGGGGAACACGGTCCCGGTGACCACGGGGCTGTTCTCTCTCCTCGGCATGCCCGAGTTCGAGCAAGTGATCGGCCCGCAGCAGCCGCTCACGATTCGAATACAGCCGGTGATGGCGCCGTTCTTGACCGGCAACCCCGGGCCCTCCGGGGAGATGGTCGAGCTCGGTCTGCCCTACTTATTGATGAACGTCGTCAATCCCGTCGACGACATGGTTTGGTTGGTGATCGCCATCGACACACGCTTCGGGCTCGACCTCGCGTTTGATCCCGTCGCCGCACAGCTGGCACCAGTCGTGAGCGCGCCCCTGCCCGGAGCATCCATCGTTCGTGTCATCGACAACGCGATTCTCACCAACGAGGCGGTCGTCGAGTCTGCCATCCAGTTGATCCTGCCAAGCTTCTTCTCGTCGTTCGGGGATGCGTTCGGCAGTTTTCCGTTGCCAACCTTCTTTGGGTTGCAGCTCGACGTGGTGGAGGTTGAGGCCGCCGACGGCCTCTTCAAGCTCTACTCGAATCTCAACCAGTCGCCGACGACGCGGGTCGAGAACGTCGTGCTCACCGACCTCAGCACCACCGACTTCGTCACCGACGGGGTGTTCGACACCAACGAGTGGCGACACCGTACCAAGCTCACGGCGACCGGGTCTGCGATCGACACACGCTACCGGGCCCTCATTGCGGGCGACGCCTGCTGCACCGTCGATGACGAGACCGTCACGGCCACGGCGGACTATCTCCTCGACTTCGACGTGGTCCCGCTGGACGGCGAGACCTGGCAGCTCGACATCGCCCACACGATCATCGGCGCACTCACCACCGTCGACGAGGCCAACGCGCTCTACGACGGGTCGGAGCTCGCCGAGTTCACGACCGCGATTCAGGGCCGCTACAGCATCGACGGTGGGCCGTTCGTTCCGTTCGACTTCGGGCCCAACCCCGCCTCGGTGTTCGATGGGTTCGGAGGCGCCGAGGACAACCTCAATGCCGAGGTGACGGGCATGAACAGCGTCAGGCTTTTCGGGACGACCTCGCAGCACATTACCTTGCAATTCAGTTGGGGAATGCGTGTGTTCTCCGATTCCAATGCGATCACACCAGCGATCGACGGAGGGGAGGGTGCGATTCGTCTTGGCATGCATGACACGATCGAGCTCGGCACGGCCCCGAGTGCCGGGTTCACGGCGGGTCACTACCCCGGCCAAGGGAACCGCGACATCTCCGCCGACGGACACTTCGTCGACGTCGATCTGACCGCCATTCCGTGTGTCGGAGATCCAGCGGCGTGCCCCGTATGTGGTGACGGCGCGGTCGCTGGCAGCGAAGCCTGCGACGACGGCAATGGGATGGACGGCGACGGCTGCGGCAGGGCATGTGAGCTCGAAGCCGGATTCGTTTGTACTGGTTCGCCCTCGTCGTGCGTCCCCATTTGCGGCGATGGCGCCGTCCTTGGCATCGAGGGCTGCGACGATGGCAACACCGGCGGTGGCGATGGGTGCTCCATGCTCTGCCAAGTCGAGGCCGGTTGGGGCTGCGCGGGAGAACCATCGGTGTGCGGCACCACCTGTGGAGATGGCATCCCCGTCGGGGCTGAGCCCTGCGATGATGGCAACGTCAACTACGGAGACGGTTGCCGGCCTAACTGCACGGCCGAGGTGTGCGGCGATACGATCGTTGATCCTGGCGAAGTCTGCGATGACGGCAACACAAGCGGTGGGGACGGTTGTAGCGCCAACTGCACCGGCCTCGACGATGGCTGCCAAGTCGGCCAGAACTCGTGCTTCACCTACAACTCGGGCTTCTCGTTCGGGCGTGATTGCCGCACGCGGACACTCTGCATTGGGAGCCCCGGGTGGTACCTGCTCGAAGGCGACACCAACGGCACCAACATCGGCGACTTCGACATTTCTGGGCAGCCGCACAACCTCAACAACATCGAGACGGCCCAGACACGGTCCGACTACAACTTTCTGCCCGCAGGGACCTACACGATCGAGGCATGCGACGAGACCGGCTTAGGTCTAGGCAATTTGGTGACGTGCGTGCGACCAGCGGATCGCGTCTCCGCACCTGGGAGTGTGAGCGGCGGCATCAGCGACTCTCCGGATCTCGACAGTGGCACCGGTGAAATCGACCTCGCCGGCCCGATCTCGGGCGGTGACCATTGCTACGTCGTCGACGTCCTCGAGACCGGGAGCTACCGAATCGTGGCCAACCACAACAGTGGTGGTGGCTTGCTGGCGGCCGGCCTCTACTCGGGCACGCCTCCGAGTGGCTTGATGACTGCGGCCGGCCAATCGCCCTCGCCGATCGCCGTCGGTGACATGGGGACGAGTGGTTTCGTCACGCTCAACGCCGGGACGGTCTACCATCTGTGCGCCGATACGGCGACGCTGGGGTCTGGAATCAACTTCACTCTCACGCTCGAGGCGCAGTAGCACCCAAGATTTCGTTGACCGGAGCTTCCGGTTCAAGGCTTGGGCGCGCAGTCGATCTCGGAGAACCGATCAGTGGCAAGGCCATGGGTCCAGTAGCCGTCTTGAGGCGCCGTGCCGTGGTCGAAGCGCCAGATGCTGTGCCGGCCGCTCGGCCCTTTCTCGATCTTCCAATCGACGGCGGCCAAACCGTCGGCCTGGCTCACGCAGAACTCGCTCGCGATAACGCGCTGGAGTTCCGGGCCGCAACGCCCCTCGGCAAATGCACCCCATCCTTGGCCGACGACGCACTGGGCCACGGGGTGCCCGTTGATCTGTGGGTCGACGTAACGGGTTGTCTCGCCGTGCGGAGGTCCTTCGCCCGCGCTCGGGTCCTTCGTCGGGGGTGTGCTTGGCGCGGCGCAACCCTGCGCAGCTACCAATCCCGCGACCATGAGCAGCGAGAGCATCGTACCGAACACAGCGTCGAGTGGAGACGCGGGACCGAGGACACGGATCTGCGCGACGTGGTTCGTTTCCATGGGTCGCCAAGCATACGGGGAATGGATCCAAACCAACAACGCGATTTGTCAGGGACTCGATACGGGGTGGGACCGAAGCAGACCCCGCGAGCCCGACGTGGTACACACGTCAATCACGAGTGGGCGTGATGTCGACAAGCAAGACCAACCTTGGATCGCGCATTCAGCTCTCCGGGGCATGGACGCGGCTTGTTCTCGAAGCGTTCGGCGCAGTGGGCCTCGACACCGAGGCGTTGTGTCGGGAGGTGGGCGAGGACCAAGCCACTCTGACCGATCCTGCGGTGCGCGTGCCCCGCGACACGGCCGGGCGACTTTGGCGCGCCGCGGTAGCCGCGTCGGGGGACCGGTTCATTGGCTTGCATGCGGGGTCAGCGATTCAGCGCGAACCGACCCACGTCATCGAGCTCCTGCTGCTCAAGGGGGCGACGCTGGGCGATGGGATCCAGGCTGGCATTCGTTTTCAAGCACTGGTTGCGCATGGCGAGGTCGCGACCCTCGAAGAGGGAGACGGGCTCAAACGAGTTCGCCTGCATCGGGTCGAGGGGGAGTTGCCGATCACCCCGCACGAACTCGAGTTCATTGCGGCCACGACGACGACCTACTTTCGCGCAGCGACGGCCGGTCGCTTTCGGCTCGAAGAAGTCACGTTCACACACCCGTTTCGGGGTATGTCCGAGGAGTACGAGCGGGTGTTTCGGTGCCCGGTCAGGTTTGGCGCCGCGCACACCGAACTGTCGATGACCGACGACACGTGGAACCTACCGCTTTCGGCGGGCGATCCGACGGTGCACCGCGCTCTTGCTGAGCTGGCGTCAGCACTCACCCGAGATATCGAGCTTGCAGGCTTCCTCGCCTCGGCGAGTCAGGCGATCGGACGCTGCCTGCTTGCCGGACGGGCCGACGTCGAGAGCGTCGCTCGCGCGCTCCACATGAGCTCTCGCTCACTTCAGCGCCACCTCAAGGAGGAGGGAACCACCTTTCGGGCGCTACGCGATCACACTCGCCGTTCGATCGTGATCGAGGGGATCGAGCAGAAGCGACCCGTCGCCGAGATTGCGCGCCGCGCAGGGATCGCCAACGTGCGAGGCGTATCTCGCGCGCTTCGCCGATGGCGCAAGGCCAACGATTCCTAGCGTTGCCGCCACGCCAATGCCGAGAACTGACAGCGGACGCTGGACACGGGATCGCAACCCCCTTCTCTTCGAGCCCGAAGCGATGTTATGAGCGACTCATGGAGAACCAAGACGAGACCCACAGCCTTCTGGTCGGATACATCCTATGGATCTTCGGGTTCATGGGCGCCCACCGCTTCTACTATGGCAAACCAGTTTCCGGGACGATTTGGTTCTTCACGGCCGGGCTCCTCTTCATCGGCTGGATCGTCGACCTGTTCCTCATGCCGTCGCTCGAGCGTTCCGCGGAGGCCCGGTACACGGCGGGCCCGATCGACTACACGATCGGTTGGCTGTTGCTCACCTTCCTCGGAGTGTTCGGGCTCCACCGTCTCTACATGGGCAAGATCTGGACGGCGATTCTTTACTTCTTCACCGGCGGCCTCTTCCTGTTCGGCGTGCTCTACGACTTCTGGACTCTGAACGACCAAATCCAAGAAGCCAACACCGGGCGAGCCTGAGCGTCAGCGGGGAAGGGCGCCGAAGCCCTCGATGTCAACGCGCCCGACCTCGAAAGGCGGTCGCTCGAGCTTGATCGACCCGCCCGGGATGTGTGTGACGCCTTGGTAGGTCGCGGGCACCCGCGTGAGCCATGTCCCGGCGTCGTCGAAGAGGTCGACCGACACCGGTTGGCCCTCAGGCGGATCGCGAAGCGTGACCGACTCGCCCCACGAGAGACTCATGTCGGCGTCGACGATGACGGTGAGATACTCGACCGGCGCTGCCGCCGACTTTAGGGAGAACGCGCGATACACCGATTCGATCCGGTCGAATAGGAGCTCGTAGTTGTAGTCACTGATCCAGCTCGGGCCGCAATAGCTCATCATGTCGCGATAGTTGGGGGCGATGTGTTCTCGATCGACGAGGTCGTATCCCCACACGCCAATCGTTGCGTCGCTATAGGGGTAGTTGGGGTCCGCCCCGCTCACGCCGCCGCATGGAGCGTGGGGCCTTCCGAGCGCGTGGCCGATCTCGTGCACGAAGGTCTCGACGCCCGACGCACCGTAGCTGAACCCGATCGCGCCGCGGCGATAGGTGTCACTGGCGCTCGGCACGGGGCCGATTCCGGCCACGCAACTCCCACCGCAGAACTCGCGTATGTCATTGGTCGGCTGGAACACGCAGTAGTAGTAGACTTCGTCCGGTCCATCGTCGTCGGCGCGAAGGTTGAGGCATGTGTTGAGGAGCTGTGACCATCCGTTGCCCGCAGCATCGAGGTCGCCGTCGTAGTCGAGTGGCTGTGCACGAACGGAGACGTCGACCGCGTCGACAGGGTAGAGCGCCCGTACACGATCGGCGAACACACCAACCACCGATGCGCTGAGGTCTGGGAGCCTGCCCGATCCGTCTGCGTTCCAGCGTATGGGTACAAGGACGATCCGAAACGGACCGTCCATCGGACGCGCAGCGAGGTCGGCGGCGCCGTTCGACGGGACGCGGGGAGTGAGCACGGCGCCGGGTTGGTCCACGCAACTGGCCACCTCGTACAATCCGATACTGAACTCTCCCTCTGGCGGAATCTGTGCACCGGCCACTGGGACTTGGATCATGCTCTGGGGTTCGGACGTGGACTCACCATCGACGAATATGCGCGTCTCCCCAACGACGGCGTCCCCGATCCGAACCTCCGCGATCAGTTCTCGTGCGAGCCAGTCGCCTTCGGGCGCGACCCCGATCTGCACGACAGCGTCTCGGCCAGCGACCACCGGGGCGTTGCGGCTACCCGGGGCGATCGGGCTTCCGCCTTCTGCCAGCGCGACTGCGACGCCCTGGTTGAGCACGACATCCGACACCCGAATCGCGCGGGCCGGGTTGTCGAGCGGTTCGTAGTTGCACCGGCTGGCGTCTATGTCGCCCCCGATCACACGATCCGCAAGCGTGAGGGACCAGGCACCGCGCAGGCTTTCGCCGGGTGCGAACGCGGTGGAGCTGATTTCGATCTCGCGATCGACGCACGCGCCGTCGGGGGAACAGACCGGGACTACCTGGCGCACCGTCCCAGGGCCTGCCGAGGACGACAACGGGACGCGAATGAATGCGTCCGAGGGAGGCTGAGCGAAGTCGGCGTGCGCCGCGCAGTCGACCGGATCGCGCGAAAGGACCAACCACTCGCCAAGCGCGCCACCAACGCAGCGTGTTCCGACGCTTGCGTAGGTGAACAGTGGCGCTTCCGGATCGTCGGGGTCGGTCGGATCGCCCGGCGGCACGTTCCCGCCCGTCCCCGACTGGCCCGGGCCGCCGCTGTTGAACGGCGGGCTTCCGTCCGGGTCGCCCGATCCGAGCGGCCCGATCTTGCCGCTGCCGCAGGCGGCGACCGAGACGGCGACAGCCGCGAGCGCGATCCGGTGCGCCAGCGATCTCGGGAGCGGTGTCATAGAATCACTCGAAGGGGTGCATCTCTCCCACGAGAAGCGCCACTTAACCCTTCTAGAATAGCCCTTTAGGCGCAGCCTCGCCAATCAGTCCAGAGGCGGGATTTACGCGGGATTCGGGGCCCCTTTGGCGCTAGTTACACCCCCATGCGAATCGCGTTTGCCGAAGCGATGTGCGACCCCGCACAGTATGTGACCCTCGCGCAGGAGGCCGAGCGACTCGGCTTTGACGCCTTCGTCATCCCTGACTCGATCGCCTATCCCGAGCATTCAGACTCGAAGTACCCGTACACACCAGACGGGAACCGCGAGTTTCTCGACGGGGCACCTTTCATCGAACCGTTCATTCTTGCGACGACGTTGGCAGCGGTCACCTCGACACTGCGCCTCCACACGTTCGTGGTGAAGCTACCGGTGCGCCATCCGGTGCTCGTTGCGAAACAGGCCGCATCACTCGCGGTGATGAGTCAGAACCGCTTCAGTCTCGGGGTGGGACTGAGCCCGTGGCCCGAAGACTTCGACATTTGCGACGTGCCCTGGAAAGCCCGGGGGAAGCGCATGAACGAGATGATGGAGATGATTCGTGGCCTTACCGCAGGCGGCTTCTTCTCCTACGAAGGCGACACCTTCCAGCTTCAATCGATCAAGCTCGCGCCGACGCCGACCGAGCCGATTCCGCTTCTTGTGGGGGGCCATTCCGACGCCGCGTTGCGTCGTGCTGTCACGTTGGGCGACGGGTGGATGCACGCTGGCGGTGACCAAGGTGAGCTCGAAACGATGATCGCCAAGCTTCACACCATGCGGACCGACCTAGGGCTCGCCGCCAAGCCGTTCGAGATCCACGCCGCGTCGTACCTCGCCCTCACCGTCGACGGCCTCAAGCAACTGGAGGACCTCGGCGTGACTGACGCCGTCATCGGTTTCCGTCCCCCTTACCAAAAAGACACAACACCCCTCGAGACCAAGCTTCAGTCGATGCGGATGTACGCGGATACCGTGCTGTCCAAGTTCCGATAGAAGTGTGGTACCCATAGGTCCCATGGGACGGGCACGCAGAGGAGTCGCGACCGCTGTCGTGACGCCCATCGTAGTCGTGATCGTGCATGCGCTCGGGACCCTTCAGTCGGCGTGGTTGGGGCCACCGATCGCGGGAGCAGCTGTAGCGATGGCCATCCCCGTTCTGGTTGCCGGAGCCGTCGCATGGGCAAGGCCATCGCCCGGCTGGACTGCCGGAGCTGGCCTCGTCTCCGTCGTGGTGCTTGGCTCGAGCGGCTGGCTACCATGGGGCCTCTCGCCGTTGGTCGGCGCCGGAAGCCTAGGGGTGGGTCTCGCAGCCAAACGAATCACCCGCATGCTTCCCGCCTCGATCGACGGAGCCTACGAACGGTCGCGCGCCAAGGCTGTGGGGTGGGGCGTGCTCGCACTTATCATGGTGCTTCAGGTCTCGCGACTCAGCGTGTTCATGACTGATCATGACAGCGCGTGGGGATCGACGTTCCCGCCTATCGCGTTCACCGTCGGCCACATGTGCATGGGCTCGTACGTGCACGCAGCGGATCTCACGCGGCAGGACGCGGACAACATCTACGCGCCTGAGCACTATCCAAGCTTCGGCGTCAGCACGGCAGAAGACATCGAGACTTCGATTGAAGGCGTCCAGCGCTACTTCGACGACGCTTTCTTATACGCGCCACCGTTCCTGTTGTTGCCCCGCGCGTGGCTTGGCCTCAGCAACGACTACACCAGCATCCGTTCGGTTTGGTTCGCGCTGCAGTTGCTCGCGTTCGTCGCGTTCGCGGTCGCGTTGGCGAGATGGATCGGTGGGTCTACTGGCGCTTGGGCTTTGTGGACGCTTCCATTGGTCTTGGCGTCCATGCCAACCATGTTCAATTTTCAGTTCGGCCAAGCGCACGTGCTGACGATTTGGACGGCCGTGGCGGCCATGGTCGCGTTCGAAAGCAAGCGACCGGCGCTCGGAGGCGCGCTCCTGGCGTGGGGCATCGCATCGAAGATCTTCCCCGGCGTACTGGGGCTCTATCTGGTGTTTCAGCGGCGTTGGCGTGACGTTGCGTGGACGGCGCTGTTCACTGTGGTCCTCGGGCTCATCACGCTCTTGGTCCTCGGGTCGTCCCCGATCGAGAGCTTCGTCGGTTACATGCTGTCGCGTCTGACTTCTGGCGAGGCCTTTTCGTTCGTCACGGATGAGCTGCCGATCGTCACTAACCTCTCGATTCCCGGTACCGCGTGGAAACTGAGCTTCTTTGGCTACGAGGACGGCGCCTCCCTTCTTCGACCATTGTCGTGGGCGTACACCGGGATCCTCGTAGTCTTCATCTGGATCGGGTCACGCATTGAGGGCGACCGCGCACGCCTTGCCCAGCTGTGGCTGGCCATGCTGATCCTCGCTTCGCTACGGAGTCCGATCGTTCCGATTTACGGGGCGGTGCCCATTCTCTGGTTGATGACCTTGGAACTCGACCGTGTGCGTTCGACCTGGGGCCTCGTCGGCTTCGCGGTAAGCTGGCTGTTTGTCAATGGCGTGCCACCCACACCGAATCCCCAGTTGACGATCGTGTTGTTCGGGATCACCCAACTCGTGATTCTGTTCTGGGTCATCCGGCCGTTCGCGCAGAGCGCACCTCCTCCGGAGCCGTCCCGGATCGCCTAATTCGGGGCGCGGCTGCGGCTCGGCGACGAACGACGCGCCTTCAGCCTTCGAAGATCCCAGCGAGTTCGTCCTTGCTCTCTCGCGTCATGAGGCGGGTCGCTTCGTCCAAGATCGACGCGTCTTCGTGGCAAACGCGATAGACGGCCTCGGAAATGGGTGTGTCGACGTTGGTCCGCTGTGCGAGGGCGTGGACCGCCGCGGCCGTGTAGTAGCCCTCGGCAACCGCCTTTTGGGATGCAAGGACTTCGCTCGCCGACTTGCCCGCTGCGAGTTTCTGGCCGAGCTGTCGGTTCCGCGAGAGCTCGCCCGTGCACGTCAGGGTAAGGTCGCCCACCCCTGCAAGCCCGAGAAACGTGAGCGGATTGGCGCCGAGGGACACGCCGAGCCTGGTGAGCTCCGCGAGGCCGCGCGTCATGAGCGACGCTACCGCTGAAGCGCCCTGACCGAGGCCGAAAGCTGCGCCGCAAGCGATCGCGATGACGTTCTTGAGCGCCCCACCCAACTGAACCCCGACCACGTCGTTGCTCGCGTACACTCGAAGGCGCGGCGAATGCAGGACCGACTGAACGCGCCGTGCTGTTTCGATGTCTGCCGCCGCCAACGTGATGTCGGCCGGTAGGCCCGCTGCGAGGTCCTTCGCGAACGTCGGGCCCGACAGGTACGAGGCGTGCGGAGCATGGCGCGGGAGGGTTTGCGCGAGGACGTCGCTCATCATCGCGAGGCTCTCGCGTTCGACCCCTTTGGCCGTCGACGCGACGAACGCGTCGGGGGGCATGTGCGGAGCGGCCTGTTCCGTCACGGTTCGCATGAAGCCTGAAGGAACGACGAGCAGGACGAGCTCCGTCCCCTCGAGAGCGGTCTTCATGTCGTTGGTGAAACGGAGGTCAGGCGGGACGGCAAAGCCGGGGAGGTACGCTTCGTTTTCTCCAGCGGCGCGCACTTGCTCGGGAAGGCCGTCGTCGAACGCCCACACGCGTGTCCTGTGACCAAGCGCGTGGGTGTACAGGCCGAGGGCAGTGCCGAACGCCCCGCCGCCTAGAACGCTAACCTCAGACATGAACCGAATCTCGCAGAGCGCAGGCGGAAACGCCAGCGCGCAGTCTTAGGCCCCCGGGGGTAGGGAGCCGCCGCTCGGCCGTTCATCCTCTGCGTCTTCGGGGCCGGGCTGCGGCTCATCGTCTTCGTCCGCACGGGCCGCCCGGTTGGCCATGAATCGATCGAACTCTGTCCGATCTTTCGCCCTTCGGAGCTGCTTGAGGAAATCATGGAACTCCTGCTGCTCTTCTTCGAGGCGCTGCAGGGTTTGCTCGCGGTACTCGTCGAACGCGGTGTTGCCGCTGTGGCCTTGCCAGGAGGGCCGCGCCCAATGGCGGCGGCGACTCGAGGCTGCGCACCAATGGTTGTGGCGCGACCCCAGGCGGCCGCTGGTCAGCAGGAAAGCCAGCAGCGCCAGCCCGATTGGCCAAAAGACGACAAACGAGAGAACGAGAAGGGCGACCCAGATGGGCTTCCCCACGTCATCGAGCTTTGCGACCATGTCTGTCATGTTTTGGACCTCTTTTCCGGCGTTTCGAGCCTATGTAAATGTTCTTCACATTCACATATGAGGCCAACCCCGGGCGCTGTCAATGCCAAATCCCGCGACCGCGACCTTGGGGTCAGACGGGTATGTTCAACCCATCGAGGTAAACGAGCGTTGCGGCCTCGAGAAGCTCCGCTGGGGACATGGGGATCGAGCGGCGCGCGTCGTCACCGCGCGCGTAAAGGGCCGCGATCCCGTGAGCGAGTGACCAAAAGTGAAGGGCCATCATCATGGCGGGCGGCCGACGGCTCGGATCCACTTTGGCGGCGACCGCCTCGCAGGTGTGGAGAAGGACCTCGAACGCACGGTCCTCCGAAGCGCGGACCGACGCGACTTCGGACGCCAACCCTGACTCGAACATCGCCGAGAACAGGGCGGGTTCGCGCCTGGCGAACTCGATGTATGCCTGACCAATGCGTTCGATGGCAGCAACCGGGTTTGGGTCGCCGGCCTCTGCCGCTGCACCAAGGTCTTCAGCCAGCGCTTCGAACCCGCGCTTCGCGATGTCCGCCATGAGCGCATCGCGGTCACGGAAGTGTCGGTACGGCGCAGCGGGGCTGACGCCGGCCCCGCGTGCCGCATCCGCGAACGTGAAGCCGCCGGGCCCCTTCTCGACGATCAGCTCGAGGGCCGCGTCGATGAGGGCCTCGCGAAGGTTGCCGTGATGGTAGCCTCGCCGCTCGGTCGTCCCTCGACGTCGCTTGTGCCGGCCCATACCTCTTCTTAGCGCTGATCGACCGAAGAAGAAACTTCGGCGGGTGCATCGCCGGGGCGCAGCGTCACGACACCTGGGCCACGACTTGGATCTCGATCAGCAGCTCGGGCATGATCAGTTTGGAGATACCGATGAGGCTCTGCGAGACTTCTGGCTTTCCTCCATAGGCTTCCGCCCGCGCCCCAAAAAACGACTTAGTGATCTCCTCGTCGCCCAAAATACCGTCCATGTCGGTGACGAAAACGGTCTCGTAGACGATGTCGTCCATGGTGCTCCCAAACTTCGTCAGCACGTCCGCGATGTTGGCGTAAGCCTGTCGGAGCTGCGCGACCACGTCTCCTTCATGGAGTGCGTTCCCGTCGGCATCAACGCTCACCGCGCCAGAAAGGTGAATCGTGTTCCCCACTCGCACGCCGTCCGCGATGATTCTTCTGAAAGGGCCTTCTGCGATGATCTGCTTCTGCGCCATGGCACGCCTCCGTGCGGAGACGATAGCGCAGCGCACGGGCACGACCGTCCAGTGGCCTGCTGCAAAAAGGCCCGAGCCACGGCAGGTCGCCTTGGCCCCCTAGCTTGGGTCAGGGCTCAGGTCTCTTCGGCCGCGGCGTCTTCGGCGCCGGCCTCTTCGGTCGCGGCGTCTTCGGCAGTGGCCTCTTCGGCGGGCGGTTCTGGCTTAGGCTCCGGCGCCTTGATCAGTTTTTCGGCGATCAGGATCTTCACCTTCTCTTCGCCGTTGACCCACTTTCGTTGCGCATTGCGAACGCCGTACCGGCCGGATCGCTTCTTGATGATCTCGTACTCGGGAGTCTGTTTGACGATTTCCATGCGGCTCCGCCTACCGCAAACTGGGAGCGTTGACAATCGGTCGGGGGTGGGGCCGTGGCGAGGCTCGGTTCAGCGGAAGTTCTGAACGCTCCAAACCTCCCCGTCGCCGGTTTTGGCGAACCCACATGCGACCTCTTCGTACTCGAGGTTGCTCATGTTGATGTAGTGGCCGTGCTTGGACACTCGCCTACCGGGACCTTCGTCCCACATCGCCTGGAGGCAGCCATCGACGACTCCGCGGATCGATGGCCAGGCCGGGCACTCGTTTTGCGCGCGCCCCTGGGGTTTGCAGATCCGCCCATGGAAGCCGGCATGGATTCCTTCGCGCATGTCGTGCTTCGCGTGCTTGCGGGCACACTTCTCGCCCCCCTTCCAGCGTCGAAGCGGAGGCAGGCATTGGCATTCGGATCG